>NZ_AP028867.1:1275080-1593850 GCF_036511535.1 Indolivaga capnocytophagoides | reverse complement strand
CGTATGATGATAGAAATGATTTTGTCTGATCGTAAGCTGCGCTGTTGATATTAACCATTTTCATTTTGTCCATTAAATCGAATACCAGCCTGTTTTGTTCGGCTACAATTTCAGGATTGATTATCAATAAATGAAGACTCATTATAACAGCCTCAGGAATTGAAGCAAAAATGAATAGCAGCAAAGAGAATAAGATACATTGTCCGTATAATATTTTACCGCCTAACGCTACATCGCGATACCTGCACAGCAGGACATAAAATACAACAGGAGTACCAATACTCAATAGTTGGAATATATACTTGAAAATGTCGTGATAACTACCTCCAATAGCAAAAAGGTACTTAAATACCCAAAATAACCCCAAAGGTAAGGCATAGTTCATTGCCACCGAGAGGATATTATTATTTTTGTCGCTCATAACTTTTATACCTATCATTCGAATGATAGTGCGAAAGTAGCAAAAATTCTAAAGAAACAGAAAACTAATCCTATCATTAGGCTTTTTTCGGGCAAATTGGTATGTATACTTCTGTTAATAGTTTGTCTTTTTCCGTATTATCGGGATTGTTAAGATATTTCTCGAAAATTATACCCTTGCGGAATAAGTAACGGCTCTGAGGAAGCCATATAAACCAGATGCTTTTGTATAAGTCCGGTAGATTGGTGTAATCGCCATGATGGGTGAATACCGCATATATGCCGTCTTCGGTACTTGTACACGAAATATGCTTATTGGAAAGAACCGGATATTCGATACTCAGGCTGGGGCGAAATTCAGGATTCAGCTCTTTATCTAAGCATCCGAAATCAAAACATGCTCCTATTGACTCCGATCCTTCGTATAACAGTTTGCTGAATATGCTGAAAGAATAAAGTTTTCGCCATATGTCAGGATAAGTCATAGAACTTTCTATTGTATTCAGATAGATCAGGTGTTTCGGATATATTTTACATATTCGTGGGAATAATTGGTCGGCTCGCTGTATTGTCCATTTGTTAGGTGTTTGTTTATAGATACTGGGAGGAATTTCAAATCGCTTTTTGAATGCTTTAGATAGAGACTGGGTACTTTGATATCCGGTTGCTTCGGCTAATATTTCGAGTGATTCTGATGATGTTTGGAGCTGATGTGCAACATACTCGAGCCGTAACCGTTGAATGTATTGAGAGATATTTTCTCCTATGACAGCCTTAAATATGCGGTGAAAATGATACGGTGATATATTGGTGATACCTGCTAATGTTTCGAGTGTGATGGTTTCGTTCAGATGATTGTTGATATAATCGAGAGCTTTATTTACCGATTTATAATATTCAGCCTGCGTATCTTCTTTCTGTGCCCACCGTTTTAGTGTCGGATAAAGAATTTGCATGTTTTTGATGTATTCCTCTTTTAGCCCGCCTTGTGATTCTACATATTTGCTGCAAAGTTTGATCATCTCGTTCATCGTGACGTCTGATGTGAACTGCCCGTCTTGATAACAATAAAGACAATAATCCTCGATAGCTGCACCCTTACTGTCAGTCCCGAACATTTCGGGCTTATATAAAGGCATTCCGCAACTTTGGCAAACATGATTCCCCATAAATGTTGTTTTATATGCTTGTAACTAAAGTTTCTGATTTTAGAAACAATGTCTCAAAGAAGTCAAGAGCACCTCTTTGAGACATTGTATACTATTGAGGCAGGCAGTTATTGCTGCCAGCGTTGCAATTTCGGAAAATACTGTTTCATTTGAGCAATGGCTTCTTCTTTAGTAAATTTCTGTTCCGAATCTTTATTAAATTCATCAAGATACTGAACACATTGGTTTATCATTTCATCCATTGTTACATCGGATGTGAATTCTCCATCTTTATAACAGTAACTGCAATAAGTCGTATTTTGTGTTCCATCCTGATTCTTGCTGAAATGCTCCTCCGTTAAAGGCATTCCGCAACTTTGGCAAAAATTTTGTTCCATAATCTTAGTTGTTTTTAATGATATGTACAAATATATGACCTTTCGCGATAAGGGAGGTTGTCCTATTTTGCTAAAATCAGGATTTAACGGTTGCTTACAATGATCTGCCTTTGAAAACAGAAGATTCTTCCGGTAGATATAATTTACCTGAGAATGTAATCCTTTGGCTGTTGAAATTCGGAGTAACGGTGGCTGTGCAGCTATTGGTTCCATAGGGCATGTTAAAAAAGACCTGAGCTGAAAGTCCGGTTCCCATTATAGACATGCTGAATGTTATATTACCTTTTTTATCAGTATCTTTCTTTACATTCGAGACATTTCCTTCGACTGTAATACCACCTATTCCGTTCGGGCCGGCATAAGGTCCGTTAAATGCTAATTGGATAGTACCTCGTCCATTCTTTACCGAGATAAAGTTGGTATTGGTATCCACGTATACAAAGCTGCCGTTTTTAAAGGTTACCCGGTCTGCTTGTAAAACAAAAGATAAACTGTCGATAGCTTGTACTGCATTTTCATAAGCCAAACGGGCTTCGGCTTCTTGTATAGCCGCTTTTTCAGGATTTTGCTGTGTTTTACATCCTGCAAGAATTAATGTTGCAGTAAGTAACAAAAATGTTATTCGTTTCATAGCTTTATTGTTTTCTGAGTTAAACAAACTATAGAGTAAAAAGGTTTTTAAGGTCTCAGGCCTATTTGGAGACTTTGCAAGTATAACAACAACAGTCTGTTATTCTCAAAAGTACATTGTTAAATATCTTTTGTTACTTATAATCGAAAAAGAGCAACGCTGTATGGTTGCTCTCCTCGAATTATTTACATTTATTTTAGATAACAGAAAGCGTTTTATATCATACTTTTTAAGTGACAACTATCTGTTGCAGCTATGTCTGCAAGGCGAATGAGAAGGTTTGAGGCCTTACTTCACTTCTTTTTCTTCTTTTACATGAAGATCAATCGGGTGTTTTACTTTTTCTTTCAGTAATGCCACTTCGAGAACTTCACTTATGTCTGAAACATAATGGAATTTTAGTCCTTTCAGATATAGTTCTTTTATTTCTTCTATATCCTTTTTATTATCCTTGCAAAGTATAATCTCTTTGATGCCTGCGCGTTTTGCCGCAAGTATTTTTTCACGAATTCCTCCAACGGGGAGTACCTTACCCCGAAGGGTTATTTCGCCGGTCATAGCCAGATTTGCTTTTACCTTGCGCTGGGTAAATGCCGAAGCCAGCGAAGTGACCATTGTAATACCTGCCGATGGTCCGTCTTTAGGGATGGCACCTTCGGGAACATGCACGTGTACATTCCAGTTGTCTATAACATCACTGTCTATACCAAGCTGCTGGTTGTGTGAACGGATGTATTCCATTGCCAGCATAGCCGACTCTTTCATTACATCGCCCAGATTTCCTGTTAATGTCAGCTTACCAGCCTTGCCTTTGCTCAGGGATGTTTCGATAAATAATATTTCTCCTCCTACCGAAGTCCATGCAAGTCCGGTTACAACTCCTGCATATTCATTTCCTTGATACTCATCTTTAGAGAATCGCTCAGCTCCCAGATAATCGGTAAGATCAGCTATTTCGAGAGTTTTGTTGAATTCGGTTTTAGTTGCCACTTTCAGTGCTACTTTCCGCATGATCTGAGCCAGTGTCTTATCCAAAGCTCTTACACCCGATTCTCGAGTATAGCTCTCGATAATTTTTTCTATTGTCTTTTTCGGAATGTCTATAGCGTCCTTATCCAATCCATGATTTTCTAATTGTTTAGGTATCAGGTGGCGTCGTGCTATTTCTATTTTTTCTTCAATGATGTATCCACTTATATCTATCAACTCCATACGGTCGAGTAGAGGCTGCGATATATTTGATATATTATTGGCTGTTGCAATAAATAAGACTTTTGACAGGTCATAATCTATATTCAGATAATTGTCATGAAATGTCGAATTTTGTTCCGGATCCAGCACTTCCAGCAAGGCCGAAGCAGGATCACCACGGAAATCGTTTCCGATCTTATCTATTTCATCCAAAACAAATACGGGGTTCGATGATCCGGCTTTTTGTATATTTTGGATGATACGTCCGGGCATTGCTCCAATATATGTCCGGCGGTGTCCTCGTATTTCCGATTCGTCATGTAATCCTCCGAACGATACACGTACGTACTTACGGTTTAATGCTTCCGCTATGGATTTTCCCAGAGAAGTTTTTCCTACTCCCGGAGGGCCGTACAAACAAATGATCGGTGACTTAAGGTCTCCTTTCAGCTTCAACACTGCCAGATGTTCTACGATACGTTCTTTTACTTTTTCCAATCCAAAATGATCGTGGTCAAGTACTTTTTGAGCATGTTTCAGATTGAAATTATCTTTCGTATATTCATTCCACGGCAAATCCAAAATGGTTTGGAGGTATGTAACCTGTGTAGAATAGTCAGGCGATTGAGGATGCAGCCGCTCCAGTTTTTTTATTTCTTTATCAACGGCTTCAGCAACTTTTGCGTCCCATTTCTTTTTGCTGATTTTTTCTTTCAGCTCATCAACATCCGCTTGCTGAGGGTTGCCTCCAAGCTCGTCTTGTATGGTACGTATCTGTTGTTGTAAGAAATATTCTTTTTGCTGTTGATTAAGTTCTTCGCGGGTCTTCATCTGGATATTCATTTTCATTTCCAGCATTTGAGTTTCGCGGTTGAGGATCATCAACAGGCGGTAAGCTCGGTTTTTATCGTCGTCGATAGCCAGCAATTCTTGCTTTTCGTTACCCTGTACAGGTAAATTTGTACAGCAGTAATTTACCAGAAGAGGTGATTTTGCGCTTTCGTTTAGTTTGTTGATCAACTCTTTGGGCGGATCTCCATACATTCTCAGCATATGAATGGTTAAATCTCGGATCGAATCCAGAAGAACCTCATATTCTTTGTCATCTTCGGTTGCAGCCGTATGTTCTTTTACTGTATATCGTGCCTTAAGGTATGGTTCGGTTTGTGTAATCTGATCCAATCTGAACCTTTTCTTTCCTTGCAGAATAACAGTTACGTTGGGGTCGTTCGGTATTTCTATTACCCGGATGATTTCTCCTAAAACTCCTATATCGTACAGATCGTTTTGTTCGGGATCTTCGGTATTGGCATCTTTTTGGCATACCAATCCTATAATACCTTTTTTGCCCTGAAGAGTTTTCAGAGCTTTAAGCGATTTGGTTCGTGCTACAGTTATCGGCAGGTTCGTACCCGGAAATATAATTGTATTGCGTAATGCAAGAATCGGAATTTCTTCCTTTAGATATTTTTCGTCAATATCAAAATCAAGATCACCCAATTCGTCTGTCACAATTGAGATTATCGGTTCCGAACTTCCATCGTTAAACAAGTCTCTTTCTTTTCTGTCAAACATTTTATTCTGTTATATTTTTTAGGCGTCAAAACCTTATGATCATTTTGTGAAAGTTGAAAAAATAGCTATATCTATTCTCCAACCGACAAAAGTACAATATTATATTAGTACTTTAGCCTTTTGTTTTATTACAAATACTATGCCATATGCAGAGACATGGCATTAGTGCTATTTTTGGAAAACAAATATATGTCAAATTCTTATTTTAAGTTTAAACATTTTACAGTCTATCAGGATAAATGTGCCATGAAAGTAGGGACGGATGGCGTATTGCTGGGTGCTTGGGCTAGCATTTCCGGTGTAAATTCTATTTTGGATATTGGTACAGGAACAGGGCTTATCTCTCTGATGCTGTCACAGCGCAGCAATCACTCATTGCCTATTGATGCGATAGATATTGATAAGGATGCGGTTGTACAGGCGCAGGAGAACGTGTCTCAAGCCGGCTTTTTGAATATATCGTGTAATTCGGTTTCATTGGCGGAGTACGAGCAGAATACTTCAAAGAAATACGATTTAATCATTTCTAACCCTCCGTATTTTATAAGCTCTCTTCTATCGCCCGATAAACAACGAACAATGGCTCGCCATACCGAATCGTTGCCTGTTGATGACTTATTTCGTTTGTCTGCATCTCTGTTGGATACCGGTGGAAGGCTTGCTTTGATTTTTCCATATCAGGATAAAGACTTACTGCTTAGGCTGGCTCAGAAGTCTGGATTGTTTACAGTTCGTATAACTAATGTAAGGCCTACTATGGCTTCGCGGTATAAACGTGTTTTAATGGAATTTTCGAATATTGAATCTATGGTTGTTGAAAATGAGTTGACTATAGAGCTGGAACGGCATGTTTATACACCCGGATTCAAAGAAATGCTGAAAGACTTTTACCTGAAATTTTAGTATTTTATTTATATTTGTATAGAATCGTGTAAAATATATTCACTCAAATGAAACATTTTAAATTTTTATTATTGGCTTTTTGTACACTTTCATTGACTGTACAAGGGCAGCAAAAAAAATCTCCGGCTAAAATTAATGCATCAAAAATTATCAGGATGAGTAATAGCGTGATTGACCTGAGTAACGATGCCGTGCAGACTATCAGCAGTTACCGGAGTGTTGTATCTACAGCTGAAGATAATGTGACAAGATTAAAGTCAAATCCAAACCAGCCGGCTTTTTTTGTTAATTATAAGTTGTATGTACCGGATCAAAGAAAGAATGCGGAATACGAGCAGTCGTCTAAATTGGCTCCGGCTTTTGATGAAAAGGCAGGGCTGGTGTCTGCAATGAACAGTGCTAATGCTGATATGGCCCGTATGGTGAAGGCTACAGAGGTTTTGAGTAACTATTTTTCGAATAAAGAATATCAATCGGATACGGATTTTTCAAGATATCCGGCATTGAGAGACAGTGTTCTTTCTGTTATCGGAAGAGCCTATGATTCGTGGAGAACAGCCTCTCAGTTAGCTGCGGTAGCCGGAGACAAGGCGGAGTTGTTATTGTTGAAAGACAGCCGGATTGCTGAGTTTGTAATTCCGATGAAAACCGACCTGATCGCTCTTAAGGCTGTCTTAGTGAAGATAGGTGACCAGCAGTCGGATTTGACATTATTGAGTGCCGATCTGGAGTCTCTTAAAGCGTCTGTTGATAAAAATAAAGATATATCAGGAAAAGATATTAAAAAATTGTCAGATCTGTATTATAAAGAAGTATATGAAACTTTCTATCGTAAATGTTCTCAGTCTGTCGAAACTTCCGCAAAGCTAGTCGAAATATTGAAGGGTGGGGAAAAGGATGAGACCCGTTTATCAAGCTTCTTTAATAATGCCCGTTCTGCATATAGCGATGCTGTTGATCAATATAATACTTTTGTGAGTCAATAACGATTTCCTTTCTTTAAGTATATATAGGTACGATTATCGAATTAGATAATCGTGCTTTTTTTTGTTATTGCCATGATGGAGTGCTATTTTGTGATAAAAAGTGTTTTTTTTACGGTTAATTTATTATTTTTATACAGTGAAAGAAGCCTTAGATTTTAAGAGTATTAATTATGAATAAAATAATTGTTGGGTTAGGAGAGATTTTGTGGGATATATTTCCCGAAAGGAAAGTGTTGGGCGGTGCTCCTGCTAATTTTGCATATCATGTTTCTCAATTTGGGTTTGATGGCTATGCTGTGAGTGCTATCGGGGATGATGAATTAGGACAGGATATTCTGACGAGCCTTGAAGATAAAGGTTTAAAGTACTTGCTTGAAAAAACGGGCTTTCCAACCGGAACCGTGGATGTAAAAGTCAACAAAAGAGGGATTCCCGAATATAATATCCATAAGAATGTAGCTTGGGATAATATCCCTTTCTCGGAAAAGACGGGCGAACTTGCCCGGATAACCGAAGCTGTAAGTTTTGGGTCGTTGGCACAGCGAAGTCTGGTTTCACGTAAATCTATCAAACAGTTTTTGGGGGCAATGCCGCAAGGAAGCCTTAAGATATTCGATATAAACCTGCGTCAGAATTTTTATACTAAGGAGGTAATACACGAATCTTTAGAATGGGCTAATATGCTCAAAATAAATGATGAAGAAGTAGTTGTTTTGGCTGATCTTTATGGATGGAAAGGGCATAACGAACAAGATATCTGTAAGGAGATACTGGTTCAGTATAAGTTAGATATCGTTATTTTGACTAAAGGTGTAGAAGGTAGTTTTGTCTTTACCCGTAAGGAAACCTCATTTCAGCATACTCCAAAAGTACATGCTGCCGATACTGTCGGGGCAGGCGATTCGTTTACGGCAGCCTTTGTATCATCTTATCTTAACGGAGATCGTATTGTGGATGCACATCAACTGGCTGTAGAGGTTTCGGCTTATGTATGTACCCAGCATGGTGCAATGCCTCTTTTGCCGGATGCTTATCGAGAGCTTTTTAATAAATAATAAAAAGGTTTAGAGCCTAATTTAGATTAAAGGTAAGTGGCATATATTCAGAGGTATATGGCTTAATTGTGTGTTGCCGATACCTTTCGGAATTCCATTTGTTTTATAAGATGTTAAAATATCAGGGAAATCTGTCATTATTATCTATTAAATAGCTAATTTAGTAGGACGTAATGGAAAGATACTGTTTTTTTACAAACAGCAACGTTGGTTTATTGCGACTTGCTGTTTTTTGTGTTTTTGCAATATCTTGTTTTAGCTGGAACTGTTGCGTTTAGATATTCGTTTTATGTAGAAAAAGTATTTAATGATATATTCAGGAGGGATTGCTTATTTTTATTATGCTCAATGCATAAATAAACGGAGAGCTCTTGTATAATCAGTGAGTAAAAAGAAGACTATATATGAAAAAGATTGCATTAATAACAGGGGCGACATCAGGAATCGGAAAAGCTGCTGCTGAACGTTTGGCAAAAGAAGGTTACAATCTGATTATAACAGGTCGCAGACAACGGGAATTGGATGAACTTCAAACATCATTACAGACCCAATATGGAGTGGATATATGGGCATTGTGTTTTGATGTCAGAAGGTATGAGGATGTGGTAGATAATCTGGGTAGTTTGCCCGAACGCTGGAAGGATGTAGATGTGCTTATAAACAATGCAGGGCTGGCTGTTGGTCTGAATCCTATCCATACCGGAGTGGTTGATGATTGGGAGAGAATGATAGATACAAACATAAAAGGGCTTCTGTATGTTACCAGAACTATAGTACCCCGAATGGTTGAACGTCGTTCGGGACACATTGTCAATCTGGGGTCTATTGCCGGAAAAGAGGCTTATCTGAACGGTAATGTTTATTGTGCCACAAAACATGCTGTAGATGCTTTGTCGAAAGGAATGCGCCTTGATCTGCTTCCTTATGGCATAAAGGTGACTCAGATATGTCCAGGCGCTGTTGAAACCGAGTTTTCGGTCGTTCGTTTTAAAGGGGATAAGAATAGGGCCGATCAGGTTTATTCGGGCTTTGCTCCTTTAGCAGCAGAAGATATTGCTGATGCTATTGCTTTTGCGGTAACTGCTCCCGATCATGTGAATATTCAGGACATGCTCATTATGCCTAAAGCGCAGGCTAGTGGAACAATCTTTCATAAGGAATAAATTTTCTTTATTCATATGAAATTAAATGACCAAAAGTATTAATGACATATCTTAAAGTGATAATCTGTTGTTGTTCTGTTTGTGGAGTCAATAAACAGGTCTGATTCCTTGGGGTAAAATTAGTTTTGCTTATGTTGAAGTTATTTGATGCTCAGCAGATAAAGGCTATAGATGCTTGTACGGTTGAGAAACAAGATATTCAATCTGTAGATTTAATGGAAAGAGCCAGTTTGGCTCTTTTCGAGTCTTTATGTCATTTGTTGGACGAAGACAGCCATATTGTCATATTTGCGGGGGCAGGAAATAATGGTGGAGATGCATTGGCTTTGGCTCGTATGCTGTTGACTAAGCATTTTTCTGTGGATGTTTATCTTGTCAATCCCAATGGTATTTTATCGGCAGATTGTGCTGCTAATAAAGCGAGACTCGAGCGTTTACTCTATGTAAATGAGATACGGAGTGATAAGGATATTCCTCAAATAGGAAAAGGCTCTGTTGTGATAGATGGCATTTTCGGATCGGGATTGAATCGTCCTTTGTCGGATATCTATTTGCAGATAGTTTCTGTTATTAATAATTCGAGTAGTATACTGTATTCGATAGATATACCATCAGGTTTGTTTGTTGAAGATAATTCGATGAATAATCCCGATGGAATCGTGAAAGCAGACCGGGTTTTTAGTTTTCAGTTTCCAAAGCTATCGCTTTTGTTACCTGAAAATGCTGATTATTGTTCCCATTTGACCGTTCTTGATATTGGGCTTTGCAGCGAGTGTATAGATGAACAGTTCTCTGATTATTTCTATATAGAACGCCGGGATATTGAGCCTATGCTAAAAAAACGGAATACCTTTGCTCATAAAGGAGTATTTGGGCATGCATTGATTTTTGCCGGATCGTTTGGTAAAATAGGGGCAGCTGTTCTTTCTGCGAGAGCTTGTCTGAGAGCTGGTGTCGGTTTGTTGACCATGCGTATTCCTTCTTGCGGTGTTGAAATATTACAGACTGCTGTTCCTGAGGCTATGGTTTCTGCCGAAGAAGAAAAGGAGTGGTTGAGTGGAGTAGGGGGGATTTCGGATAAAATGACAATTGGCATTGGTCCCGGGATTGGTCTTTGTCAGGTTACCGGAGATTTGCTGAAGACATTATTAACTGTATCATCTAAGCCTATGGTGATAGATGCTGACGCTTTGAATCTGATAGCGAAAGATGAGTCTCTTAAGTTGCTGATTCCGAAAGAAAGTATTCTTACGCCTCATCCTGTAGAATTAGACCGGTTGATTGGATGTCGCTGTTTATCGGGTTATGAGCGTTTACAAAAAGCAAGAGAGTTTGCCGAGACATATTCTGTTTATGTCGTGCTTAAAGGTGCCTATACAGCTACCATTACACCTGAGAAAAAAGTGTTTTTTAATTCGACCGGAAATCCGGGAATGGCAACGGCGGGGAGCGGTGATGTGCTGACCGGAATAATAACCTCTTTGCTTGCACAGAAATATTCGCCTCTCGAATCTGCTGTTTTGGGGGTTTATCTACATGGTTCGGCTGGTGATTTTGCTGCAAAATCAAAATCTGTTTACAGTCTTTTAGCTTCCGATATAATAGGCTATTTGGGAAAAGCGTATCAAAGCATAGAAAAAAGATAAAAAAAGTCGAAAATTATAGTGTTGATAGCTAATTTATTAACGAATATAGGTGAAAATATTTTGAAAAAAATGCCAAGAATGTTTGCAGGAAACAAAATAACACTTACCTTTGCATCCGCAATCGAGAGACAAAGCAACTGAAAAATAAGCAGAATGCAACTCTAAGATGGCCCATTCGTCTATCGGTTAGGACGCAAGATTTTCATTCTTGAAAGAGGGGTTCGACTCCCCTATGGGCTACAAGTAATAAAATATAAAAAAAATAAAGATTAGTCGTCATTATGGCAAATCATAAATCATCAATAAAAAGAATCAGACAAGCTGATGTAAAGCGTTTGAGAAATAGGTATGTAGCTAAAACTACTCGTAATTCTGTTAAAAAGCTTCGTGCAATTACAGATAAAGAGGAAGCTAAAAAACTTTATCCATCAATCGCATCAATGTTAGATAAATTAGCAAAGAAGAATGTTATTCACAAGAATAAAGCAGCTAATTTGAAATCTAAGCTTGCTCATCATGTAAATTCTCTATAAGAAATTATTTTCTTTATGATATAAAAGAGTCAGACTTTTTGAGTTTGGCTCTTCTTCTATGTATTTGTATGTTTTATTATAGACTGTAATCAACCTTTGATCATTTAAGCAGCATCTTGAGAGCCTTAGTCGCTTGTAGGGTGTGTGTAACATTGGTAGGCATGATTATTGATTCTCCTGTTTTTACGATATTAGATTTTCCTCCTATTATTATTTTCGCTTCTCCATCAAGAATCTGAATCATCGCGTCAAAAGGTGTTGTATGCTCGCTTAAGCCTTGTCCTTTTTCAAAAGAGAAAAGTGTGAGGATTCTTGAGTACTTGTTTACTGATGACTCGACCTGTTAGTATTCTATCTATTATTTCTGATAAATTAAAAGTCTTTCCTTTTCTGAATATGTCCTGCATATCTGGTTTATTTTATGTTTATGAATAAGGTTTGAATATGGTGCAAATTCAGAAGTGATATAGTTGTGTCTAAATAAAAAATGCTATCCTTCAGCCGAAGGATAGCATTTTTTATTTAGAGGGTGTTATTTATTCCTCAATATTTTCATCGTATTTCTGAAATAAAAAATCGTTGTAAGGGTAGCGTGCGATATGAATCTCCTTTACTTTATTATAGATCATTTCTTTTAGCTCATCTATATTCGTTTTATTTTTGGCGGAGATAAATATACAATTGTTTTGCATTTTTGCCATCCATGTTTTGCGCAGATCATCAAGAGATAGATTTTCTTTGGTTGACGGAGTCAGATCAAACTCATCTTTCTCGATATATGAAAAGGCATCAATTTTATTAAAGACTAATATTGTCGGCTTTTCTTCTCCATCTATTTCCAATAAAGTTTTTTCAACAACCTCTATTTGTTCTGCAAAGTTTGGGTGGGAGATATCTACTACATGAATAAGCAGATCAGCTTCACGTACTTCATCTAATGTTGATTTAAAAGACTCAACCAGATGAGTAGGCAATTTTCGTATAAACCCTACTGTGTCTGATAATAAAAAAGGAAGATTATCTATAATGACTTTCCGTACAGTAGTGTCGAGTGTTGCAAAGAGCTTATTCTCGGCAAAAACTTCCGATTTGCTAAGCATATTCATTGTCGTTGATTTTCCAACATTGGTATATCCTACGAGAGCTACACGTACCATTTTGCCTCTGTTCTTACGCTGAACGACCATTTGTTTATCAATAGATTTAAGTTGGTCTTTGAGGTCTGCTATTTTATCGAGGACAATACGGCGGTCAGTTTCGAGCTGGGTTTCTCCGACACCACGCATCATGGCTCCACCTCCCCGTTGTCTATCTAAGTGAGTCCACATCCGAGTTAATCGAGGTAGTAGATATTGATATTGAGCAAGCTCTACTTGAGTTTTTGCATAAGCGGTTTGTGCTCGCATTGCAAATATGTCTAGAATAAGGCTTGTTCTATCTAAGATTTTTACTTCCAGTTCTTTTTCAATATTTCGGATTTGTTTTGAAGATAACTCATCATCGAATATTACTAATCCTATTTCCTGGTCCTCCATATATTGGCGTATCTCACTTAATTTTCCTGCTCCGACGAAGGTTACAGGATTGGGGTGTTCTAGCTTTTGGGTGAAATACTTAACCGGTTCTGCTCCTGCAGTATCTGCTAAGAATGCAAGTTCGTCAAGGTATTCTTTGACTTGCTCTTCTGTTTGTTGTTGGGTTATGAGACCAACTAGTATAGCCTTTTGATTCTTTACGGTAGATATAATTGAATCGATCATATATTCTTTTCTTATTTTATGAGATTAATTGACTAATGAAAACGACAATTGTCGTATGGGCTGTGTAGCGACAAGATTCCCATCTTATCCTTTTATAAATCTTGAGTGATTTGTAATTCTACTTTTTGTGTTTAATTAAGGTGCATGTCAATTATTTTATATGAATATCAAATGCAAATGTAATAAAAAAGGAGCTCATCTATATTCTATTTTGTAGAAAGCTACAGATTAGAAAGGTATTTAATATGATTAATTTATTTTTATAAGAACTGAATTAAATATAAAGTGCTGTTTCTGTATTGTTTATGTTTTTATTATGAATTTTATGGTTAAACTTTCATGTTATAATCTTGTGAATAACCAAAAATATCTTAACTTTGCACTCGCTTTCGAGCAATAAGGTGAGGTCCGGTAGCTCAGCTGGATAGAGCAACAGCCTTCTAAGCTGTGGGTCACAGGTTCGAATCCTGTTCGGATCACTAGGCGAACAGAACCTTTAAGACGGTTCAACGCCAAGGGAAAGTAAAAGTCTTCTAAACTAATGTTTTAGAAGACTTTTTTTATTGCTTTATACTAAACCTAATGACAATCGAAAGCAATAAGAAGACTACTAAAAGTCAAAATTTACTACTAAACAACTACTATTCAAAACACGATACTTTTTAGTAGTTATTTCTATTGAAAACCTCTCATTTTCTGCACCTTGTCGCAGAGTTGTCTGATATTCTTCAAAACAAAAAAACAAAAATTTGTAATTAAAAATTGAAGATTATGAGATCGACATTCAGAACTCTTTTTTATTTAAGAAAGAACCAACCCCAAAAAGACGGAACAGTCGCAGTTATGGTCAAAGTCTCTGTCAATGGAGAATCTGTCCAGTTCAACAGCAAAGTAGATGTGAATCCCCTAGTATGGGATTCGAAAGCAGGAAAAGCAATCGGACGCTCCAAAGAAATTATGGACATCAATTCCACTCTGGAGAATCTAAAAGTTGCTATCCGTAAATCGCATGATAAACAACTGGAAGAATATGGTTATGTTATTCCCGAAAAAATAAGGAATCAGGTCTTGGGTTTGGAAAGAGGTGCTAAAACTTTAATCGAATTTATAGATTTACACAACCAGCAATATGAAAACCGGGTTGGAATAAATACGACCCGCACAACATTCATACGCTACCAGTTAGTCAAGCAACGGATGCAGGATTTTCTGAAACAAAAATACCATGTATCTGATATGCCTCTGAGAGATTTAACTCCTATTGTACTGGAAAACTTTTACCTATACTTACGAAAAGAGTGCAATTGTGAAAACAACTCATCAATGAAAACTATGCAACGTCTTCGTAAGATTGTATATTTTGCAAAAAATATGGGAGAAACAATGGCTGATCCCTTTCAAAGTTTTAGAGTACACTTTGAGTCTGTTGACAGAGAAATACTGACAGAAGAAGAAATTCTTACCATATATAACAAAGAATTTATCACCGGAAGATTGGGACAGATCAGAGATATCTTTATTTTCAGCTGTTACACCGGACTCAGTTACATTGACATAGTCAATCTAAGAGATGAAGATATTAAGGAAGCCTTTGACGGGAATTTATGGATAATGACCAAACGCCAGAAGACAAACGTAAATTCAAATATCCGCTTATTAAATATCCCGAAAGCTATACTGGAAAAGTATCAAGGCAAACAGAAAAACGGCAAATGTCTACCTGTTGTTTCCAATCAAAAGATGAATGAATATCTCAAGGAAATAGCTACAATCTGTGGAATTAACAAAACAGTCACTTGTCATGTTGCCAGACACTCGTTCGCTACCTCAATTGCACTCTCAAATGGTGTACCTATAGAAAGCGTTTCAAAGATGCTGGGTCATACAAATATTCGAACCACTCAAATATATGCCAAAATAACTGATCGGAAAATCAGCAGGGATATGGATATACTCGCACAAAAGATTGACAAACAGAAACAGAAGTGATACATATAGAAAAAGGTGCTTTAAGCACCTTTTCTTATTTCTTAGACTCTTCGATAGAAACTTTACGGAATTCTTTCAAAGCTTTTTCTATTTCCAAAGACACTTTTCTTGCACGTTGTCCGGCTGCTTTATTCCCATTTTCGACCTGAGTGTTTGCATCTTTTGAAAAGTCAGCAAACAATTGACTTAAATTTTCCACTAGATTATTCATTATGTTCTTATTTTAAATAGAAGTACAAAGATAGATTTCTATCCGTTGTTACCAACAGACTGCACTTATTTAGATGCTGATTATTTTTCAATTTTGTATACTACCCCGTCACATCCATCGAATTCTATATCTCTTTCATACTGAAGTCCAATCTTTTCAAGAATTCTTATTGACCGGACATTATTTTTCATTGCTCTTCCGATTATACGTCGGATCTTTAGATCTTCAAAGCCATAGTCTAGACAGGCAATTGCACTTTCTGTTGCATATCCTTTATCCCACTCTTCTTCAAAAAAACGGAATCCAATATCTGTTTCATGACTATTAAGTTTTAAGCCACACCAACCTATGAATTGATTTGTCTCTTTAACTATGACAGCCCATCTTCCGTAACCATTCAATTTGTAATCTTGGTAATTCTCAAGAAATTGCTTTGCTTCATTTATACTATTGAAAGCTGCATCTCCAGTATATTTTATTACATTAGGATTGGAGTTTAAATCATAAAAATCTTTAGTATCAATTAGATCTAGTTCCCTTAATTTGAGTCGTTTTGTTTCTAAGATGTATTTCATCTGTTTATAATTAAAAGCTTAGAATTTCTGTCAATATTACGGAAAATCTCATATTGATTCTGGCTTTAGTGGATTTTCTTCGCTAAAAATCTGTTTCCGATTATTTGTCCCAATACAGCAACCCCTATAAAAAGAGGAATCGTTATTTTAGGTGTATTCAACCATATCCGTAAAGGTATTATGACCGGAATGGATGCATGGATCATTATCCACCACATAACTGTCATTTTCTTGAACCGTGCACGAAACTTCCCCAAGAATATATTGATAATAAATGAAAAGATAGCAACAATAAGTATATTCACGTTGACTGATTTATTTATTTCTCACATTAAACATCTCCAAATCCCAGATAAAAATAGACTGGTATAAGTATATACCCTACCATAATGGTATGAGAATATATCACTGCAATCTTCTGTAAGCGAGGGATCCATTTGCGATTAGTTACACCCATCGACTGAAACATACTCCAGAATCCATGAGTGATATGATAGCACAACGCAACAATCCAAACAATATACATTGCCACATACCAACCATTCGAAAACAATGTTTTCACAAGGTCATACGGGTTTTCTCCCTCGCTTCCCAGCATATGTTGCAATTGCATTTTTGCCCAAAAGTGACTAAGGTGTATTACTAATAAACCGAGAACAATAAGACCGAGTGCCAGCATATTTTTAGAGGCCCACGAAATTTTCGTTTTGCTCTTTATCGTGTAATCTATCGGTCTTGCCTTCCTATTTTGGATGGTAAGAACAATACCCATAATAATATGAACTGTAAAGCCAAGAGCCAACACGGGAACCATGATTTGAATAAAGATATTTTCGTCCATAAACCGACAAGCTGTTTCGTATGCTTCTCTGGATATTAATGAGGTAAGATTGATCGCTAAGTGCAGGGTAAGGAATACAATGAGGAATATGCCGCTTATACTCATTACTAATTTTCTGGCGGTAGATGATAATTTTATTTTGAAAATATATTCTTACAAAGAACTATATAATCAGCAAATATTCGATTTCCTCTATCTCCTGTAAAATGTCCTTTTTCGCCTATTTTAAATTACATCCCCAGAATAGGTTATTCCTTCTAGCAATATGAAATTATTATGAAGTCTTTTTTATAATCAAATTATACCAATACGATAATATCATGACATAATTTTTTTTCAAAAGATCTAATTTATTATTCATTATAGGAATATAAGCTTGCAATACTTCTACAAAAAAACTAGCTTTAGTTATCTCCTCAAAGATTTTTTGAGATTATTGAATTATCTAAATAATTAAAAGAAAAATGAAAATATTAGAAGGAAAAACAGTCCTGATTACAGGCGCAAGTCGTGGTATTGGTGCAGCTACAGCAAAATTATTAGCAGCAAATGGAGCTGCCGTTATAGTTAATTATATGCGAAGTGAAAGTCAAGCACATAGCGTAGTAAATGAGATATCTAAGAATGGAGGAAAAGCTATTGCAATACAAGCTGATATATCAGATCCGGAACAAGTCAAAAAATTATTTTCTAAATCACTTGAACAATTTGCTAGTATAGATATGCTTGTATTGAATGCTGGAGCAGGTTTTCCTGTAGTTCCCTTTGTTGACTATGAATGGGAAGACTTCCAGAAAAAACTTTTTAGTGAAGTTCAATCTGCATTTTATTGTTGTAAAGAAACTATTCCATCGATGCAGCAAAAAAAGAATGGAGATATTATTATTGTATCAAGTACTCTTTCACGCACACCTATGCCTGGTTTCATAGCACATAGCACAACTAAATCAGCACTAGACGCTTTTGCCAAATCCTTAGCTTTAGAACTTGGACCCGATGGTATCAGGGTAAATATTGTTGCACCTGGACTTACAGAGACTGATGCAACCGAACAGATCCCTGATAGTATAAAACAAATGCTGGCAGGGCAAACACCACTTAGACGTAATGCTCAACCTGAAGATATAGCTGGAGCTATTTTAGTGCTTCTATCTGATATGGCAAAATTTACAACAGGTACTTATATTCCTGTAAGTGGAGGTCTTTTGATGCTTTAATATAAAAAAGCCACCTCATTTTGGTGGCTTTCTCTTACTATCTTTATTCAAGAAAGAGGAGAACTGCATAATTACAGTCAATATATAGTGAAGAAGGAGTTATTTGAGTTTTCTGATAGTTTTCCAATATTTTCGACATCAATCCTTTTGAAAATATTTATTCGAGAAGGGTTCCTTTTGCTATAATAAAAGGAATTAAGCATTGCTTGAGCAACATTTTTACCGGAAATCGGACGATATTTTTTTAAGAAAGGCAAAAGCCTACCTAACGTTTGAATAATTGCAACAGCAATAGATTCTCCTACTCTCGGTGTTTTACGTTCTCCACTTAACACGTTTGGTTTTAAAATAACAATTTTCTCAAAATCTAGAACTGAAATCGAGTCTTCTAACTCTGCTTTCATCTTTCTGTAATAATTGCCAGAATCTATTTTTGCATAAGGAGAAGAAACTAATATATAACATTTAACCCCATTTTCTGCACCACTTTTAGCTGCTTGATATTGATAAGTATAATCTACAAGATACTGATTTTCTTTACTGCCGGCAGTCGAAAGAGTTGTGCCCAAGCATGAGAATAAGACATCTCCAGTAATATACCTGTCGTAATCGTTTGTATTATTGAAATCAATGATATACTCTTTAATTTTAGGATGGTTGATTTTTGTCGATTTTCGTACAAGCAACTTTATCTCAGAGAAACTTTCATCAGCAAGTAGTTTCTGAACCAAAGCAGTTCCAACCAGACCTGTAGCTCCTATTATTACTGCTGTATTTTGAATGCCTGCCATATTAATATTTTATTCCAGTTATTTTCTCGGAAACCTCCCATAACTTTTTTGCCAGATCTTCATCTGAGACAATAGGTTTTACTTTCTCCAATTTTGGATAACCTCTTATGGCCCATTTAGGTCCATAATATTCTCCACTTTTCACGTTGATATCAGTGGCTGCTAATAATGAAGGCAAAGCACCCATGGAAACAGGTTGAGCAAACCATTTAGAGAGTTTACCCCCAATACCTATTGATTGTTGCCTCTCCGTTGCTGATAACCCCGGATGAGCAGCTACTGAAATTGCTCTAATATTATTTTTCTGAAAATATCTTTTCAGTTCCATTACGAACAGAAGATTTGCCAATTTGCTATCTCCATATGATTTGAGTCTGTCATATTTTCGTTTAGTCCAATTGAGATCATCAAAATCAATGATACCGGAGCGATATGCACCACTAGACATCGTAACAACTCTAGCTTTTTCTGACTTCTTAATAAATGGCATTAATAACCCTGTTAACGCAAAATGCCCATAATGATTTGTCGCCATGTGCATTTCCAGACCACTTCTGGTTTCCTCACGATCCTTTAAGTTTACTACACCTGCATTATTGATTAATAAGTCTAGTTTAGTATACTTTTCACCAAACTCCGAGGCAAATTGGTAGATTGATTCTAGATCGGTCAAATCCAATGGTATAACTTCTGCGTTAATTTTCTTTTTCAGAATACCTTCTATCTTTTCGACAGCACTGTAGCCTTTTGATTTTGCCCGACAAGCAATAACTATTTGAGCACCTTTTTTTGCTAGCTCCAAAGATATTTGATACCCTAAACCTATATTGCCTCCAGTTATAACAGCAATTTTTCCATTTAAATTTGGAATTCTATCTGTACTCCAATTTGTCATAATTTGATCCTTTATAATGTAAGGATCAAAATTACAACTTCCTGAATTCCTAAATGTGAAACTAGTTTCACATTTAAAGTTTATGCTTTAACTTACTAAGCCATTGAGGGGTGATTCCAAGAAAATTAGCAATATACTTAGATGGTACATACTGGAGTATTTGAGGGTATTTTTGTTGCAGAAACTGAAGCATCTCTAGACTATCTGAAACAACAGACATAGCTCGAATTTCGTTTTTTTCCAGTAAAGACTTTATTGCATAATTATATAGGTATTCTGAATATTCGGACGATTTAAGTAGATAGTCAAAATTATTTTTGTCAATTTCAAGTACTGTTGTATTTGTAAATGTTTTAAGGTAGAATTTTGAAGTTTCTCCTTTATGAAAAGAATCACCTACTGTAGCCATTGGATGAAAGGTTGGTGTGAAAAAGTTTATAGCTTTCTCTATCCCCGTTTTCGGATGAATATGCAATAATACAAGTCCACCTTCTAAAACGATATAAATTTTATTAGCTGTATCGTTCGGAGTGATTAAAAAATATTGGCTTTTAAAGTTTTTTTTAATGCCTATTTCATGAAACTCTTTTATTAAGACTTCTTCTTGCATTTCTTTATATTAGTCGTTATAACAAAGGTAATGTTGATATAGTAATTAATACGGATGGAGTCAACACAAATAAATTTCACTCAGCCCATCTTTAAAAGTAAGAATAAATCTCTTATACTCAAAAACAACTATCTTTATTTATATAAATATCTAGATTATAGATTATTTACTAAGGTAGAATTCTTTGATAAAAGAAGAAAAACCATACATCTCATTTAGTACAAATCGTAAAATTAGCTACAAATATTATCTTTTTAGAATTTTATAATACCAACAGAGTCGGTCGATAAACCAAACAACTATACAACAGATATATGTCGAATTTTCATTTTATTTCGATACTCGCTTGGAGAAATACCTGTATGTCTTTTAAAATAGCGACCTAAATAAGATTGATCAGGAAATTTTATATCTTGTGCAATCTCTTGAATGGATAAGTCAGTAGATTGCAATAATATCTTTATTTCTAGAATAAAACGCTTATCTATAATCTCTTTAGGAGATTCATGGGATGCCAATTCATCGGTAATCATCCATAAATATCTGGTAGTTATGCATAACTGCTTTGCATAGAATGAAACATCTCGTTGTTCTCGACAATGCGTATCAAGCAAAGAAAGAAACTGATGATACAGCTCTTGCTTTCTGCTATACTTTTTAGGCAATAATCCAAAATGATCTTGAATGGTTCCGTATAAATACATAAGATAACTTTGTATAAAATTCCGGAGCATTGATTTTTGATACAGATCATTGTTTTGGTTATAGTGTAAATCTGCCATATCCATCCAAACCTTGATGTTTTTTAAATATTCAGATCTATCTTCATGGATATAATAAGGGAATTCCAGTAGAAATCGGGAAAACGATATACCTAACCTGAGAGCCACCTCTTCATATAATTCTTTTGAAAAGGTAAAAATTCTATTTACGAAGTTTTCTGTAGATTGCAGTAAACAAAAGGTAGTACCTGGTAAAATTACCATTTCCGCATTCTTTTTTATAATATGTTTTTGAGCTCCAACAGAAATTACAGCTTCACCTTCGGTACAGTAAAGGACAAAACCGCCACTGAGCTGATAAGGACAATCTAAAAACATCTTTAGATTAGACTCCCCGGACCAAAATTCTTTATTAAATAATAAAAATGCCGAATCCATATTTTACTTGATACGTTAATTGAAATAAGATATAGTCAAAGATAATATATTCTAATTCAGATTTTCCTTTATATTTTAGCTTGTTTTAAGTTACATTCCCTTATTTTTCTAGCAAAGAGTGTATTGATTTTATGTCCGGGACATTTTGCTATAATCTTACCTTTTACAAAACCACCACATAAGGCTAAATCTCCGAGAATATCTAATATTTTGTGCCTGGCTGGTTCATTCTCATATCTTAAAGGCTTATTCATTATATAGCCTAAACTCTTAAAAGAACGCTTTTCTATATTCATTAAATCAGCCAATTTATCTAACTTTTCTTGAGGTATAGGTTTGTCATAGATTACAATAGCATTATCAAGATCGCCTCCCTTTATTAGGTTATTTTCAAATAGCTCTTTTATTTCTCTTACAAATACGAATGTTCTTGCAGAAGCTATTTCTCTACAAAAATCACTCAAATCGTCCAATACAGCACTTTGGTGACTGAGTAATGGAGAATCAAAATAAATATCTGCGCTTACTGTTAGCTTCTCATTCGGCAGCAATAACATGGATGCTCCGGTCTCTGGATCTTTAACAAGTACTCTTTTCCTTTTAAAACTTATATACTGTCTTTTCTCTAATTGATTGCAAATACCGATTTCTTTAATTTTACGAATGTAATGGATGGAGCTCCCATCTAATATTGGAAACTCTGGCCCATTTATTTCTATTAAGCAATTATCTATACTACATGCATATAATGCGGCGAGAGCATGCTCAATTGTACTTACAGAAAAGCCTTTGCCGGATAACACTGTACCTCTTTGTGTTCCCGAAACATTTTCAGCTAAAGCCTCTATAATAGGCTTACCTGAGATGTCTGTTCTTCTAATTTTATACCCTTCATTTTCAGATGCTGGATTAAATGTGATTTTAAGGTCTAAACCTGTATGCAGTCCTTTACCTTCCAATGTAAAACTTTTATTTAATGTTCGTTGTAGCATATCTATTTTTACAATATTGTATAAACTAATTATTTTATTTGGCGTTTATATATCATTTCCAGATTTGAATATGGAACAACACCCATTATTCGTTTATCTTCGATCTCCTTCCTGAATATTAATACACTAGGAACTCCGGATATGTTATATTTATCAATCAGCTCCGGATATCTATCCACATTGACTTTATAGATTTTGATATTGTCTGTATTTAATCGAAGATTTTCCAGATTGTTTTTCATTTCATTACAGATGTCCGAATCATTTATGTAAAACAATACAAAGCATAAGCCCTCTTTATCTAATGAATCGGAAAAGAAAGCACCCTCAATTTCCGGGATTTTATCTTCAACTGCGATATATTCTTTCCTATTACAGTTGCCAATAAGGGATAGTATTCCCGTAAAGACAATAATCAGAAAGACAAAATGAATCTCTTTAAATTGAAATATTTTCATAAGCAGATAATTATAAGAAACTATAAAAATCAGGTTTTATACAAATACCAAATCGAAGGTTCGTACTGTATTTATTATAATTAAGCAGGCTTTCTCCAACGCCATCACTAAACCTCAAAAAGAATGATTGATTTAATTTTTCTGAGGGTTTATAACCTATACTCACAATTGTATTTATATTTCCCCATCCCTTGCGGGGAGTCAGTTCAGTCGTTATCCACCATTTCCGGTTTCCTGTAATTGCATTAAAAGATATTGTTCCCAATCCTCTGTATTCTAGTAAGTCTTTATTTTCACCACCGTCAACATACGGGATCCACACCTTGAATCCGATTGATAAAAGCATGTTTATAAAATATTTTCCATTAATACTTATATAGTTCCAGCTTCGGGACTCTTTATCCTCACGTCCATTAGATTCATGCTCGAAAGCCACTAAAAGACCTCCTCGGAGTCGATTCTTTTCAATGATGTATTTTCCTATTCCAATACCCGGATTATAGTTATTGTCACGAAAAGGAGAGGATTCCCTGTAAATATCCCAGAAAGACTTTTGAGTATATGTCAGATAGAGAAATGAATTAAAAGGCAGGATACTTTTGGTTAACCGTTGCCTGATGCTAAGTTGAAAAACAGCATCAGCCGTGTTGCGGGTAATTTGTTGGTTCAAGGGAACTCCTGTTACAAAATAAGTATCTTTATAAATGCCGAAAGAGGGCATTCTATCCATTAGTTTGATTATTTCCCGCTCATCGACGTTTATACCTCTATCTCTATAAGATGCAACACGAAATTCCTCTTTTATTACTTTTCTTAAACTGTCTCCTGCTATATAAATTAGTTCATTTTCCTGTGCATGCAATGCTTGACTACTCAATCCAGTTAAAAGGATCAACAAATAAATAAACCTCATAATTTTCATCTTTAGATTATTGCTTGCTTATATATGTTTGATCATTTTTGAAAATTGCGAGGATAATATAACCGAAGAATAATGCTCCATAGGTACAGTTTACCCAGCACTCAGAGGATAAGGAATATGTTCCCCAATAACAGCCCCACAGGAACCAATGCAAATAACCAAGAAAAACACCGATAGAAATACCAAGCAAGGGAAGAAAATTAATTCGGATAAATTGAATTATTAATTTTATCATATTCTAAATTTAAATTATCTGATCATCATTTGTTTCTAGGTTTATTTTCCGGATATTAGGGTCGTCCTGATTTATTTTGATGACGACCCAATGTTGCATCCTCAAGTTGTCTCGTAGCATTTTTAAATGGCCTTCAGTCTTATGTCTATATTTTCCCTTCGGAAGAAATATCCCTTCAGTAAATTCATTTTCCAGATATATTTTCTCTCCTTCTACAGGCATTCTACTCTCATGAAAGAACACATGCAATTCACCAATAGAATCTGAATTGGAAATGAAATTGTAAACAATTCTAATCCTAACCTTTTCTGTCTGTTTCGTTATCATTGAATACTTTTTTATTGTCGTTTATAAGCTTATACATCTTTTCATTTTCGCATAAGAAGAACACAGGAACCGGATTCTATAAAGAATCGGTTCCTGAATTCAAACTAATTAAGGTATGAAAAGTAGTGTTTATTCAGAGCCTCCTCCGAGAGCTCTGTATAAGTTTACGGAATATTGCAATTGTTCCAGCTTATCACTAACTTGCCCAAGCTGTGATTGTAGTAGATTCTGTTCGGCACTCAAAACCTCCGTGTAATTTGCTTCTCCGGCTTTCAGCAATTCTTTGGTGAAACGAACTGCTATAATAGTCGATTCAACTTGTTTGTCTCTGATTGGATTTTTGTCGATGGACGATTGGTAGCTGTACAAAATATCCGATACTTCTGCACCTGCTGTCAATACTGTTTTTTCGAAACTTAACAACGCCTCCTCCTGCTGGGCTTTGGCTACTTTCAAATTTCCGATAAGCTGTTTTCGTGCAAACAAGGGCTGAGTTAATCCTCCAATAATATTGGCGAAAATATTCTCAGGTTTGAAGAAATTAGACAGAGTATTTGCTCCATATCCGACCGTTCCCGAGCTTAATCTGATAGAAGGGTAGAAACTAGCTTTAGCTGCATAAGTCAATTCGAAAGCAGAACGAAAAGCTAGTTCGGCTTGTTTTACATCCGGACGTTTGGATAATAACTGAGCAGGAATACCTGTATTTAAGTCTTCTGCGATGATTTGTCTGTCCATCGTCGAGCGGTCGATATTTCCGGGTTTACGCCCAAGAAGAATACAAATGGAATTCTCAGTTTGTCTAATCTGGCTCTTTATTGTCGGGATAGTTACCTCCGTACTATATTGAAGCGATTTACTCTGCTCTACTGATGCTCCATTTAATATTCCGGCATCCATCAAAGATTGCATTGTTTGTGTACTCTCTCTCAGTAAGCCTACCGTTTCTTCTGTTATTCTTAATTGCTCATCCAAAGCCAGCAATGTATAATAAGATGTTGCAATATTAGCAATCAATGATGTTCTTATCAGATCTTTATAAGCATGACTATTTAAGAACTGAGCATATCTGGCTCTTGATTGCCTGTTTAGTTTACCCCATACATCAAGCTCCCAACTCGCACTAACTCCTAAAGTATAATTGGTCGAATGATAGCCTAAGACATCTTTACCGCTGCTCCCATTACTATTTCTCAGATGTTCAGCTTGTGCAACCAAAGATATATCCGGAAAATAGGCAGCCTTTGCCATTGACAAGTTTGCTTCGGCTTGTTTAATGCGACTCACTGCAATTTGCAAATCATAATTCTTCTGCAACCCTTCATCAATATATGCTTGTAATAGAGGATCAGAGAAATAAATTTGCCAAGGGATATTAGCGATCGTATTTGTATCAACGGCAGCTTGTTCCCTATATAAATCAGTGGTATCTATATCGGGCGATTTATATTTATTTGTTACCTGGCAGGATGTAAATCCTATTGAGGCGACAAGCCCCAATAGAATTATATGATTAATCGATTTTGTTTTCATTTCTGTATTTTTTAAATCATTTTTATTCTTCACCATCCTCTTTTTCAGTGTTTAATAATCCGGACTGAGTGAATTTATCCTGAAGGTTCTGAAAAATTATATACAACGATGGAATAACCAAAATTCCTAGGATAGTACCGATCAGCATACCTCCGACTGCACTTATGCCTATCGAACGGTTACCGATAGCACCTGCTCCGGTAGCAAACATCAGAGGTAGAAGTCCTGCTATAAATGCAAAAGAGGTCATCAAGATAGGACGTAGACGTGCGACAGCTCCATTTACGGCAGCATCGATAACACTCATACCTTGTTTTCTTCGTTGGATGGCATATTCTACGATAAGAATTGCATTTTTAGCTAAAAGACCGATAAGCATAATTAGTGATATTTGGACATAGATATTATTTACGATGCCTATATGCAATCCGAAAATCATTAAGAAGATATACACTCCACTCAAACCAACAGGTAGAGAGAGTATAACTACCATAGGAATAATATAGCTTCTGTATAATGCGGCCAATAGCAGATATACAAATACCAAGGATAGTATAAATATGATAATGGTTTGGCTGCTACTGCTTACTGCTTCTCTGGTTAACCCTGAATACTCATATCCATAACCCATTGGCAATACTTGTTCCCCGACTTCGGTAACAGCTTGTATCACATCTCCGGTACTGTATCCTTCCATAAAGTTTGGGATAATAGTCACATCATTGGACATAAACATGTTGAAGCGAGTAAGATTCTGAGGTCCTGTTACATCTTTAATATCAATAAACTCTGTAATAGGAGCCATTTCGCCACTGGTTGTTCTCACTAGTAAACCATTCAAATCGTTAAGTTTAGCCCTATATTCGGGTGCAGCCTGAACCATTACTCGAAATTGCTTCCCGTACAAATTGAAATTCGAAATATACATACTGCCTACATAAGCCTGCATTGCAGCCATTATTTCATTCAAGGTTAAGCCAGCTTTTCTAATTTTAGGAATATTGGCTTCTATTTGTTTCTGAGGAAAATTCGGATTAAAATTCGTCATAGCTATCATCACTTCCTTGCGTTGGCGCATAGCATCCAGAAACTCATTTGTCACACCGGTGAATTTATCCATTTCTCCTCCCGTTTTATCTTGCAACTGGAGTTCTACTCCCGAACTCATCCCGAAACCTTGTAAGGTTGGATTACTAAAGAATAGAGGATTTATATCCTGAATCTTTTGAGTTTTTTCAGTCAGTATCGCGACAACATCGTTCGTAGATAGTTTACGTTGGTCCCATGGTTTCATTTTAATTACAATCGCACCGTATGAACTTGCGGCACCACTCATAAAATTGATTCCCGATAAATCTTGTATAGCTTCAACGTCTTCTATTTCATTGGCAATCTTTACAATTTCTTTCATTATGGTATCTGTTCGCTCTAATGATGTACCGGGCGAAAGACTTATCATGCCCATCACACCGTCACTATCTTCCTGAGGAACAAAGTCGGTAGGTAAGAACTTCATCAATCCGAACAATAAAACAGTACTGATAACTATTATGGCAGCGGTAATCCATCGGTGTCCTTTTTTTTCCAGAAAGTGTAGAGCCGATTTATATTTACTCGTTCCAGCATTAAATGCTATATTAAAAGAATAGTAAAAACGTTTGATAAAGCTTTTATTCTTCACCTCTTCATCTTTATGACCTTTAAGGAACATAGCACACAGAGCCGGACTTAATGTTAAAGCATTTACTGCCGATATAATAATGGCAACAGCCAATGTTAGTCCAAATTGTTTGAAGAAGATACCTGTTGTTCCACCAATAAGGCTGACGGGAATAAATACCGAAGCCATAACCAATGTTATGGAAACAATAGCGGGAGCTATTTCTTTCATAGCTGTTATTGTTGCTTTCCTTGCATTTTTTACACCATTGTCAAACTGGGCATGTACAGCCTCGACGACGACTATCGCATCATCGACCACAATACCAACAGCAAGAACTAAAGCAAACAAAGTCAGTAGGTTGATTGAAAACCCGAATAATTGCAGGAAGAAAAACGTTCCGATAATAGCCACAGGAACAGCAATAGCAGGAATAAGAGTAGATCTTACATCTTGCAAAAAGATAAACACAACAATAAATACAAGTACAAAAGCTTCGAATAGAGTTGTAACTACTTTACTGATAGAAGCGTCCAAAAACTCACTGCTATCCATTAAATAGCTCACTTTAAGACCCGGAGGCATTGTTAATTTGGCTTCTTCTACAACAGCCTTCACATTTGTTATCAGTTCTTTTGCATTCGATCCGGCAGCTTGGTTTATATAAAACGATGCTGCTTCTTTTCCGCCAAATCGTTGATTAAGACTATAATCCAGAGAACCTAACTCAACATTAGCTATATCTTTTACCCGTAATATATGATTGCCTTCTGATCGCACAACTATATCTTCGAAAGCTTTTACTTCTTTCAGACGACCTGTATATTTCAGTGTATATTGAAAAGATTGATTTCCATTTTTCCCAAGTTCACCGGGAGCCGCTTCTATATTCTGATCCTGTAAAGCTGCAATTACTTCCGTAGGGCTTATTTTATAAGATGCCATTTTATCGGGTTGTAACCAGATACGCATCGAATAGTCATTCATCCCCCAGAGTTGAGCATTACCAACTCCGTACACACGCTTGATCTGAGGGAGAAGGTTGATGTTTGCATAATTATGAATAAACATGGCATCGTGTTCGGGATTATCCGACGACAGACTGACTATCATAATCATACTGCTTTGCTGCTTCTGAACAGTAACCCCTTCTTGTGTTACTTCCTGAGGTAGTAAAGGTGTTGCTTTTGAAATTCTGTTCTGAACGTTTACTGCTGCAATATCCGGATCTACTCCCTGACGAAAATAAACGGTAATCTCTGCACTACCGCTATTTGTTGCATTGGAAGTCATATACGTCATGCCTTCCACTCCATTGATCGCTTCTTCGATAGGAATGATGACGCTATTCATTACCACATCGGCATTTGCTCCGGTATAATTCGCTTCTACCCTCACTGTTGGAGGAGCAATATCCGGATATTGTTCAACCGGTAAGGTTGCCAGACCGATTCCCCCCAGTATCACTATAATGATAGAGATAACTGTGGCTAATACCGGATTATCTATTATTGATTTTAACATCGTTTTATATTATATTGAGATTACTCATTCTTTAATTGCTATTTTTTGTCCGTGACGTAGAGTCGCTATACCTTCGCTGACTATACGATCTCCGGATGATAATCCACTTGTTACGGCATAATTTTGACCGTCAGGCATTTCAGTTGCTGTGATTATCGTTTGCACAACAGAATCTCCCGAAACCTTATATACCTGAAGCTTATTCTGTTGAGAGAAAGCCGATCGTTGAGGGATGAGAATTACATTGTCTAGCTGTTCGGGAATAGAAACTTTTCCACTAGCACCACTACGTAACTTTCCTTCTTTATTCAAGAATTCAGCCCTAAAATTGACTGATCCTGTGGTACCATCAATAATGCCCGATATTGTCTCAATCTTTCCTTTTTCAGGATATATTGTGCCATTGGCTAAAGTCAAAGTCACTTCATGCAGATTTTTTATTTTATCTTTTTGAGATTCTCCTTCAGTACCATCTAACATACGCATTAGCTCTTTTTCATTCAAAGAGAAATAAGCATACACATTACTTGTATTAGCAACTGTAGTTAGTATATCTGCGTTACTCACAAGGCTACCCCGACGGAAAGGAATTGTACCTACAATTCCATCAACCGGACTAACCACATTAGTCCAACTTAGTGCTGCTTCTGCATTCTCAACTTCTGCTTGTGCTTGTGCCAGTTCAGCCTGAGCAGTTTCGTAAGCGTCTTGCGCCGATTGTAATTGAACGTTGCTTATAATACCCTGCTCTGCCAAAGGGCGTAGTCTGTTTACATTTGTCAAGGCAGTGTTTAAACGGGCTTTGTTGCTTCGTAAAGTAGCTTTAGCTGATTTTAACGCTTGCTCGGATGCCGGAGAATTGATTTTAAAAAGAGATTGACCTTTTCTCACAACAGATCCTTCGTCTACATGTATGGCATCAATAAAGCCATCTATACGAGGGCGTATTTCGATGTCTTCCTGTCCTTTAATAACTACCGGATAAGATTGTTCTAGCTTTGCACTTTGGCTTGAAACTACTACTGTTTGAAAAGATTGCTTGGTTTCTTGCTGATAATTATCGTTTTTATTAGAGCAAGAAATCCCTAGCAGAGCTATTGCTCCGCAAAAAATACACCTAAATTTCATATGATTTTAATTAGTTATTTACCTCTTGAGATAGGATATGTGAGTTATTTACCTCTACATCTTTATTTTTATATAATTATATTAAAATAATTTTAGCCTTACTATATATACTTCTTATTTTGTACTCAAAAGTAGTTGGATGAAAATAAATACACAAACTTATATTCTTATTATGAACAATAAATTGGTTTTTATGAAAAGAATTAGCCAATCAAAACACAAGTAATTAAACATTAAATTAGAATGTTATTCGTCAAAATATCCACATTCATAGTCATTTTCGGAATCAGACTTTGCAATATCATTATTAATAAAATCTGTTTGAATTATTTACTGAAGGATTTTTTATCGAGTATTAATGCTATATAAGAATAAAAAGATCTACGATATAGGGAATGAGAAGTGTATCCTCAAAAAGTATGAAGGTGATATCTTTTGATAGCTATGAGTTTCGAGCTATGCATGGATTCGTTTATTTTCTTTCAAAGGATAAAGATAAATATCCCCAAAAATCCGATGATGCTGTATTCGATCTTCAGTTGGCTGAAAATAAAAAACTAGATTTAGTAACCATTCAAGATTGTAAAAAGAAACCACTCATAGGAAGCATTCATCTATTTTACATATTGTTTAGTCATGGCATAACGCATTTCAATACAAACAGGAAAACCAGAAACAATGCTTTACCTATCAATCGCAAATCAAAATGAAAAACATTAGTTCTAGTGTTAACAGATTCTCTATAAACGCAGATTTCCAATATATTTATAGGAGTGGGTATTCTTAAAGTTGAATCATTTAATATTATTATAGATTCTGCTCTTTACCCCAAAGTACTTGTATTTAAAACAACCGTTGAAAAAATTGAAGATGCAGAGAAATTATTAGATGCTAATGTGATTGTCTCTACACCCCAAATACTACAGCAGACCTTTAAAGAATAGATTTTAACAAAAAATCTGCATAAAAGTCTGGAGTAGAACTATTCTTTATATCGTTTATCGTTTTGTGTATATCATAATCAATTTTCCGAAGAGTAAGCTTTACCTTGTCGTCAAATGTGGGCCCGTCTTCATTTATTGTCAATTGTAAATAAACGGCTTTTCCTCCATTGAGCTCTTTACTACGACCAACCGATCCTGCGTTAATGAATAATTTAGGTAAATCTGTGCTATAAACCTCCTTTATAAAAGACAAGTGTGTATGTCCAGATACGATAACATCCGCTTGATTCGATTCAAACATTCCAATTATAGATTCTGTATCATGATTTTCATAGATATATTCTTCGTTACTCTTAGGGCTGCCATGAACAAGTAAAAATGAAATTCCAGCATAACTGAATTTAATATTAGATTTTAATTCTGATAAGTATTTGAGATTAACCTCAGATATTTTGTCCTTTGTTTGCCGTATAGTTTCTGCACGAGCGAGTTGTTCTTCTAATGTATGTTTTTTGAGAGGATGCACTTTATAATCGAAAGCTATTCGTTCGTCATGATTGCCCATTATTGTAGGGATATTATATTCCCGAATCAGATTGATAACTTCATTTGCCCAAGGGGCACCATCGGTTAGGTCGCCAAGACAATAAACTTGATCAGCCTTAAAATTAGAATGAATATCCTCTAAAACTTTTTCTAATGCCGGAAGATTGGCATGTATATCACTTATTATTGCTATTTTCATTATTCTTCTAAATCCTTTAACATCCATATTTTACAGTAACTATGTCCGCTTTCGCCCATAGGAGCATTCAGGTATTTAAATCCTAGCCTTTCGTATAAACCTACAGCCATGCTTAGTTCATCCATACTTTCCAGATAGATATGCTTATATCCTACTTGTTTGGCAAAATCAAGACATATATTTATCAATCGCTTGCCATATCCCTTTCCTCTGATTTCAGGGATAGTGTATAGCTTCACTAATTCGGCTGTATATTCGGGTAAACCTTGAGTCGGATAAATACCTGCACCACCTAGTATCTCATCATTTTCTTCGATGACAAAGTATGCACATTTATCATTGTTTACAATGTCACTCAAAGACCATATACTCTGGTCATAATATACAGTTCCCGGCTGGTTGGCTCCAAATTCTTCAAGAGTGGCTCGTATTATATGAGCCACAGCTTCATTATCTTTTTCTTCTATTAAACGTATATTCATATTTCAAATAGTTTTATCTGTATCTACAGCAATGAGGCAAAGCATTGTATGTCCTAGTATCTGCAATATGCCTCTCTGTATCATATCCCCATCTGGCTAAAGCAGTACTTATTGAGTCTATATTGGTCTTTGTCGGATCAAAATCCACTAACAGCTTTTGATCATTTTGTATCCAGTAAGCAAAAGAAACCCCTTTTACATTAAATCGTGCTACTTTTTCTATTTCTTCCTGACACATTTCACATTCTCCTCTTACTCCCAATACATAATGCTTACCTTCTTTTCTGGGTAAGCTTCCTGCCTCACACGTTGGTGTTACAATATTACTGACTTTACAGGAACTAAGAATTATGGTTATTAAAAAAATCATCGCTACTGTTTTCATAATCTCTATTATTTAATATTAATAATTAAAGAGTGTTGGTATTGGCTAACCAACACTCTTCTTAGTGAAGAAACCTATTTTTTAGGTATGAACATGTTTTCTTTGGTTTCCTCACTTACTTTTAATAATATCTCATCATTAGGCTCCAGATTGCCAAATACCTCTATTGTCATTCCGTTTGTCCGTCCTTTCCGAACAGGTACTTTTTGAGTTTTGCCTTCTACAATTTTCATGACATATACACCCATATTTCCATCTACCAAGGCTGATTTTGGAATAAAGAATGTAGATTCTTTAGATTGGAGAGTAATATTTGCATCAACAATCATACGAGGTAAGAGTAGATTATCCTGATTTAGTACATCAATCTCGATACGCTCAGCCCTTAATTTAGAATCCAAAGCACCTGCTTTTCTAACAACAAGTCCCGTAAATACTTTCTGTGGAATTGATTTGGCTGAAAATTTCACGGTGTCACCTAATTGAACGTAAGGAGTATGAGCCTCGGGTATTGCTAATACAAGCCGTAACGCTGCATCTTTTTGAACGACCAACAACGGTCTGTCCGAGCCTTTGCCCGCAGGACCTACATAAGCCCCAATATCCGTGTTACGTTCTGTTACAATCCCCGAAAAAGGTGCACGTATAACAAGATAATTCTCCATTGCTTTTATCTCCTGATAAACAGATTTCGATGCAGTGTATTGCGCTTCGTCAGCATCTTTCTTTGCTGTTATTTGATCAATGGCATCCTGTGACACAGCACCTTCTGTTTGAGCAGCTTTGATAGTTCTGTCGTAAGTTGCTTTCGTGGCTATATAGATAGCCTCCTGTGCTTTCATCTTCGACAGTGCAGATGCTAGTTGAGAATTGATTTCTGGGGCTTCCATAGTTATTAACACCTGACCTTGCGAAACCTTAGAGCCCACATCGACCTTTAGTGTTTGCACATAGCTGGCAACCTTAGCATAAATCTGTACTTCCTGATCTGCAATTAATTCTCCGGGAAGGCGAACCGGTACAGTTGGATTTGATTTGTTGAGTTTGACAGTCTCTAAGCTCATAGGCATATTCATTCCTGCTTGCGGTTCTTCTGCTTTCTTTTCTTTAGTCGAGCATGCACCGAATAGTAAGATGAATGTTGTAGCTAAAACAATATTATATATCTTTTTCATTCTGCTTATTTCTTATTTAATTTCATTATCAAAGTATTTACTTTCTGCATCTTCCGGATCTAGGGATACAGACTGTATAGACGCTTTATTTTGTATATAGGCGTATATCTGAGGAAGTATAACCAATACGGCAAAAGTAGAAGCTATAATACCACCGATTACAGCTCGTCCAAGAGGTGAGGTCTGATCACCACCTTCTCCAAAACCAATAGCCATTGGGAGCATACCTGCCGTCATCGCTAAACTTGTCATGATAATCGGGCGTATACGCAGAGCCGCTGCCTCCTTAGCTGCACCTAGAGCATCACCCGTTTGCTTGCGAATATCCTCTGCATTCGATATAAGCAATAACGCGTTCGCAATAGATACTCCGATTGACATGATTAGACCCATGTAAGATTGCAGGTTAAGAGTTGAGCCTGTTAACATAAGCATACTCAATGCCCCCAGAATTACAGCCGGAACACTGGTTAATATGACTGCCGATACTTTGAAAGATTGGAAATTGGCTGCCAGCATCAGGAATATCACGACAATGGATATGAGTAATCCTCCTTCCAAGCTATTCATTGTATCAGTCAATACCGGAGCCATCCCTGCCACTTCCACATTTAATCCTTTAGGCATTTCTCCCAATGAGTCAATCGCAGCCTGTATATCTTTAGCTGCACGTCCTAAATCTTTTTGATGAACGTTGGCGACAACAGAAGTATATCCCATAGAGCCTTTGTTATAACTTTCTCCATATCCTTTACCTTGTGTAATGTTGGCGACATCTGCTAATACAGGACGAACATTTCCTTTAGAAACCGGAATGTTGGATAAATCATCAACACTCGACATTTCATTAATAGGCACTTGTACCTGAATGTCATAAGCCATATTCATCATACCGCCTATCCAGAAGTTCTTATTGGTATAACGGGATGATGATGTTGACGCCACCATTGATCGGGTAATGTCTGACATATCAACTCCTAGTTGAGCTGCACGAACACGATCCACATCAATATTCAGAGTCGGATAATTTAAAGATTGAGGTATTTGCTGATCCCTTAAATAATCAATTCCATTGAGTTTAGCCAAGAGCTTATTGGCGTACATTTCGTTGCGTTTCTTCATCATTCCTGAAAAACGTACTTCAATAGGATTGGTTGTTCCCTGACTCAAAACTTTTTCTGTTAAATCCATTGGTTCGAAAGATATTTGTAGCTCAGGCATTTTTTCTTTCAGATGCTTGCGGATATCTTCTTTCAGGTTGTCAAGATTTAAATGATTATCGTTCATTGCCACTTGAAGTGTCGCTTCATGAGGTCCTGCATTGTATAGATAGATGGGACTCACTGCAAATGTGGATGGATGTTGTCCGACAAAGGCTGAAGTAATCTTTATATGATCTTTGCCAATCATTTGGTTTAATTCATCTAATACTTTATGGATCTTTTGTTCTGTTACATCCAGCCTTGTTCCTTCGGGAGCTTTGATTCTCATTTGAAACTGGCTGGAATTAACAGAAGGGAGTACATCTCTACCGATTATATTAAATAACAGAACCACAATACCTATGCTTACAAGCAAATAACCGAATGTTATTATCTTTCGCTTATTAAGCAGACCGCTAATAAAACCTTCGAATCTGTTTCTAAACCGATCAAAAGCACCTTCTTTATGTTCTTCCTTAATCTCTTTCTCCTTTATCAGCCAGTTGGAAAGGATAGGTACAAATGTCTGAGAGAGTAGGAAAGAAGTTATCATTGCAAAGCTGATAGCTAAAGCCAACGGTTTAAACAATGCTCCGGGTATTCCCGACATCGTGAGTGCAGGAACAAAAGCAGCCAACACGCTCAACATGATAAGTAATTTCGGAAAAGCAATTTCTTTACACGCATCCCATACGGCGGTTGCCTTTTTTTTACCCATTTCTAAGTGGCGGTGTATATTCTCTATCGTGACAGTACTTTCATCGACTAATATCCCGACAGCCAGAGCAAGACCGGACAAAGTCATGATATTGATTGTTTGTCCGAACAATTGCAGAAATAAAACTGATGATATTAAGGAAATCGGTATTGTCAGAATGACTATAAATGCAGAACGTCTGTCCCGAAGAAATAATAAAACCATCAGTCCGGTAAGTAAAGCACCGATTACTCCTTCGGTAATCAAGCTTTTTACTGCATTGATTACATACGTTGATTGATCGAATTCATAAGAGATTGTTACATCATCAGGTAGGTTTTTCTGGATTGTAGGTATCTGAGCTTTCAGATTCTTCACAACATCCCAAGTAGAGGCTTTTCCCGATTTAGCTATGTTGATATAAACTGAACGTTTTCCGTTCACCAAAGCATATCCTGTTGTTATATCAGCTCCGTCTTTTACCGTTGCCACGTCACGCAGATAAACAGTTTGAACATCTCCTTTGAATAGAGGTATATCTTCAAAATCCTTTACTCCTTTTATGGTATTATTCGTAGGAGTCAGGTAATTGATGTCTCCAATCTGCACATTACCACCGGGAGCAGTGATATTGTTTTTGGTGATTGCTTCCACAATCTGATCCGGCGACATATTGTGCACCCGCAATGCCGAAGGATCTATATTGATTTCAATTGTTCGGGGACTACCACCAAAGGGTGGAGCACTGGTAAGACCGGGAATTGCAATAAGAAAAGGTCTTGCCGTAAAGTTGGCAATATCCTGCAATTCATTATTAGTCTTGGTGGAACTCTTAAATACAAGCTGTCCGACGGGTTGAGACGAAGCATCGAAACGGATAATGAAAGGAGCCGGAGCCCCTGGTGGTAAGAATACCTGCGATCTGTTGGATAAAGCACTGATTTCGGCAATTGCCTGTCCCATATCCGTGTTCTCATAAAAAGTCACCTTCATTAAGGTAAGACCTTGCGTGTTTTTTGTTTCAATATTTTTGATACCATTGGTAAACAGCATCATATTGATGTACATTTTAGTGAAATATCCTTCCATCTGGCTAGGAGTATAACCTCCGAATGAATGTGCAATGTAAACTACCGGCAAATTCATTTCGGGAAGAATATCCACCCGCACATCACGGGTTGCTTTTATTCCGAAAAATAACAACCCCATTACCAGTACCAATATCGCTATTGGTTTACGTAATGCAGCTCTGATTAAATTCATATTTTATTGATCTATTTCGTTAGTGAATAAATTGATGTCTCCCACAGAAGAAGCTTTCAATAATAAAGCTTGCCAAACGTTGATAATTGCAATTTCGTTATCCGTTTCAGCTCGGTTGAGACTGTAAAAAGACTGGGTAAGATCTGCAATCGTCGTTAATCCGTTTTTATATAAAGCCAAATGTTGCTGATATGCTTCAGAGGCTGCTTTTACCTGTATGGGAGATTCTTTTTTATAGTCCAAAGCATTGAGTATTCTTCCGTCTGCCATAAGTGATTGGGCTTTTAGCTCACTTTCTAATAATTTGTATTCATCCACTAATGCTGATGAAGTGAATCTCTGGCTTTTTATTTTAGAATGATTACGGAATAGTGAGGTAAAATTCCACGTTACACCCACACCAACCAAATAGTTAGTCCTATCTATTCTAACTCCATCTGTGTACTTTCGGGAGAAGGCTGAATTATCCTGAACATAATTATATTCGAACCCTGATCCTCTCCCTTGCAATACTCCAAATAAAGAGAACCTAGGCATATTTTGAGATTTCAATAACTTTATTTGCCCGTTGTTCTGATCTATAATTGCCTGCTTATATCGTAATGCCGGGTGATTTTGAGAGCCTTCAGACGCTGATGCAAGTAATGCAGGTGATGATTTCGAGAAAGTATCCTCTAATTGAAATTGGGTATATTCAATACCTAAAAGAACGGCTAATACTTTTGATAACTCAAGTTCTTTGTCCAACACTTTTATCAGACTTATTTTAGCATTCGATACTTCTGCCTGAGCTAAAGATGCGTCTACCTTTGGCTTCAATTCATTGTCTGCAAGACTCTGTACCGTTGAAAGAAATACTTCAGCTCGTTCTACATTCTGTTGTTGAACGAATACCATTCGTTGAATAGCTAATAGATTCAGATAGGCTGAGACTGTTCGTATCTGATGTTGAAATACCTCTTGTTGCAGATCAGCTCTGCTTCTTTCTTTTGCTAAACGAGACAGATTTATATTATTACTGATCTGTCCGAATGTAAAGAAATCCCAATTGATATTAGCTAGGTACAGAGAGCCGAAAGCGGCATTCCAATTTTGCTCAGCTAGAGGCATACTGGTGGATGCGACCCCAAGTCCGCCAAAACCATACATAGGCCCATTCTGAGCATTGATAGTACCATAGCTCTGTTGTGCTGAAAATTTAAGATCGGGTAAATATTCTCGTTTACTTACTTGTTCTGTAGCTTCTGATGCTTGCAGATAATTCTTTTTTGCTTTGATGTTTTCGTAATTATCTGTAGCAATACGTAAGGCATCCTGCATACTCAACGATGTTTGAGCAGGTACAATCTTACATAGCGAAAGCAGCATCAGTAGAACAATAATTTTTTTGTTCATATTCTGCTTTTTATGAAAATGTATATGTTGATAAATGAGTAGCCTTCTAGGCAAAAGACTAAAAAAAGAAGAAGTGTATCATGCCTTTAGAAAAAAGACACAATGAACTTTCCTATTGTTGAGCAATAGGTTTAAATAAGGTAAGTGCAGTTAAGAATATGAATCGGATTTTGTACCCCTAGTGGCGGGGCATTTGTTACCGGATAAGTTTCTTTGCTTATTGTATTCGCATCGGGAGTAATATATCCGGATAGAAATATGTCTAAAATTGCAACCTGCTGAGGTGTAATATCAATATGATGAGCAGTATAGTTTAGATCAACTTTTAGTTGTATATGCTCTTTTGAATGTTTACAACAACTACCGTCTTTCTTGCACTTCTTTTGTGCGCAATTCGGGCATTGGTCACAATTCAAATTATTCACAACTAAAGAAGTTTTCATTAACTTATCCTGACAATATACATTGTAGTTGATACATCCAACGGATATCAACGTATATAGAACAGAAAATATAATTAATAAAAATTTTCTCATAATTATTTGCAAATATATAATTTGTTTTGGTCTTGGTTTTATATAATTATGGATTTAGTTTTCAAAATTTCATGAAATATAAAAGCACTGCACCTTTATTTGAAAAATCTGTACGCAGAAAACCAAATAAAGGTAGAGTGCATAGCTATTGATTTTTTACATTTTCAATTAATGTCTTCTTCCATACTGATCGGGAGTAATATCAGTATCACCAAGTTCTCTTGCTGCATTGATAGGAAAATATGGATCTTTCAATAGTTTACGACCGATAAATATCAGATCACACTTTTCTGTCTCTAATAATTCTTCCATGTGAGGAGCTTCTGTAAAAAGGCCAACAGCTCCTGTTATCAAGCCACTAGCTTGTTTGATACCATCAGCAAATGGAACTTGATAATTCTTACCGACAGGTATTTTAGCATCAGACACAAGTCCACCGGTAGACACATCGATAACATCAACCCCTTTTTCTTTAAGTAGTTTAGATAACTCAATAGATTGAGGTAAATCCCATCCGCCTTCTACCCAATCTGTAGCTGATATACGTACCCATAAAGACAGATCGTCTGTCATCAGCGGTAATATTTCATCAATGATATCGAAGAGGATACGAACCCTATTTTCAAAACTTCCTCCATAATTATCAGTTCTTGTATTTGTCAAAGGAGAGAAAAACTCATGAATCAGATAACCATGTGCAGCGTGTATCTCAATTACTTTGTAACCAGCTTTTATCGATCGGATTGTTGCTTCTTTAAATGCTTTGGCAACTTCTTTTATACCATCTTCGTATAATGCTGTCGGAGGTATATCTGTCGGAAGAAAAGGTATTGCTGATGGAGCTACTGTTTCCCAAGCATGTGGACCTTCTTTAATTTGAGCACCTCCGTTATTTGCCAAATCGCAACTGGATTTTCGTCCGGCATGAGCTAACTGAATCCCCGGGATTGCACTATATTTTTCGATAGAAGTCGTTATTTTCTTAAACTCATCAATATGTTCATCTTTCCAGATACCTAAATCCGCGTAACTGATCCGGCCTTCGGGAACTACTGCTGTCGCTTCTTGAATTACAACCGCTGAGCCACCAACGGCTCTTGATACATAGTGAACATAGTGCCAATCGTTTGCAAATCCATCAATAGCAGAATACTGGCACATTGGAGACATTACAATTCTATTTTTTAATGTAAGATCTTTTATCTTTAGAGGACTAAATAATTTTGACATATACTTATTGATTTTGAAGTTTTATTTATTGTTTAAAATAAGTTATTTTCGATAATGACTAGGTGGTATACCATAGTGTTCTTTAAATATGCGTGAAAAATGTGAGAGGTTTTCGAAGCCGACAGAAAAACAAACATCATTAACAGAGAGAGATGAGATTTCAAGCATTTCTTTCGCTTTGCAGAGGCGTTTATTCCTTATCCACATAGCTGGTGATTCGTTGAAAACCAACATGAAATCACGTTTGAAACTGGATAGGCTTCGTCCAGATAGATATGCTAACTCAGGTAGAGTAACTGGATTTGTATAATTTTGCTCAACAACCTCTCTGATGTCAGCTCTTACAGGTTGTCGTAATTGAAGAATCTGACGAAATGTATTCTTACTATCGTGTGACACATCAAACAATAGCTCCATTATCTTCAAACGTAATAATCTGGGGTTTACTTCTGCCGGATTGTTGAAATATGGTTTGAGGGAATGAGCAAACGCGATGAGACAATCACTCATTGGATTGACTGTTGTTTTTATTTCTTCATCGGAGCGAGGAACTGTTATTTCGGCTTTGGTGAGAAATTCTTTTAGAATGTCATCTTTTAGGCAGAACATCAGACTGTCGTATATATTATCATTCTCGGGATTTCCTTTCTTTTCGTATCTAACAGCTGTTGCTTTTTTGAGCAAAATCATTTCATTTTTGCCTACTACATATGTTTGCTTTCCATAAGTAAGCGTATTACTTCCTTCCAAGACAAATAACAAAAGATGTTCTTCGAGAAACATAGTTCCCGATCCCTGCATACTGTGGATGCATTGCTCTATGACTGAGCAACCGTCTAATCTTAAGGTACTTTGTGAGACTAGACCTGAAACGAGCGATGTTGGAACTTTAATATATCTTTTCATCTCAAGAATAATTGGGAATATCAATTATTATAACGAATACAAAATTAGATAGTTTTAAATTTAAATACTTTTCTATTTAGTTCGTTATTATTTTCTATTTGGTTCAATTTGCAAGTTTATAAAGAAAAACAGCTTCTGTTTGGAGAAGCTGTTTATTATTTGATTTGTCATTGTTTTTTGTAAAAATCAGGTGTTGGAATCAATTTCTTCCTAGACCATTGTTGCCAATATGGATATATGGGAGAGATAGTACTAGCTTCATCCAGCTTTCTGATTTGTGTATCTGTTAGATTCCATCCTACAGCACCCAGATTCTGTTTGAGTTGTTCTTCATTTCTTGCACCAATGATTACGGAAGATACTGTTGGGCGTTGTAGAACCCAATTAATAGCAACTTGGGCTATTGATTTGCCGACTTCGTCTGCAACCTCTCGTAAGGTATCTAATATATTATTTAGCATGTTGTCTTGTACTGCTTCGTCAGGAACAGTTGTTCCACCTTGTGCAATCCTTCCATTTTTAGGTATTGGATTGTTTCGTTTATATCGCCCACCAAGCCTTCCTGAAGATAGGGGAGACCAAACAATTGTCCCGATATTTTGATCCACACTTAATGGCATCAGCTCCCATTCGTACTCTCTATTCGCCAAAGAGTAATATACCTGATGTGCTACATAGCTATTCCATCCATACTTGTCGGATATCCCGATTGATTTCATTAACTGCCAACCTGAAAAATTAGATGCGGCAATATAGCGCACTTTTCCGCTGCTAACCATATCATCTAAAGCTCTTAAAGTTTCTTCTACGGCAGTTACACCATCAAAACTATGCATATGGTATATATCAATATAATCAGTATTCAGACGTTTGAGGCTTCCTTCCAATTGTCTGATAAGGCGAAAACGGGAAGAGCCTTGATTGTTAGGACCTTCTCCAAAATTGAATGTTGCTTTTGTTGATAGCAATAACCCGTCTCTGCTTTTTCCTGCAAGAGCTTTACCTAAAATTTCTTCTGACAAACCTTTGGAATATACATCTGCTGTATCAAACAGATTGACTCCTGCATCCAAGCAAATATCAATAAGCCTTGTTGCTTCTTTTAATTGTGTTCCTCCCCATGCTTTATAATATTCGCCTACACCTCCGAAGGTTGCTGTTCCAAAACTCAAAACCGGAACTTCCAGACCGGATTTACCCAAAAATCTATACTCCATATTTTTCTAGTTTTATATTTTTTATGCATGTAAAATTATGAATTATAAGAAATAATGGTACTCTAGTGTTTTAAAAATGTATATTTTCTTATCTTGTTTATTATTTACGGTCTTTTGTTCAGAAATGAGGTCCTATAATATGGCTTGTATGGATAAAATACAGATTTCTCAAAAAGGTAATACAGTCGATTGTTTAATGTAGCGCATAACAAATGAACTTTGAATCTTACTGATATGGGGGATTGCAGAAAGTTTTTTTGTTACAAAATCATTGAATGCATCAGGATCTGCTACTACCACTTTCAAAATTACATCGAAAATACCTCCAGTCACGTATGCTTCCATTATTTCGTCCAATACTGATATCTGTGATAAAAATTCTTCAACATATCCGATTTGTTGGGTATGAAGAGATACATGTACGATGACCGTAAAATTCAAACCCACTTTTTTGTGGTCTACAAGGGCAACATATCCTTTAATATAACCATTACTTTCGAGCTTTTTTATTCTGTCATACACTGCCGTTCGGGACATTCCTAACTCTTCTGTGAGGCTAGTTATATCAAATCTTGCATTTCTCTGAAGTATCCTTAATAGGTTCAATTCTTGCTTACTTAAATTTTCCATTGGATTTTTTCCGTGCAAGATAATTATTTGTCGCTATATTATGGATATAAATCGGATTTACGATTGATATTTACTATTATTTACATACTTTTTGCTTGATATATGAATATAATATTGATATATATAATTTTGTCAGAAATAAATATTTGTGGTTTTAATTTAAAAAGATAATGACAAGATATATTATTATTGTAGCGTTAGGGGCATTAAGTTATGGAATGCTGTCTTCATTTGCTAAGATTGCCTATGGACAAGGATACAATGCGGGCGAAATAACATTTGTGCAGGCCTTGATAGGAGCTGCTGTTTTATGGCTTATTGTGTTGATTAAAAATTTCAGATCAAATAAATGTAAATTGAAAATCAATTGGAAAGTTCTTTTAGCCGGATCCACTATGGGTATTTCAGCATATGCTTATTATCTATCGGTAGAATATATTCCAGCCTCATTAGCAATTGTTCTCTTGATGCAGGTTACTTGGATGAGTGTTTTTGCGGAGTGGTTATTTTTCAAGAAAAGACCTTCGGGGGTTGAATTGGTTACTATTTTATTTATTATAGGAGGTACAGTGTTAGCCGGGAATCTTATAAATGCACAATCTCTAAATATTTCAACTACTGGCATATTATTAGGGCTGGCAGCTTCAGTATTATATACATCGTATGTGCTTTTTACGAGTAAGTTAGGAAATGATATTCCCATGTTTGAAAAGAGTGCTTTGATGACAACAGGCTCTGCTTTGATGATATTATTTATCAACTTCAAATCTATTACAACTAGCTCTCATTTAGATGTCGGACTTTTACAATGGGGCAGCTTTTTAGCTTTGTTTGGAACCATTATTCCTCCTATATGTTTCACTAAGGGAATGCCGAAAATAGGACCCGCAATGAGTGCTATTCTACTAACTCTTGAATTACCCGCAGCGGTATTTTGTGCACACCTAATTCTCGCAGAAGAAGTATCTCTGTTGCAGATTGTAGGAATCATTATTATGTTTGGATCTATTATTTTTTTGAATAGAGCTAAAATGAAAAGAGCCAAAAGTAAATAGTGTGATGATGATCCCAAAATGTTCAGCCAAGAGGTCTTAGTATACTTGATATAGAGTGGCAAACGATTGTAGCAGGGATGTTCAGCCCCCTCTCTCCGATACAGAAATTCAGAATTCTTTTATAATCATAAAAAAGGAATAACTAGATTATTATAAATAAAAAGTCTATATATTTGTATATAATTCTTTGAATAACATAGTGTTGTCACATAGTTGACAGAGCTACTTTTTTAGGTGCTACCAAATCGCTACCACACTCATGTTGAAAGAATAATAAATACTGATAATAAGTCGTTTAGATAAGAAAATAACGATCCCGCTCGGATCACTTGAAAATAAAGCAGTTACATCAAAGTAGCTGCTTTTTCTTTTTATATAATTGTGATGATTTTAGGAGGGTTTAAATTAGGTCACTTAAACCAAGACTTAAACCGAAAAACCATCATGAATGCTACTATTAATGCGGTTTGTTACAAGTCTAAAACATTAAAAAATGGAGAACACCCAATTATGCTTCGAATATGCAAGCATGGGAAGATGAAATATGTTAGTTTAGGCTTATCAGTTCATCCTAAATATTGGGATTTTACTAAGAACACTCCAAAAGCCAACTGTCCGAACAAAGACTACATTAAGAAGATTATCTTAGATAAAGAAACCGAATATCAGAAGCAGATACTTGAATTTAAGTCTAACCAGAAGGAGTTTACTGTCTCTACCCTAGCTAATAGTATTGAACGAAGTACGAAAGCGAGTACTGTAGGCGAATTCTATGTTGAACTTATCGCAGGATTCAAGACTCAAAACAAGGTTGGGAATGCAAATATTTATAGAGATTCACATAACTCTTTAATCAGCTTCACAAAGTCTTCTAAATTAGATTTCTTATTTACAGACATAGATAGCTTTTGGCTAAATCGCTATGAAAAATGGCTTTTAAATAAGAATTGTGCACCAACTACAATGAGCTTATTATTTCGAACTCTTCGAAGTGTCTTTAATAAAGCAATAGAACAAGGAATAGTGAAACTAGACTGCTACCCTTTCAATTCGTTTAAAATATCGAAATTCAATATCAAAACGAAGAAACGAGCTATAACGAAAGAAGAGATTAAGCGAATTATGGAACTTGATGTTTCTAATGAGCGACCATTGATTCAATTAAGCAAAGATTTATTCATATTCAGTTATTTACAAGGTGGCATTAATCTGACTGATACAGCACATTTAAAATATGAGAATATTACAAATGGCAAAGTTGAATATATTAGACAGAAAACGAAGGGATTAATTAATATTCCATTACAAGTTGAAGCTTTGAAGATCATACAGAAGTATTCTAATTCAGATGCGAATAGTAGTGATTATATCTTTCCTATTTTAAATAGAAAGGTACATATTACAGCTATTCAGAAGTATAATCGGATTCATAAAATCATAGGAAAGGTTAATCCTAATCTGAAACTAATTGCACAGAAAGCGAAGATTGAAGCTAATCTCACAACCTACACCGCAAGACACAAGGAAAACTTTTATTAGCTATTAATCAATTGATTACTTGCTGTTCGCTTTTCAATAGGTAACGATTTAGAAACCAGCTTGGTGCTTATATCTGCTTAATTTTCACCAACTATATTAAACAGCGACTTATCTTTTGTAAAGATAAAAAAGATCCATTTCTAACAACCCCTTTTTTAGAATTTGTGTAACTTAAAATCTTTTTTTGTATTATCAGACTAAAATGTCTATAAATTGTTGCACAGTTTCCCATATATTGGCACAATGTGGATTTTCGGATGTTTTAGACTTGGCAGGAGGATATAAAAGTAAGATTTAAACAGAGCTGGAGGCTCTGGGTATTAAAGATACTCAATATATCCTAGTGCGACCTTTTGATAATAGCAATTCTACTAATTCTCCCTTAATTTCAGATTTCTCAATAAGATATCAGAAACTATCGACAATGCTAAAAAAGCAATTAATGAAGAAGATTTGAAGACATTTATTGCTATTGTTACACTGTGTTTGGGTATTTGTGTTTCATTGTACTTTAATTGCAATCAGTTTAAGGAAAATAAACAATTGTCAGACAATGATCTGAAATATCGGTTTGTTAAAATGAAAAATGGTATTGCATCTGAAGATATAGATAAGTTGGAGAATTTCTTTTTCTATTCAGATAGTTTGTATGCAATTGATAATATCAGAAAAAGAGTTATTGATTATGAATATCGTTTGCAAGAACAGACTCGTAAACAAGAGTAAAAAAGACGTAGTGAAGAAGAAATAGAAAATTAGATAAAGAAATAGAATTGTTAAAATAGTCAGCTTAATTATATTATTAACAAAGCTAAATTTCTAGATTTAGCCTTGTTATTTTATAGCGACAATTAGAGTTATCAGAGGAACCAGTTGACATTGATAGAGATATAATATATTTCACGAAGAAAAAATGACCTTTGACTGGAAGCGATATTCTTACACTAATTAATTTCATATAAGATTTATGCAAAACGTGTACAAGAGAATAAAATAACCAGAATCTTCTCAAGAGAAAATATTTTGGTTTTTATTTTCTTATAGATACATAAAATAATATTTACTTTTGTCTTCATATGGAGTATAAAGAAGATATATTAAAATTTCTGCACAAAATATCAGAGTCTGATTGTCCAGAATCATTCCGATTACTTTACAATCATTATTATAAAAAGATTTTTAGACAGGCATTATTTTATTTAAATAATAATCCTAATTATGCACAAGAGGTAGTGTCTGATGTTTTTGTAGCTCTGTGGCAGAGTAGAAAGATATTAGATAATATAACCGATCCCGATGCTTATCTTTTCATTGCTTTAAAGCATGCATCTGCTCGCTTTGTAGAGAAAAATTATAAGAAAAAAAAAGAATTACTTATTGATAATCTTCCCGAAACCGATTATAATAACAATGATGTTACCGATTTCGAGGTTCTAGATACAGAACTGCAAAAGAAATACAAAGAGGCACTGGATAAATTACCGCCTCGATGTGCTGAAGTATTTCGTCTTGTCCGAGAAGAAAGAAAAAAATATTCTGAGGTTGCCGAAACATTAGGAATATCTCCTAAAACAGTAGAGAATCAGATGAGTAAGGCTGTGAAAATACTCTATGATGAATTGAAAGAAAATCTTTTTATTGTATTTTTTTGATTTCCCGATAGGGGTATTTTTATTTTTGATACTCTTTATTATTGAAAGCGATAAAACAGAGAGATACAAAAATGAAATACAACAATAAAATACAACTTGCTCGTGAAAAATATCTGAAGAAATTACCTCTATCAGATCAAGAGCAGATTCTTATTGAAAAAGATTTCTCAGGCAAAGACTTCTTATTTTATAAAGAAGAAGATAAGCCGTTTATACTTCCTGAAAAATATAGTGCCGAATCAACGTTTTCTATTGTTCAAGAGGAAATAAACAAAGGCACATCTACAAATCGTAAATCTTTCATTAAATATATAGGATATGCTGCTGCAATACTAGTTATAGCATTATTGTCTACTATATTGTATAATTATACACAACAATCGTCTACACTATACGCATCTACGACTTATGGGGAGAAAAAAGAAATTCATCTTCCTGATGGATCTACAGTGATTCTTAACAGCTTGTCATCCATTTCTTATTCCAAAAAGATGAACGGCAAAACAAGAAATGTAACTCTACACGGAGAAGCTTATTTTGATGTAGCCAAAAATACCGACAAAGCATTCATCGTTAAAGCAGAAGATATAGAAGTAAAAGTATTGGGTACTAAATTTAACATAAATGCTTATGAGAATCAGGAAAATATCACGACCACCTTATTTGAAGGTTCTGTATCTGTTGGTACGAATTCAAGAAATACTAGCAAACTTAAACCCGATCAGCAGGCTGTCTTTAATAAAGAAACAAAAAAAATTGAAACTCGGACATTAACAAATGCTAGTATCGGGGCTGCATGGAGAAACAATATATTAGTCTTCGATAATATGAGACTGTCGGATATACTAAATACGCTTTCACGTCAGTACAATGTAAAGTTTGATGTCGACAATCAACAATTGAAACAGTTACGTATTACGGCACGCTTCAGTTCGGATGAGTCTATCGAAAATGCACTCTCTATACTCGGTAAATCAGCAGAATTTACATATATTCAAGAGAATAATAACTATAAAATAATAAGCAGAAAATAACGACTTATATGTATGTATTCACACGGGTATTTCTTTTATTCATGTTCAGTTTACTGCTCATATTAGAAGCTTATGCTCAAACATCATCTATCAATATAGAGATGAAGAATGCTACACTAAAAGAAATTACAAATCAAATAGAACAAAAAAGTAACTATTCTTTTGTATTCAATGAGAATCTAAATATGCAACAGCAAAAAGACATATCAATTCACTATAAGTCTATATCCGAAGCATTGAAACAAGTTTTTGGCGGAACGGGTATTTCTTGGCAGATAGTAGATTCGCATATTGTTTTAAGTAAAGCTAAAATGATAACTATATCGGGATATGTTACAGATGCGAATTCGAAAGAGACTCTTATTGGTGCAACTATTAGCGACAAAAGATCAGAAGGCAATAGTTCGACAAATTCATACGGATATTATTCAACACAGGTAATGCCCGATTCTGTTCAGATGCAAGTATCTTATATTGGATATAGACCGTCAACTAAAAATTTGTATGCTTTAAGTGATACAATTGTCAATTTTGGTTTAAACGAATCTATTTCTGAGCTACAAAGTGTTATTGTCTACAATATTAAACCGTTGTCTCGAGTGGGCAATACAATCGAGTTATCGGGTGCAGAAATTAAATCATCGGCTGCTACTTTTGGAGAGAATGATATTTTGAAGTCTTTGCAAACCATGCCTGGTATAAGCTCAGGGTTTGAAGGTTCGTCAGGAATGTATGTGAGAGGAGGAAGCCCCGACCAAAATTTAATTCTGTTAGATGGAACACCTATTTACAATACAGGGCATATGTGGAATCTATTTTCGGTATTGAATGGAGATGCTGTGAAGAAAGCGACTTTGTATAAAAACAACTTTCCGGCTCGTTTTGGAGGACGTCTTTCTTCTGTGTTGGATGTTCGTTTTAAAGACGGGGATATGCAACGGTTTCATGTCAATGCAACTATCGGATTGTATACAGCTCGAATAAATATTGAAGGACCTATTTTGAAAGATAAAACATCGTATAGTCTTTCTGTTCGTCGTTCTTATATAGACACCTATTTACGAATAGCTCAAAAAACAAGTCCCGGAATAGATGTTGTATATATGTATGATATTAATGCAAAAATAAATCATAAATTTTCTGACCGAAGTCGTCTCTATTTGAACTACTATAGCGGTCGTGACAAACAAAACAACAAGGAAGTATATGAAAGTCATAATGATAATGGTAAAATAAGTGACTCAAATACTAAAAATAATTATAGTTGGGGTAATGATATTCTGTCTTTACGATGGAATTATTTATTCAATAATAGGTTGTTTATGAATGCATCTGTTGCTTACAACAGGTACGATTATAGCTATGAATCCCGAAAAAATCAAGTGTATCATGAATTAGAGCAAGGATATGATATTTTTAAAAAATCGGGAATAAAAGATTGGCAATCGGATGTTGATTTTGATTTTCAATTAAACAACAATCACTATTTACGTTTCGGTACAGGACTTATTTCACATCAGTTTAAACCTGAGACACATGGATCTCAGATGAAAAATTCAAATGAAAGCAGTGAAAACTGGGATTCTAAATATTTCTTACGTGAGAAAATAGATGGAACAGAAATGTCATTATATGGAGAAGATGAATTCTCTATTTCAGAGAAATTAAAAGCTAATCTCGGACTTCATTTCTCGATCTTTAATGTTCAGGGTAAAACTTATACAGGGCTTCAACCTCGTATTTCGGTTAGTTATCAATTAGCTCACAATTTGGTTGTTAATAGTTCTTATTCAAGAATGAATCAGTATGTAAATTTATTATCAAGCAATACAGTCAATGATCCTACTGATCTTTGGGTTCCTATTACTAAGAATTTGCAACCTATGTCGTCAGATCAACTTACTGTAGGATTATTTCTGGATAGAAAAAATGGATATAACTTTTCATTAGAAAGTTTTTATAAGAAAATGAACAACATACTCGAATATAAAGACGGTTTGGCTTGGAAAGACATATTCACACCTTGGGAGGAAAATATAGAAGCGGGAGAAGGCAAAGTATATGGACTAGAATTATTTGCCAGAAAAACAAACGGACGATTTACAGGTTCGCTAGGTTATACACTGTCGTGGAATAACCGACGTTTCCCTACAATTAATAAAGGGCGACAATTTCCTTCAAAATACGATAGTAGGCATAAAATCAATATTACGACTAATTACAAATTGAGTAATAAAATAGATATTACAGCTGCGTGGGTATATTCTACCGGTACAAGAGCTACCTTGCCGTTGGAACAATATCAAGGATTACCTCAATTAGATAATAGCACCTTAAATAATTTATATAGTTATTATAACTACTTTAGTTATAATAACTATATAAATTATTTTGGAGAGCGGAATAATTATAAAATGTCAGACATCCATCATTTAGATCTTGAGATGAGATACCAACGATCGGCTCGTAAAATATGGACTTTTGGGGTTTATAATATATATAATAAAGTAAATCCTTATATGGCAAGGGTTGGATCTAATGATTCGGGAAAACCGATAGTGATAGAAAAGGCTCTTTTTGGTATAATGCCATCAATATCATTTACCTATAAATTCAGATAAAACATGAAATATTCTTTAATAATATTATCCTCTATAATGATTTTACTTTCGTCTTGCGATTATGAAAAGACCGTTGATATTGGAGATGTATCCATAACACCACATATGGTTATAAATGGATTGATATATGCCAATTCGGATACTAGTTATCTGCAAATAACAGAAAGTAGTCCTATATATAACAATACGTTCGAATCCGGATTTAATATAATAGAAAATGCAAATGTTGACTTTTATTTAAACAACACACTTCATCCAATCCAATATAATAAAGCAGACTCTGCTTATGTTCTGGTCGAAAAAATAAAATCTAGAGACAGAATAAATATAACATCGAACTACAGCGGAAAGAAAATAAGTTCCATAGTAGAAGTACCGGATGCCCCCGAAATAATATCAGTAGATACTACCCATATCAAAAAAATTGAAGACCATGTATCTGGAATAAGCAACTTTATATTGTTTAATATAAAAATAAAAGATAAATCTAATAATAAAGATTATTACCACCTACTAGTACAAAATAAATTCATAGAAGTTAATACAATTTATTCATATCCTTACGATGGAACTTGTTATTCAGACGATCCTTTATTAAGTGGGGCATATAAAGTCTTTCGAGATGTGAGTTTTGATGGTAAAGAATATAATCTTAAATTCTATGTCAAGGATTATGCTCAGTTTTTTGAAGGAGAAAGTGATACAAAATACTTATGGCAACTGTCTGTTAAACTTCAAAAGATAAATGAAGATCTATATAAGTATTATTCTTCACTACAATCAAGTTACGAAAATGGAGAATCTAAATTAGTTTACTCAAATATTGAGGGAGGACTTGGTATACTGGGAACATGTAATGAGATAAATATATTTGAGAATAATATTTTTAATTAATATCTGCACACGCTAAAATCGCAATAAACAACTAATATTTTATAAATTAAACTTATTTATTATGAAGAGAATTTTTCTGTTCACAGTCCTTTTGTGTGCCTTTACTGTAGCATTATTTGCTCAAAAAAAGGAATATTTTAAAGAAAAAAAACATGAATTGAGACTATCGTATGGGTCAGTAAATGATTCCGGATATTACGATCGTTTTAGGTATTCGAATGGGTATTATAATGGTTACTATAACTATTACGGTTATTATTACAATGGAGACTTCAGTTTTCCGAGTCAATCAACTTATCATGGAGCAACCAAGACAACAGGAGTTATTGGAGGTAGTTATTTCTATAATATGTCAGGTCTTCGTTTTTCATTTGGTGGAACTTTATCTTACAGTGGTTATAATACGGATTACAAAGATCGTATAAGTGATAAAAAAGTAGGAAATATAAAAGGATATAATATTGCCTTCACCCCAACCGTAAGATATGCTTGGATTTCGAAAGAAAATCTTCGCTTTTACTCAGGTATAGGATGGAGTTTCTATTATGATATTGCAAAATATAAATTAAATAATGGTACAAGTCGATATAAAAACACTGAAACAACATTCTCAAACCAGATAATGGTAACCCCGGTTGGATTTTCGTATGGCAAAGACATCTTCGTTTTTGGAGAAGTAAATCTTGGAGGGCGTGTAGGTAATTTTGTTGGTGGTGTTGGTTATCGTTTTTAAGTCAAAAAATTAATTAGCAAATAATAAAAACATAAGACAATATGAAAAAGATCATTTATATATTTTCCTTTCTATTCGTTATGTTATTGACATCGTGCGAAGTAGAAGAAAGTCAAAGTAATTACCCAAAAACGATCCAGGCAAGAAATGCCTTTAATTATGTAGAGAATAGTATTCATCAATCGGTTATTCTACTAGATCTTATGACCAAGGTCAGCTATTATAGTGAAGCTGCCAACGACAAAAAAGAAGGAATAAAGAACTATTTTATATCATCATATTCGATAGATAGTACAGCAAATTGTTGGATATTAAAAAATGATTATCAAGAAATAACTTTTACACACAACAATAAAAGTATAAATGAAACTGATGCTATATGGACAGCAAAAATATCAATAAATCTATGGAATGGAACAACACAAACATCCGTAGAGGATAAAAACTGTAAAGTACAATGTATAGGTGATAAGAGTTGGAAAATAAATACTCTCGATTTCGCTTTCTATGGATATTATCAGAATGGCTTTACGGCTAGTGCCGATTTGAATGTAGCTGGTATAGATGCCTATGAAAAATTGGAAAGTATCTACGATTTCAAGGTAAAAACAGGTTCAGGTATTACAAAAATAGACAATGCCAAATTGACTTATAATGTATTGCAACCGACAACTTATACCAATAGTAATAAATCTCAGGGATTAATTATTAAGGACGGAGAGATAGAAGTAAGCATTGATAATGAGAGCGATAAAATCAATGCAGAAATTATATCATCAGACTACTATTATCCAACAGTAAAAATTACCTATAAAGGAATTACCGAAACTTATTAACTCATTTGGGCTCAGTAAATCTAATACTATTTTTGAGACACTATTCTCTAATTATAATAGAGGATAGTGTTTTTTATAAAAAAAATATCGTTTATTTTTCATCTATAAGTTCAAATTCATAATAATATTTTCATCAAAGTTGAGGAAAATATATAATAAATAAAGATGATATATCTGATATAGAAATATTACTTAACAATTTGAACTGTCGAGATGGTATCCCTATTAAATTAAATGTGGCTTAATGCCAAAGAATTATACTTGTAAAGGAATTATGCGATTTACTCTCAAAAAAGTCATGGAATAATTATATTGGCTTTAAGGATTAAGATTTCCTTTATTGGTGGAACGATAATAATCAAGAACCTAAATCTGAGCGTCAATTGACCTGTGAATATATTTTATATAAAATAATTCATATTTTTGAAAGGTATCCAGAATATAAAGGTATTCTCAATGTATATGATAATTAATGCTTCTTCCTTAATCAACCAGATAACACACTACAGTATCGAAAATTTGAAGCTAATAAAAAGAAAATTATAGATTTAGGCGATGTATATCTAATTTCATTAGATGCTTTGAATAACCACTTAGAGAAAGTAAAAGAAAATACAGATAAGTTGGAATTATTACCTCCACGAATATTTGATACTGAGATTTATATAAAACAACAAAAAGAGCAAGAGTTCACGCCTTTGTCTCTAATTAGTTCTGGCCAAATACAAATGTTATATGTTATTAGTGCGATCACCTATCATTTGCAGAATTTAAACTCTGTCTCAGGTGACTTAATCAAATATAACAATGTTAATATTGTATTAGAGGAAGTTGAATCGTATTTTTATACTGAATATCAAAGGCAATTTATAAAACACTTGATTGATACTATAAATAAATCGAATCTTAGTCATGAAACCTGCATAAATCTTATTTTTGCCACTCATTCTCCATTTATATTATCTGATACCGAAACAAAATATTCTTTTTCTAAAAGATGGTATACCAAATTATGATATGCAGGAAAATACATTTGGAGCTAATATCCATAGCCTTTTAAAGAATGGATTTTTCTTAGATACCTTGCCTATTGGCTATTTGGGTAAATAAGAGTATAAAGAACTATTAAGACACAGATAAAACTTTTATCAGCTATTAGTCAATCGTTTTTTAATTATTTTACTCTATTTTTGTTTTATTGCTTATTCGGAATACTCTGTATATAAGATTAATAAATACAGGCTCGAATAACAATAGCAGATATTAGATTATTCACAAACTAAACATTAAGAAGTTATGCCATTCGTAAATGTCAAATTAGTAAAGCAACAGGTAAATCAGGATCAAAAGAATTTATTGATAGAGGGATTAATGGATATTATTGTAAATATTATGGGACGTAATCCTAAAACAACGGTGATAACATTAGACGAAATCGATCAATCAAATTGGTTTATAGGAGGTAAATCAATGGATAAATCATCCCATGAGAAGCTATCATTTATTGAGATACGGATCTCGAAAGGAACGAGTAATCCAGAAGAAATGGCTGAAGTAATAAAAGCGGGAACGGAACTGGTCAATCATGCTCTAGGCTCATGTGATAATACAAATTACTTTATAATTAGTGAGCTGAACCCTGACAGCTGGGGATTTGACGGTGTGTCCATGACAATTAGAAACGAAAGAGAGAAATAAAATTATCGCTTATGAACAATTTTACTCATGTTGATCCAAATAAAGATTTATCAGATGTTGTAAATACGTTGAATGTCTCTCATAGTACCGTGGCCAAAGATTTTGGTTTCACAAAAGAGACCAATCCTACAAACAATGCCTTTATTGATGTACAGACATTACAGTCTCAATTGAATAATGGGATTGATCTGTATACAATTTTGGATAATGATAAGTTGGTAGGATGTATTGCAATTGAAAAATCGTCAAGGGAAGCCGATACATTTTATATTGAGAAGGTATCTGTTATTCCAGAATGCAGAAATCAAGGGTATGGGCTTAAGTTAATGAATTTTGCAATAGACAAGATTAAGTATATAGGAGGAAGTAAAATATCCATTGGTTTAATCAATGAAAATGAATGTTTAAAAAAGTGGTATATGCAGCAAGGCTTTAAAGAAATAAGTATAAGGAAATTTGAGCATCTTCCTTTTGACGTTTGTTATATGGAGAAAATTTTGAAAAAATGAAAACGACAGAAGACATTAAGAGTGAAATAATAGCCTTGGAAAAACAGGCATTAGAACTGTGGAACAATGGAAACCCCAACGGCTTTTTGGAATTATCATCTGATGATGTGGTTTATTTCGACCCCACTTTTCAGGAAAAATTCGTTGGTAAAAAGGCACTAACAGATTACTATGAGGGTTTTCGTGGAAAGAATAAGATAGACTCGTTTGAAATGATAAAACCTGTGGTGCAAGTTATGTCTGATACCGCTGTTTTAGCATATGATTATGAAGCTAGACAAGATGGACAAATATATAGAATGCAATGTACTGAAGTATACAATCTGAACATATCCGGTCAATGGAAGATCATGCATACTCATTGGTCTTTTGTTTTACCACAATAGTAAAAGAACAGAAAAAAATGCCTACTCAAACAATCAACAATCTATTCTATCGCCTAGCAGAAAATGAGGATTGGGAAAAAGTCTGCAAACTTCCTCAAAATGAAGAGGAACTATTCTTTATGTTTCCCAAAGCAGACTATCCCCTATCTGTGGAACAACTGCAAACAGTTGTAGAAAACCGCTCTGATTCGACTGTGATTTTACTTGACAACAAAATCGTAGGCTTCGCTAACTTCTACGAAGTCAAAGAAAATAATTATTGTTCTATTGGGAATGTTATTGTCAGTTCCAATTTTCGAAACAAAGGGATAGGCAAGTATTTGATTGAAACAATGGAATCCATCGCATTGGAGAAATATAATGTCAGAGAAATACATATTTCCTGTTTCAATATAAACACAAAAGGAATCTTATTATATTCAAAGCTAAGCTATCTTCCTTATGAAATAGAAGAACGATTAGATAAAGAAAAACACAAAATTGCACTAATAAAGATGAAGCGAAGTCTATAATTCTATATTGAAAACAAAATCTGTATCTATTTATATACTTAAATTTGTATCTGTTTCCGTATTTTCCTTTTGATTTACTTTACAGTATTTTAATTTTCAATTGTATTTAAAGATGATGCAACTACAATTCGCAAAAAGAATGTCCGAAATAAAGGCTTCGGAAATAAGGGAGATACTTAAAGTAACAGAACAAGAAGATGTGATCTCGTTTGCAGGAGGACTACCCGCACCGGAACTCTTTCCGATAGAGGAGATCAATGAAGTAAATCAGATAGTTCTAAAAGAAGCCGGAACTAAAGCACTTCAATATACCACAACTGAAGGTTATGCTCCTTTGAGGGAATGGATTGCCAATCGTATGAACTCTCATCTCGGTACATCATTCGATAAAGATAATGTCCTGATAACTCACGGCTCACAGCAAGGGCTTGATTTGTCGGGAAAAGTTTTTTTTAGATGAAGGGGATATTGTTTTGTGCGAAAGTCCTATTTATTTAGTGGCAATCAGTGCATTCAGAATCTATGGTTGTATTTATAGAGATACCTACAGATGAATCATGGTATGGGTATGACTGACATAATTTATCGGAAATATCATTAGACGTGACCAAATAGACTTTACTGTGTTGATCTGGAAGAAATATATCATAACCCAATTTTGTCTATAATTGCTTTTTGCTTTTCAAAAAATAACTTTCGTCGAGATGAACCACTCTTGGAAATCAGTGTGGCAAAATGTTTTAGATTATCAAATGATCTTCTATGAGTTTTCAGAACTTCTATATTTCGAGATAATCGATAATTCATCCCTAGCATTTTGATAAAAGCGATATTATATATACCATCGTCAAGCAGTCCAAAAGAAGCATCTATGTTAACTTCGCTTAAATAATAGTCAACCGTATAGCCCGTTTTGTATTTTCCTGAAGCAGCAATAGTTTTAAAATCGTTTGACACACTGTAAAGTTCTTGTTTTATTTGCTCTATATTTTCCTCGTCTAATAAATCTAGTTCATGGAGATATCGAATTTGTTTCAAATAATAACCAAAAGGGTTATTTGAAAGGATATAGGTACTATTGATATTTTGTAATAAGGCTGTAATATTGGACATCGTATTCAAGAAATCTCTAGAAATCATTGTTTCAGAAAACCGTCCATACTCATCATCTATATTTCCTTTTTCATAAAGAGATATATAATAGCTAAATTTAAGTAGAGTTGGATAAGAAGTCAATAAAGAGACTGGTAATCCAGATGTCGTAACATAAAAATGAGCGGATTCTTTATTTTGAAAACGTGCTATATGACCTATCCAGTGATTCAGAATTTCGGTATACGAACCTTCTGAGATGGCGAATGTTGGAATGTTTGTGCTATACAAGGCATAGTCTGTGGAACCTAACCCAATCTCATCCAGTGATATTTGAAGATTTTGAGCAATCATAACAGCTTCGGAATAAGAGAATAAAACTTCCCCCCTCAATCGCCTATAAACAGCTTCCTTACTTAGAGGTAAAATGCTTAATAAGGTTTCCATTACGGTACCTATTTCTAGTCTGCTTTTTATAGCTTCAATAAATTCCGAATTAATTTTATCTATTTTCATCTCTTTATAAGCAAGTATTTTGTCATAAAAATAGTAATTCGAAGAGAATAATCTTTATAAATTACCATATGTGGCTATACATTTGTTTTTTTTCTCTTTGAAACGTAAACTTAATATTTTTTTTAATACATCAAATAACCTTTCTCATAAATAGAAACAATACCCTTAAAAGCTAGTATCAAAAATTGATTCAGACAATATAGATACTGAGAATCTCATTATATGCATATCAGTATTTCGACATATATATATTTCAATTTTCGCAACTAGTATAGAATAGATGCAATATTCGTTTTGTTAGAAGCGGAAATAGAATCAGGATTCTAGTATAGTATCATGAGGTTAATCATACTTTTGTCCCAGTTTTTATGGATGTTTTAATATTCTTCCTATAACTCATGTTTCAGATGTCTAAGACTATTTCTTATATGGCTAAAATAATAAAAATAAATATTTCTTCGACATTAGTATTGAAGGTCTGCTCGTACTACGCTCATACCCAAATACCCTAACCGCACAGAGTTGATCTGAGCTCTTGTCCACATTACTAGAGTAGCCGGAGGTTCGAGTTTTCCTAAAACAAGTCGAGTAATTGATGTCAGACATTATAAATTGTATACAATAATATCAATTAGAACTTAAAGTAATGTCCCCTATAAAAAAAACATATTTCGCATTTTTTCATTGTGCCAAATAAACATTATATCATTTTTAATTAAGAATTGAACTTATAATATAAATATCTCAGATTCTGATAATAATATTCAAATATGAAAGCAAAATCTATATTTTTTTTTACATTCTTACTTGTATTTCGAATTACAATGGGGCAAGTTGGAATAAACACTACCAATCCGCAAGGCATGTTAGATATACACTCACAAGGTAACACTCCGCAAACATCGGCTCTTATCGTTAGAGATAATCTTGAGCAACCGATTTTGAATATCTTCAACGATGGAACCATCTCGACCAAAGGTGCAGTAAAGACTCCCGCATTACTTGATCTGCGATCTGATAGCGGAGATGCGATTATTGCAATTGGAAATAGCTATTTGACTTACAGCGAAGCTAAGCCTGGAGCTTTGAAGTACAATCCGACAACAAAAAGTATGTATTTGTCAGACAATACTCAGTGGAAAGAGTTATCCTATAATTATCTCAAAGCTTTTGTCGTTGGAAATATGACTTCTGTAAATCAAACTTTCCCTAGTAATAGTAGCACGGAAACTATAGTCAATTGGAATATAGTATCGGACGCTACCAATAGCTTTGATATACCTAATAAGCGATTTGTAGCTAAACGAAAATCATTGTATGCTGTATCTGCAAATGTTTCATTTACAAACGCTCAAGTAGTCGCTTACTCTTTCATAGAGGCTATATTAAGAGCATCTGATGGCAGAAGTGTGAAATGTTTGACTACCTACCATGCTACAACCTCTAGTTCAATTCCAACAGGAGTACAATGTACCGGCAATTTTGAATTAGATGCTGGCGAATCTGTTCAAATCTTGCTGATTCAGACGACAGGATCTGCCAAAACAATTAACGATGAATATTGCAACATGAGCATTATTGAACTTTAAAGAAACAAAAACAGTCATGACAAAAATTAGTATATCAACAATAGTATTAGTCTTTATATTATCTTTCAGTAATATTTTAGATGTATCAGCGCAGGTAGGTATTGGTACCAATGCCGTAAATGATAATGAGACATGTACTGTACTTGGAAATACAGCGGACACCGGAGCTAAAATAGTTAGCATTCTAAATTCTTCAAATATAGAGATGTTTACCCTGCTTGACAATGGAAAAATAGGACTTGTTAACGAGCAACCAATAACTACATTAGACTTGAGAGGCCTTGCTACAAATCAGTTTTTAGGCATTGGAATGTCCAATGCTTCAGCATCAGAAGTGAAAGCCGGAGCGATTCGCTATGTAGCAACAGCAAGAGAACTACACTATTCGGATGGTACAGAATGGATCAATTTGGAATCATCAATCAAGAGACCCTATCTGGTAGCTCCCAATAATTATGTAGCAGGCTCATACCCCAGTAATAAAACAACTAGGGTAACCGGATTTGTTGCCTCTCATGACAGCTATGCCTCTTTTAATGCATCAACATCAGTGTACACAGCACCTAAAGACGGTATGTATTCTGTATCTTTTACTATTTCATTTAATAGAGCCTTATCTATATCTGCAAATAGCTATATTCTAGCAACTTGGTCTACCAACACTGGTAATTCGATCAAAAACATCCAAGCTTTTCCTATCGGCGGAACTGGGCAAGTAGGCATAACCTGTGCAGGAAGCATCTATCTATCAGCAGGAGAGGAGATATACCCTGAGATATGGCATAACTTAGGAGGTACCAAATCACTCCGTGTATATGGCATCTCCGAGAATCCGAATTCAGACATGGGATTTAATCAAATATCAATATTTGCTCAATAATAGTCTAAACATAAACAACTATGATAAAAAAAATAATTATATATAATTTTTTATTCTTATTTTTCACGACCATAATCTATGGCCAAATAGGAGTTAATAATATTGATCCTAAAGCATCATTAGATATTATATCTAGGGGTGGCGACCCATCTCATATAGTGTTTAACGTAAATACGCTTGTTCCTACAGGAGTACCTAATAGAAAGAGTAATATAATACAACAAGATTATTCTATATTGGATTTATTGAGAGTACATAATAGCGGTAATATTACAATGCAACAAGATCACTCTCCATACGTTAAGCTCGATTTAAGAAATAGGCTAAGTTATATCGAATCATCGATAGGTATCGGCTACACAAATATAACTGCATCGGAAGCCAAGGAGGGGGCTATACGCTATAACCCTACAAATCAAGCATTAGAGTTTTCAGATGGCTTGGTCTGGAATACTCTGCGAACAAACCCAACAAAGGCATTCTTAATTGCAAATAACTCATCGGGGCAAGAGATACCTAAAGTTGGAGGTCAGTATTATGAAACATTGAAAAACTGGACAACTACATATGATCAGACAAATAGTTTTAATCCTACTACCGGTGTTTTTACAGTACCTCATAGCGGACTATATAGCGTATCAGCAACAGCGACCTTTAGTGCAGCTATTAGGGCCGGAGGTCAATACGAAGTAATCGTAAATGGAAACAATGGAGAAACAGAGTTTAAGTCTGTAGTACCTTATTTCAGTACAATTTCAACAAACTCATTAATAAGTAATATGGCTCAAACTATTCTTTATCTTGTCGCTGGACAAAAGATTGTTATATACGTATATTTTAATTTGGCTGACACTGCACCTCGGTTATCGACTGATGGATCTTTCAATACGTTAACTATTGCAGAGATGTAATTTTTCTCTATGTTAATGATATATGTAGCTTATTGCCAGTATCTATTTAAGCACTTTTTACATCCGACATCTATTGTAACTAATAAAATGCTCTAGTCTCAGAATCAGCATATAATTGAGGAATAGATTCATTTACTGAAACATAGGATTTATATATACAAAAACTGAAAGTATTAACTCGCAAAATATATAAAGTTATCCTCTAATATGTAGAAATTAGAACTATTTATACAGTTTCTTTTTATAGTCATTTTGTCATCAAGCTCGCTTTTTACTTTTATCTGTTCTAGTACAGATGGAAAATCTATTACTGATTGCCCTTGTGCCAGTCTAAATTGATTCCATGCTATCAAATGCGGTTGAAGCCATATTCTAAAATAAAAATGTACCCTGTCGGAATATAAACCAGCAGGGGACTTTTAAGTAATTTAGATTTCTGTCTTGGTCAATGGGGTAAAACTAAAATTACAATGACAACAAAGTAAACAAATATTGTTCATTGTTATGCAATCCAATGGATCAGTTTCTATCAATGCCGGCAAAGCGTATTCAGGTGATGTTCGGAGCATACATACAATGCTATCGGCTTGTATCACGTCCGGTGGGGCACCTTGAGCATTATGCTGCAGACCAACTGTATATTGATTTTGCAGGCGACTGTCTAGAGGTTGTTGATGAGTAAACAGGCGGAGTCAGACAATCTTGTTGGTCTGCATGGTAGCTATGAAAAGGATATGGACGAGGCCTTTGAGCGAGCTGCTCAGATAGATAATATCGTCTTGTTTTATCTAAAGGATGCTGCATCACAAAAGAAATATATGCCTCAGGTGTTCCGCTCATGTAGAGGTATCCTTAGGAAAAGACCTTCGGCCTGGACAAGTTATTTTAAGAATTGAAAACGCAGACAATCAGTGATAATAATGCCAGATGTTACTTTCTTCTTTTCAACGGCAGAAAGGAAGTTGATTCCCATTGATTTACTGCAGATTACCTAATCCAAAATAGGTGACGATTAAGAAACGAGCGAACTTCTTTGACTTGCGTAACCTTGCATAAGATTAAAGAGTGACTCAAAAATACAAAAGTAATCAAACTTTTTAAGCAAATATAATTTTCATTGTAATTTCAAATTGAAATAGAATTATTACATATGATCATTTGACTTAACTTGATATTCTGTCTTTAAGATGATTGATTATAAAATTCCTAAATACATTACAAAACTTTGTTAATGTCCACAATGTTTTTTATGAATGCTTAATATTGATGTTGGTTTGATCAAACTTCCAGTTTGTTCTATCCATGGTTAAAATATCGGGCGGTTTAGTAGGCAGCAGTTTGAAGATCATTTGTGCTATCAAATCGGTATTTAGTATTAGATGAGTATAAAATATGATGTAATCAAACAAATTTCCAAACTTAAAATCATGTGTTTAAAGTGCTGGTATATAGATGTTTATTTGATGTTTTATTATGGTGTAGCTGTTAATAACCCTTTGAAGAGTGTGCTTATGTTAGACCAAATGAAGTGGGATAATCAAGGATAGCCTTATGTAAATGGCTCAAGTCCTTCACTTACTTCGCCAAAACCCATTTTGGGTAAATGAAGTGTTTATAGCCTTTCAAAGGAAATAGAATAGCAGGAAGATAGTCAGACGGCTATCTCTCTTCATTGGCTAGATTGCTGATAAGATTGATACTGAAAACTAGTATCCAATTTAGATATCCAAACAACATTTTGTGTAAGTTTGTATCACAATTGTTTTACTAAAGCATACGTTCCATGTCGCAGCTGAAGGTTATAGAATTATTAACAGGACAAGACTTCAAAGACTTTTACTTTATAGACTCGAAAGATTCTTTTTGCGAGATTCAGGGTTCTACTTCTTGTCAGTATGGTAGTGGATTCTTAGAAATTGCTGACTTGGATGTACTAAATAAAAAACGAAAACCTACAAATGTAGAGAATACGGTGACGCGGCAACGCTTTTATACCATTACTTTCCTGACGGCAGGAGAGATCATAGAAACAATTGGTTCTAAGAAATATCACTTCAAGCCCAATACACTTTTCTTTATTGCCGAAAATCAACTTAATAGTGTAGAATCATGGAGTGATGATGTGAGAGGCATCTTCTGTATGTTTGATGCTGACTACTTTCTATTGGTGGCTAAGCAAGTTATTAGACTACAACAATTCCCATTTTATCAGTTAGACAAAGATCCCTTTGTACAGTTGGTTGGAGATGAGGTGATAATGATGAAACAATTCTTTTCTAAATTACAAGAGGAGAAATGCTTCAAGCAAAGCCTGAATGATGATACTCTAACACGTATGTTCCTGAATATTATATTAATGGAGGCAGAACGTATTTATGCAAACAAACAAGACTCGTGTAACTTATCATTAACTAGAGGTGATAAATTGGTTGCCGAATTTCAGAGACTGGTCAGTAAACACTTTATAGAAAAAAGACTTGTATCTGATTATGCTGATCTATTGCATGTTCATCCTAACCATTTGAATAGTATAGTAAAACATGCGACTGGGGTCACAGCAAGTGTTATGATCCAAAATCAACTTATCGAAGAGGCTAAATCCCGTATGCTCCAGTCTACTGATAGTATTTCAGCTATTGCACTGCAACTAAACTTTAAAGATGAATCCTACTTTGGTCGATTCTTCAAAAAACTTACGCGACTTACTCCATTACAATTCCGAAAACTACATAAGCTGTAGTATATATATTCTTTGATTTATACCATTTCTTCTTTACTAAGTGTCAGCATTGAAAGAGATGAGCTGCCTAACTTTGTCTCATTCAATAATACATTAAAAAAAAAGAATGATGATGAATGTAAGTGATTTGATAATCAGTTCCGTATTTATAGGTGTGGGTGCTACAATAGTAATGGATGTTGTAGCGATAATTCTAAAAAAGGCGTTTAATATTTCATCCCTTAATTATAGTTTAGTGGGTAGATGGATTGGTTATTTTCCCAAAGGAAAATTTATGCATCAGAATGTAGGAGAACTAGCTCCTATAAAAGGAGAAACAGCACTAGGTTGGACTGCTCATTACTGTATTGGTATTACTTTCGCTTTTCTGATGTTGCTAATATGGGGAGATTTGTGGTTGTTGCACCCAACTGTCGTTTTACCAGTTGTTTATGGTATTGTAACTACTTTGGCTTCGTGGGTACTGATGCAACCAGCCTTTGGACAAGGAATAGCAGCCTCTAAAACTTCACATCCGTGGAAGGCAAGAGGACGAAGTCTAATGGCACATGCCATCTATGGATTGGGCATCTATATCGCTGCTTGGTGTTTTAATTATATTTCTATATAATAAGGTAGTTTTATTTTGCTGATCAAACCATTGTATACCACCGAATTGAGAAACTCCTCTCTCTTATGTCAGAAGATGGGGAGTTCTTTGTTTCCGATAAAGAGCCTCTCCCCCCATTAATTTTTTCGATATGAATTATGTATTCTAAAGAAATATTGTTTAGATAAGATTTCTTCTAGTGAAACCATTGTTTGATGGATGGCATAGGTTTTCCCTTCTACTAAGTAGAGCTTTACATAATTTTACATAGATTCTGCAAATAAGATATCTTCCCAATTTATCCGTTGATACGAATTTCCTTGATGGATATACATACTTGTAAATACTTTATCTTCTGAATTTTCTAATATAACGTTCTATTTATACAAATTGATAGCTTTTTTTGAGGCTTGTACAAAACGCTGAAAGGTGTAAGGTTGCAGTAAATAGTCTACTACATTCTTTTCAAAATTGGGCATTTTCAGTACATATTTCTCATTACAAACATAAGTTTTGGAGAATCCGCCGAAAGTATGTCCTCCGGAAACTTTATCCTCACTGTTGAATGAGAAGGTTACCCCTTCGTCGCAGAATTGTTCTATACCTTCTTCACAATACTCGCAATGACCACAAATATCCACAATACACCCTACTGCTGCGAGGTCGCCTTCTTTAAAGTCTTTTACATGACCTCCCACTGCTGTAACTCTTCCCACTATCTCATGTCCCGGAACAATAGGCCACATTGTACCTCCAAAATCGTTTTTGATTTGATGTAAGTCTGAATGGCAAATACCACAATATAATACCTCAAATTCAACATCATGTGCTTGTATTGCTCTGCGGCTGATAATCATTTCGTGTAACGGCTGTGTAACGGACTCTTTTCCGTATGCTTTTACTTGTTTTGTTTCCATGTTTCTATTTTTATAAATCATTTTTTTACTGAATAGCGAAGCCAGATACCATCGCTTTTTAATTTCTCTATATTTTCCAGAGTAAATTCTATCGGTGATTTTATTGGTAAATAGTCCGCTGTTTCAAAAAAGGTTACTGTACCTGAAGCACAATCTGTCACAGGTGCAATGACCAGACTTAATTCATCAATCAAATCTTCATTCAAAAAAGAAGCGTTGATATACCCGCCTCCTGATACTAAAAGAGTATTAATGTTGAATAGCTCTTTTAATTTCTGAGAAGCTAAGGTGCAATCCAAATATTTTTGACCTGCAATTATATAAGAGATATTAAGTTTGCGAAGAAATGCACGGTAAGCCATCGAAGCCTTTTCCGTTAGCACCTCAATAATATGTGCAGAAGGTCTATCAGCATAATTTAAAGTGTTAGATTCCCATCCTATTCTGCCGGAAGCATCCACCGAAACATAATACATCTCAGCATTATCTTTTGCAATATAATCACCATGAGGTACTTCCGATACCATCTCATCTAAATCAGGTTTCTTGTAAAATGTAAAATTCTCGTCGGTCGTAACTCTTCCGCACAACCATGCATCAGGTTTGTAAAGTTGATTAATACGCTCATATTCATCTCCGACAAGCTCTGCTGCATTTGTATCCATGAACGGACCTGTTATCTTTCCATCTAAAGCAGTCATCATGTGACAAATAATTCGGGGTCTCATGCTCATAATTTTTATTCTAACGATTGATATCGCAAAGTAAAATAGAATACTTTATTAAGGTTTTGCTGTACAGTTCAAACAGCTTTTCCGAGAAGTCCACTTTTGTATTGTTGTTTAAATAAAGGTTCATAAAAGTATAAATTGCAATTTGATCTTCACGACAAAGCAAATTGGGCTTTATAGCAAAGTGGTTTGGTTCTTTTAGTTCTTCCTTTGCATTATAAACTAAAAATGATATGGAAACAAAGGATATCTTCCCTAAAGGACAAAAAGTAGAAGCCAATTTTACAGGCACAGCATGGGTCGAAATGTTATCGGTAAACAATACTGATTTTGATACCCAAGTATATAACGTAACATTTGAACCAGGTTGCCGCAACTATTGGCATTCCCATCCGGGAGGACAATTGCTGCTTGTGACATCGGGACAAGGATATTATCAGGAGAAAGGACAGCCAATCCGGTTACTTAATCCCGGAGATGTTGTAGAAATCAAACCCAATATTGTTCACTGGCATGGAGCTGTGCCAGATAGTGTGTTCGTTCATATAGGTATCAGTACTCAGGTGGGTAAAGGACCTGCCGAATGGTATGCTCCTGTATCGGATGAAGAGTATAACAGTTATAAACAATAAAAGAAAGAATGAAAAAAATAATAGCAATTATGGCAGCAATAATATTAGCCGGTACAGACATAGCTTCTGCTCAAAAGATAATGGCTGAAGATTTGAATAAGCGGACTTTTTCTGTAAATGAAAATGTAATATCAGAGAAGGTACACTTTTACAATCGCTTCGGAATACAAATTGTGGGAGATATGTATCTTTCAAAAAATATAAATAGGCAACAAAAATATGCAGCAATTATAGTCGGGCATCCTTACGGCGGAGTAAAAGAACAGTCTTCAGGATTATATGCACAGGAATTAGCTGAAAGAGGATTTGTCACTCTAGCCATAGATAATTCGTATAATGGAGAAAGTGGCGGACAACCCCGTAAGATATCGACAGCGGAAGGCTTTGTCGAAGACTTTATGGCGGCTGTGGATTATATAGGTACACGCCCTTTTGTGAATAGAGAACAGATTGGAATGATAGGTATCTGCGGTAGTGGAGGATTTGTAATCAGTGCCGCTTCGGTTGACCCTCGGATGAAAGCCATTGCTACGGTCAGTATGTATGATATGGGACGTGTTAACCGACAAGGTCTTAATGATGTGATGACCCAAGAGCAACGCCAAGAAACACTAAAACAAATAGCAGAACAACGATGGGCTGAATATGAAGGCTCACCTGTCGAATACAGATACGGTACTCCGCCTTCGGTAGATGAAGATACTCATCCTGTATCACGTGAGTTTTTTGAGTATTACCGAATGTCTCGTGGCAGTCATCCCGGTGCAACTACAGCGATGTCGATAACCAGTAATCCGGCATTAATGAATTTCTTTCCATTTCAAATGATAGAAACAGTTTCGCCTCGTCCGTTACTATTTATTGCGGGCGAAAATGCACATTCCCGTTATTTCAGCGAAGATGCTTATAAGTTGGCTGCCGAACCGAAGGAGTTATATATTGTTCCGAAAGCAGGACATGTAGACCTTTATGATAAAATAGAACTGATTCCGTTTGATAAACTAGAATCGTTCTTTAAAAAATATTTGAAGTAAAATTATGGGTATATTAGACCGAATGCGTCAAGGAGAAGTCATCAGGCTCGATGATCCCGAATATTATAAAGTACAGGAACAAATCGATTGGGCGTTCTCTAAAACTGCTGAACTTAATAAACTCCCTTATGACAGAGCCCTTATAAGAGATACTGTAAGTAAACTGCTTGGTATAGATATAGATGAAACAACAACAGTATGCATTCCTTTTTATACCGATTGGGGGAAATTTACGACCATCGGGAAAAATGTATTTATCAACATGGGGTGTACATTTATGGATAGGGGAGGCATAACAATTGAAGATAAAGTATTGATTGCTCCAAAAGTCAATCTAATAACGGAAAATCATCCCGAATCTCCTGACAATCGCAGATATGTTTATGCAAAGCCCATTCATATAAAACAAGGTGCTTGGGTTGGTGCTTCGGCAACAATTCTACCTGGAGTAACTATAGGAGAGAATGCTATTGTATCGGCAGGTGCAGTTGTTACAAAAGATGTTGAAGCAAACACAATAGTGGGAGGTGTGCCTGCAAAATTTATTCGAAAAATAAAACAATAATAGAATGGAAGAAAAAGTATTAGTAATCTCTGGCCATCCGGATTTAAGCCAATCTTTTGCCAATAAAATAATTCTTGAAGAACTGCAAACACGGCTTCCGAATGCAATACTTGTATACTTGGATAAGTTATATCGCAATTATCAGATCAATGTGGAAATGGAGCAACAGCGTTTAGAGGAGGCTGATATAATTGTTTTACAGTTTCCATTCTTTTGGTATGGCATTCCGGCATTGATGAAAAAATGGATGGAAGATGTATTCATACATGGATTTTCTCATGGTTCTACTGGAAATAAATTGTCAGGGAAAAAGTTAATTATATCTTTTACATCCGGAGCACCGGAACATTTATATCAGCATGGAGAATCTCAGAACTACACTATTGATGAATTTTTATATCCATTAAAGCAATTTTCAAATCTTTGTGGTATGAAATGGCAAGGTTATGTATATAGTGGCGGATTATCTTATCAGAGTCGTCATGACAACGAGAAGCTTAAACTAATGCAGGAAAAAGCTATATCGCATGCTGAAAAATTAGCAGATCAAATATTAATTTCTCTAAAATAGATAGTTATGGAATACGTAAAATTAAATAATGGCATAGAAATGCCTATTCTGGGTTTTGGTGTCTATCAGATACCCCCCGAAGAATGTGAACGCTGTGTGTCGGAAGCTATACAGATAGGCTATAGATCAATTGACACTGCTCAAGCGTACTTTAATGAGGAGGAAGTTGGTAATGCTATTCGCAAAAGTGGAATACTTCGCAATGAGTTTTTTATCACGACTAAAGTGTGGATCTCTAATGCTGGATATGAAAAAGCAATGAGATCCATTGATGAATCGTTGAGTAAATTGCAAACCGACTATGTTGACCTATTACTCATTCATCAACCGTTTGGGGACTATTACGGTACTTATCGGGCAATGGAAGAAGCATATAAAGAGGGAAAAGTCAGAGCTATCGGGGTCAGTAATTTTTATCCCGACCGTTTTATTGATTTAGCAGAATTTGTCAATGTAAAGCCTGCGGTAAATCAAGTGGAAACTCATGTATTCAATCAACAGGTGAAACCTCAGGAAATAATGCAACAGTACGGAACTCAGATAGAATCATGGGGACCATTTGCAGAGGGAAAGAATGATTTCTTTATAAATGAGACATTGAAAAGCATCGGTGATAAATATGCTAAATCGGTAGCACAAATTGCTTTGCGTTTCTTAGTTCAGCGAGGGGTGGTAGTTATTCCTAAATCGGTAAACCGTGAGCGTATGAAAGAAAATATAGAGGTCTTTGATTTTGAGTTGAATCAGGATGAAATGGCTGCTATACGCAAATTAGACAAAGGTGAAAGTTTATTTTTCGCTCATAATGATCCTGAAATGGTGAAATGGCTTATTAATTATAAGAAACAAATGTAGAGATAATTTTTTCAAAGTGAACTTTTGAGCAAAATGTTATCTTTGTAATTACACAATTAAAATCGCGAATCATGGAATCAAAAAATAAGGAATATATAACATTCAATTATTCAGACATTGTATTCAGTTACTATTTCAGTGATGAATGTATGTGTACAGAAATGGTTCGCGAACATTTTCTTTGTTATGTCTATTCAGGCGAATACATCCTCGAAGAAGGGAAAGAGAAACGACGGACAATTGTTCGTCCCGGCGAATGTGTGTTTCTTCGTCGTGACAACCGGGTGAATATGTATAAACAACCAAAAGGAGACGATCCTTTTATGGGGATATTTATGACGTTTAAACGTCCTGTTTTACGTGAATTATATCAAAAGATAGGACATCGGGATTTACCTCAGGAAAGTAATAAGCATAAGCGCAGTGTCATAAAACTGCCTCAAAGTCCTGATATTACAGGTTTGTTTCAATCCATGATCCCTTACTTTGATTCATCGATAAAGCCTTCCGAAGAAATTATGACTTTGAAATTGATGGAAGGCGTGTATTCTCTGCTGAATATCGACAAACGTTTTTACCCCACACTTTTTGATTTTACAGAGCCCTGGAAGATTGATATTCTGGACTATATGAATGAGAATTACATGTATGACCTGTCGATAGATGATATCGCCACGTTCACGGGGAGAAGCATTTCTACATTCAAACGGGATTTTAAGAAGGTCAGTAATCTGTCTCCCGAAAAATGGCTGATCCAAAGAAGGCTTGAAGCTGCTTATGAGAAACTTCAAAAGAAAGGGGCTACAGTGTCTGATGTGTATATCGAAGTGGGATTTAAAAACCTATCTCATTTTTCTTCAGCCTTTAAGAAACAATACGGGGTAGCTCCAAGTACTTTTAACCAGACTTTATAAAGTTTATTTATAAAATCTCAAGAAGATAAGCTTCAAAATTGGATGAAAGAATATCATTAAATAAACTGATCAGAACAAGAGAGGGTAGGCTATTTTGTTCTGATCTTTTAATAGGATTGAGTTGAACCAACTGTTTCTGTATTTCAATTCCTGTTTTTGAAATATCCGCTAATTATTTCATAGTCTTCATATCAATTACGTATCTGAATTTAACTTTTCCATCCAATACGTTTTGGTATGCATTTTCAATAGATGAAGTTGTTGCGGGAATAATTTCTACTTCGGGATAAATATTATTGGCTACCGAATAATCAAGCATTTCCTGAGTTTCTTTAATACCTCCAATCTGTGAACCAAATATTTTACGGTTACCTTGCCAAATAAACTTATCTATAGAAATAACAGGCATAGAATTAAATGGAGGAAGACCTACTATTGCCATTTGTCCATCAATTTCCAGCATCTTTAAATACATATTCGGATCATAACTAGCAGGAATGGTACTGATAATAAAGCCCAGTGAATTATCCAATCCCTTTAGATCTTCCGGATTATTTACATTCACATATTTTGCTGCACCCAAGCGTTTTGCATCTTCACGTTTATCATCCGTAATATCAAACACAGTAACTTCGGCTCCCATTTGTACCATATACCGGACAGCCATATGCCCTAAACCTCCAAAACCTGCAACACCAACTTTATCGCCTTTTTTTACTTTCGAGTAATGGATTGGTGAATAGGTGGTAATACCTGCACATAGTAGAGGTGCAACTTTCTTCAAATCTGCATTTTTTGGTATTTTAATTGTAAAATTCTCAGTAAGTACGATATTATTGGAATAACCGCCTTGTGTAGTTTCGTGATCGTGAAATTGGTCATGATCGTGATAGGTTAAAACCGCTTCTTTGCAATACTGTTCGAGACTTTCTTTGCAATAATCGCAATGACCACAGGAATTGACCAAGCATCCGACTCCGGCATAATCTCCGATCCTAAATCTTGTGACATTCTTGCCTACTTCTGTAACTTGGCCGGCAATCTCATGTCCGGGAACCATAGGATATTCTTCTTTTCCCCAATCACCTCGAACATGATGTACGTCACTATGACAAATACCTGCATATAAAATCTCAATTTTTATTTCATCATCACCAATCGGGTGACGGTTAAACTCATACTCTGTAAACTTACTGTTGTTAGCAAAAACAGCAAATCCTTTTGCCGGGACTTTGTTGTTTTGTGCAAGTGTGGTACTGACAAATGCTATAACTAAAAGCATTATTATATTAATCTTATTTTTCATAATCTTGTTTTCGTTGGTTTTACTATTAATATTTATTCTAATTATTGAGGTTTACTAATTCCTAAATTTTCATGAATATGTTGTTCCGGATTTTGTACTAATAATGTGATAAATGCAGCAATACTTTTTCTTGAGATAGCTCTTCCACTTTCAGGTTCACTTTTTTGAGTTAAGGCATAATCTATCTCATCCTCATTAGTAAACCAGTCTGGGCGAAGGATTGTGTAATCCAAACCGGATGTCTCAATAACATCAGCTAATTTTCTGTAAGGAGCTAATACGGGTTTTAATAGTGTTTTGTATATACCGATAGAACTAATGGCAATTATCCTTCTCACTCCAGTTTCAAGCATTGCCTGAACAATATTCTTTGACATTGCTTCCAGATTACCTGCAAGGTTTACATATACGATATCTTGTCCTGCAATGGCTTCTTTTAATTTATGGTAATTCATTACATCAGCTTCTATGACTTCTGAATTATGTATATCATTCTGAATATTGTTTTTATTGCGTGTTAATAATGTCAGCGCAACATCTTCGATTGTTTGTAAATCCTTTATTACATATTTAGCCAGGCTGCCGCTTGCCCCTATAATTATTACTTTTTTCATATTCTTGTCTATAAATATTTATACTATTTGTCGTGATACTTTACTGGCACTCCATTTCCAAGGTTTCATCATTAATGCCGCAAGTGTTGCAAATAGAGCGATAATCCAACTCATTGTCCACGGAGTTCCATTTCCAAATAAGGTGAGTAGCAATGTGGAGATCACTCCACTTCCATATTGCATACTACCCAATAGAGCAGAAGCTGATCCTGCCATTTGCGGCACACCATCCAAAGCAGCAGCTGTCGTACAGGCAGCGATAAATCCATTCATAGAGAAAAAGAAAAATATACCGGTAACTACAGCCGGTAAACCACCATAACCCAACTTGCCCAGAATCATCAGAGTAATACCTGAAAGCATAGCTATAATGGTAGCTGTCCGTAGGATGTGATCAAGGTTGAAAATCTTTACGAACCGTCTATTTAACAAACTAAAGCCAACTAATCCTGCTACATTGATCGCAAACAACCATCCATAGTATTCCTCGGATACTTTGAAATATGTGATGTAGACGGCTGGTGAACCTGCAATAAAAGCATAAGCCGCTATGTAAAAGAAAGTAAGACAGAGCGTATATTGCATAAACTTTTTGTTTGAAAACAAAACTTTGTAATTTGTAAATGCTTGCATTATTGATTTTTCCGAACGATGTTGCTGATGCATAGTTTCGGGCAGAAAAAACACGAATATCAACATAATGAATCCAATGATTGCCAACAACCAAAAGATATAATGCCAAGAGGCAAATTTTAATATTTGTCCGCCCAGTAATGGTCCGACAATAGGTGCAACAGCCATTAATACCATCAATCCGGAAAGTTTTCGTGCAGCTTCAGTTTTTTGATATACATCTCGAACCATTGCTCTTGCAATCATAGGCCCCGTACAAGCTCCGAATGCCTGTATCACACGCCAGATTACGATAGTTGTCATGGAATTGGATAACGCACAACCTATCGAGCCGATAATAAATAAAACGACTCCTATAATAAGAGGTGGTTTTCGTCCATATTTGTCACTTATTGGCCCCCAGATTATTTGTGCTGCAGCAAAACCGATTAAAAAACCTGTGATTGTCAACTCAATACTTCCTTTCAAATCAGCTTCCATCGTAGGCATAGCCGGTAAATAAATATCTGTGGATAATGATGTAAATGCCATTAAACCTGCGAGTACAGGCATAAATATTTTACCTGCGTTAATCGTCTCTGTTGATGCAATATCTTGATTTAATACTTTCATTTCAAAATGTTTTATTTTTTAGAATGTATGACTTCATTAAGCCATTTCTTTACTTGATTCTCGACCTTTATCTTTTTATCTCCCTCCATTACAAATAAGACTCCGTCTCTTTCTATACCTCCAACAGTACTAAATTTCTTTAAGACATTAATATTTAGACAAAGCCGTTTGATTGTTTTAATGCCATTACCTATTCCATATCTCGCATTTGTATTGAATGGGATAATGGTTTTCCCTTTCAAATCATATTCGTTCAGGAAACTTTTATGGGGAGGTGGCAGTTGCATTCCCCAATTAGGGAAACCAATAAATACAGTGTCATATTTTTCAATATTCTCAATCTTAGTTTTTAGTGGCGGTAGAAATTCTGTTTGATTTTCTTTAGCAACCTGATCGACAGTCATTCTATGATCTTCGGGATAAGGGGTCTCTAATTCCAACCCAATTAAAGTGGCACCGGTATTTTGTTGTATTATTTCAGCTACAGCTTTCGTATTATTAGTTCGAGACAGATACACTATTAGCACATTTTCCGTTTTTATAGGTGATGCCTCTTTAGTATCCAGCTGCGCTTCAGTACAACCACAAAAAGAGGTCAAGGTAGCTATTGTTAGAATGACTCGTTTTAATAATGTCTTCATCAATTATATATTTAAAAAGTTTTAGCGACAGATTTAAGAATAATCCATTTGCCTTCTCGCTTTTCTAGTTCCATTATTTGTTGTAGCCTCCATTTGTTTCGCGAATCCCATATCCGAGCATCAAGTAAGTTTTGACCAATGAAAGTAGCTTTATGTCCATCTATATTAACAGTTGTTTTCACTTTTTCATATGAATAGTATCTCATTCGTTCAGATTCTATTTCAGAGAACCATTCGCTTTTGGTTTGGATGTAACTTGTAATGTGAGTGAGTGTGAAATTTGAATCTACAATATTATTGATACTTATGGTATCTTTTTTAATCATTGATTCTGTCAGTTGACGAGTAATTGCTAAAATCTCTGATCGATCGTTATTATCTTGATTCATCATTTGTTTTATATTTATCTTTGGTATAGCTACTATATTGAAAAATAAAACCATTAATCTCTTCCATTGAAACTTTATAGATAAAAGTCCATTTTCAATTTCAAGCAAATCTTTTTCTGAAAGTTCTATGGCCACCGATCTTATATTTTCATCTAAATATTCGATTTTATCCATTCCCGGTATAGGTATAATAAATGGTTTTTGAGCCAATAACCAAGTTAAAGCTATTTGTACCGGAGCTGTATTTTTTCTCTTAGCTATTTTTGCCAGTAATTCAACAACAGGCATATTTGCTCTGATTGCCTCAGGTGTAAATCGAGGAAAAACAGCTCGTAGGTCAGTTTCACTATCAAATTTTGTATCGGCAGTTATTTTTCCTGTCAAAAAACTGTTCCTATTGGACCCGAAGGCACAAAACCAATTCCTAATTCTTCGCATAAAGGGATTACAGATTCTTCAGGCTCTCTTGTCCAGATCTTACTATATCAGCATTCGCTTCAGAGAGCCCCCAATATTTAACCTTACCTTCTTTTATCAAATCTTGAATAGTCCCTGCCACATCTTCTATTGGTACATTTGGATCTACTCGGTGTTGATACAAAATATCGATATAATCAGTCTGTAGTCTTTTCAATGATGCTTCTACCACCTTGCGGATATGCTTTGGGAGACTATTAACGCTTGTATCAGAGATCATCCCAAATTTTGTAGCAATAACGACATCTTTTCGAAATGGTTTTAACGCTTCACCAACCAGCTCTTCCTTTGTAAAAGGACCATATGCTTCGGCTGTATCAAAAAATGTAATGCCTTTGTCAAACGCAGCACGAATAACATTGATACCTTCTTTGATATCGACTGCTTGTCCTGTACCAAAGCTTAAATTCATGCCCCCATTCCTAAGGTCGATACTTCAAGACCACTATTTCCTAATTTTCTTGTTTTCATTTTTCTATTCTTTGGTTTTATTAATTCGTTTATTATTGTGTTGATTTATTTCATATTGCAAATTTCCGAAGTATTTATGAAAGTATTCTTATATCAATTACTGTATTGTATACCATTATTACATATCTCATAAAAGATGCATATTTTACTGTCTTTTTATACTCAGACTTATTCTAATAAAAAATAAAATTGTGTAATAGCAGATTGAAGGAGGTAAACTTATCAGTCATAAATTGGATAATGAATGGGAAGGGCATTCAAAGATGGAGTAAGTCAGAAGACCTGCCAGAATATAGTAGTTTTGTGCCTTCGGGAGATGAGGCAAAGAACATTAGTATTATTTCGAATGTCTTATTGCAAGAAAACAGGAATGAGAACGATTGTGTCATTTCGCAGTTGCTTGATGAAAGTTATTTGAAAAGAACTCATTTAGAAAAGAGTATTTTTTATCCCAAAGAGAATATTTGGGAGTGTAATACCTATGTGCTTTTTTATGTTAGTATATATGGTTTGAACTCAATTCCTCGGAAGCATCAAATTGGCTGTGGGAAGCTGATTTGACATTAGAATTGACCCCTGAAATGGAGAAGTCGGGATGACTTTTCCATTTTACTTTTCTAAAAAAATAATACTTATAGAAAACTATATGTAATTTTTTTTGAATAAACTTTTCTTTTTTGATAAATATTCGTGATGATTAATAGATAAACATTTTCCTTTTTAGAAAACTTTTATCTCGAAAAATTGTTTCATATTTGTAGTAATGTTTGGTGTCATTATTCTAAATTCTTAGAAAATGATGAAAAGGGAATCAGGTGTAAATCCTGAACAGACCCGCTGCTGTAAGCTTCACCAAAGGTTTTCGAACAATTCTCTAACCACTATTCTGTTTTTGAATGGGAAGGACGTTTGAAAATGAAGTAAGTCAGAAGACCTGCCAAATAAATAAAATATTTTCTTTCGGGAAATAAAGAAAGTATTGCAAAAAAAGAAAATCATATATAAAAAAATAATAGACTATAGCCTTAATCTAAGACTGTCTTTATTCTTTCTATAATTAAACTATGTCAATATGAAAAAAATCATAAAATTCGAAAAGGACGATTGTAATCCATGCGTTATGGTTTCTAATTTTTTTAATGAGAAAAGTGTCTCTTTTGAAGCGATTAATCCATTCGATCATCCGGAAATAGCCATGCAATATAAGGTGCGTTCAGTACCTACAACTATATTATTAAATGACGATGGTGAATTGATGAGAATAATCGGTTATCAGCCCAATGAATTAAATCAAATGATTGAATCCTTATGAGATGACAATATATTACGACAGTAAGACCGGTAATGTTGAGCGATTTATCGAAAAAGTGAGGTTCCTGACAAAATGGAGTTTTGTTAAAATACACGATGGTATAGCTGTTACTGAAGTGGGACATTTAATAACGTTTACCACTCAAATAGGAAAGGCTCCACTCTCAACACTCAAATTTATGGAACAATGGCATCCTTATATTGTATCTGTTTCAGCAAGTGGCAATATGAACTGGGGTAATAATTTTGCGCTGGCAGCTAATACAATATCCCAAGAATATAAGATTCCAATATTACTTAAATTCGAACTCGCTGGTTTGGATCGTGATGTAAATAGTTTTATTCAAAAAGTAACAGATTATGCAAATAAAGAAATGGATACTCCTCAACAATGAGGTAATGATAAAGAAAGACGACGACTATCAACTTGATAAAGACAAAGAAGCTGTACGTTCGTACTTTCTTGACTATGTAAATAAGAATACGGTCTTCTTCTATACATTGAAAGAAAAGATAGACTATCTGATCGAAAATAATTATTACGAAAACCTTTACGAGCAATATACTTTCGAAGAAATAATGAGAGTATATGCACTTATATATGAGCGAAAATTCCGTTTTCCATCATTCATGAGTGCCTTTAAATTCTTCCAGAATTATGCCCTTCGAGACGATAGTGGTGAAAAGTTCTTGGAACGCTATGAAGATCGTATTGCTTGCATTTCATTGTACCTTGGGCAAGGAAGAGTAGAGCAAGCCATAAAATTTGCCGAACTATTAGTAAATCAAGAATATCAGCCTGCAACCCCTACATTTTTGAATGGAGGAAAACGCAGATCAGGTGAATTAGTTTCTTGTTTTCTTGACGAAATTGGAGATAGTCTTAACAGTATAGGTTATGCCATTAATTCATCGATGAAGCTGTCTTCTATCGGAGGGGGCGTCGCTCTTAATCTATCAAAATTAAGAGGCCGATCCGAAGCCATTAAAGGTGTTGAAGGACGAGCTAGCGGCGTTTTACCCATCATGAAACTATTAGAAGATGTATTTTCATACGCCAATCAATTAGGGCAACGCCCAGGAGCCGGAGCTGCCTATCTTAATATTTTCCACTCAGACATTGAAGAGTTTTTAGATTGTAAGAAGATCAATGTTGACGAAAAAGTTCGTATCAAATCACTTTCAATTGGTGTTGTTGTTCCTGATAAGTTTATGGAGCTCGCCGAAAAAGATGAACCATTTTATATATTCTATCCTCATTCGGTATTCCGCCAATATGGCCAACATCTCGATGACATGGACATGAATAAAATGTATCACGAGCTGGTTGATAACCCTAAAGTGAGAAAGAAACGTTTGAGTGCGCGTGTAATGCTCGTTAAGATTGCTCAAACTCAGAAAGAAAGTGGCTATCCATATCTTTTCTTCAAAGATAATGCAAATAGAGAACATGCCCTGAAAGATATTGGAGAAGTAAAATTCAGCAATCTGTGCACCGAGATTATGCAATTGTCGGAAGTGTCGGAGATTAACGACTATTACCAAGAAGACATCATTCGCAGAGGAATCTCGTGCAACCTAGGTTCGCTAAACGTTGCAACAGTGATGGAAAACAAGCGAATAAAAGAAGCGGTATCTATATCAATAGATGCTTTGACTGTGGTTACTGATATCTCAAACATAGATGTTGTCCCATCGATAAAAAAAGCTAATGAAGAATTACACAGTGTTGGCTTAGGAGCTATGAACCTGCATGGCTTCTTCGCAAAAAACTTTATTTCTTATGAAAGCAAAGAGGCCCTTGACTTTTGCAATGTGTTTTTCATGATGATGAATTTCTATTCGTTGCAACGCTCAATGGAGATTGCCAAAGAACGAAAGAAGACATTCAAAGATTTTGATAAATCAGAATATGCTAAAGGCACCTACTTTGACAAGTATTTAAAATTGGAATATTTACCTCAAACAGATAAGGTTAAATCTTTATTTGAAGGTATTGCCATACCATGTAAAAAAGAATGGAAGGAGCTTAAAGATCAAGTTGTGGAACATGGTCTTTATCATGCCTATCGGCTAGCTATTGCCCCAAATCAATCTTCATCTTATATCATGACATCAACAGCTTCGGTAATGCCGGTGGTAGATACTATCGAAGTTCGAGAATATGGAGACAGCACCACTTTTTATCCGATGCCTTATTTGACGAATGAAAATTTCTTCTTTTACAAGTCGGCATATGATATGGATCAGATGAAGGTGATGAAACTAATATCAGTTATACAACGACATGTTGATCAAGGTATTTCTACAATACTTCATACCAAAAGCAGTGATACCACTCGCGACTTAGCTCGTTATTATATCTATGCACATAAAATAGGTTTGAAATCACTGTACTATACTCGTACACGAAAAGCAACTATCGACGAATGTGTGTCTTGTTCAGTATAAATCCAAAGAAACATCATTATGAATAAAAATAAACAATTCCATGCCGTAAACTGGAATACACCTGAAAACGATTATGTAGAAATGTTTTGGGTGCAAAATCTTAAGCAGTTTTGGATAGATACCGAATACATCCCATCAAAAGATATTGACTCGTGGAAATCCCTTTCGCCTGAAATGAAAGAGGCATACAAAAAAGCACTTGGTGGGTTAACTCTCTTGGATACAATTCAAAGTCATACAGGTATGCCGAAGGCAATAGATCACATCGACGGTTTGCAAAATAAATCGGTGCTATCATATATGTGCATGATGGAATCGATACATGCTAAATCGTATTCAACAATATTTACAACGGTTGCGACAACATCCGAAATAGACGAAATATTTGAATGGGCATCCAACAATGAACAATTGCAATTTAAAGCGAAAACCATTGACGCCAATTATCGTAAACTTGATAATGAAAATGCTCCGCCTGAAGATGTTTATATGGCTTTGGCATCGTCCGTTATGCTTGAAACTTTCTTGTTTTATAGCGGATTCTTTCTTCCACTTTGGCTTTGTGGTCAGGGACAAATGGTTGCCAGTTGTGATATTATCAAAAAGATTGTGGCTGATGAGTCCATTCACGGTGTTTTTGTAGGGCTTCTGGCTCAAGAGTTATTCAACAAGTTTGATGAGAAAAAGAAGAATAAAATAAAAGACAATTTATTCAAGCTCATGGATGTGCTATACGAAAATGAGTTGAAATACACCGATCATGTATATAGTGATGTTGGACTAACGGGTGAAGTGAAAGAATATATCCGCTATAATGGCAACAAAGCTCTAATGAATTTGGGCTTTGAACCTCGGTTTGAAGTTGGTGACGTAAATCCTATCGTACTAAATGGTCTGAATGTTGAAACTACACAACATGACTTCTTTTCTAAGAAATCGACTAATTATGAGAAGACATTGGAGGTTGTACATCTTCACGATGATGATTTCAGTATGGAGAAAGAATTGAAAATAGAAATATAATATGGAACAGGTTTTGCTTCATTGTTGCTGTGCACCGTGTTCTGCTCCCATTATCGAATGGATGTGTAATAATGAAGTGGAGCCGATTCTATTCTTTTTTAATCCGAATATATATCCAAAGGATGAGTATTTGAAACGAAAAAAAGAATGTATGAGTTATGCCCTGTCACTTGGACTTAGATTTATCGATGGCGATTATGATCATAAGTATTGGTTAGAGAAAGTCAAAGGACTAGAGGCAGAACCCGAAAGGGGAAAACGATGCAGTCAATGTTTTACAATCCGGCTTGAAATTACGGCTATACTAGCTTCAAAACTTCAGATTGAAAAGTTTAGTACAACCCTCTTAGGCTCACGGTGGAAAAGCCGTGAACAAATACTTAATGCGGGAAATACCGCTGCCTTGTCTGTCAATAATACAGAATTTTGGGATAAAGACTGGCGTAGAGGCGGGTTAACTGAAAGAAGAAAGATTCTGTTGTTGGAAAATAACTTTTATAACCAACAATATTGCGGTTGTGAATTCAGTATCCGAAAATAATTTGTTACATTTATTGGTATAACAAATTCATAAAGCCATGGAAAAGAGATGTCCTTGTTGTGGTAAAACGTTTGAATGCAGGCACAACGATATTTTATCATGCCAATGCACACAAATTCATCTTTCTGTAAAAGAGTTAGCGTACATAGATACATTGTATCCGGGTTGTCTTTGCCTACAATGTTTAAAAGACCTGAAAGCAAGTTTCTACAAACAAGGTTTGGATGAGATCGAAGAACTTCTCACTCCCTATAAATCGGAATAGAATTTGTATTCTTTACTTCTCCAATAACAAAAGTGCTGTGTAAGCTGCCAATAGCATCAATCTCACCAAGGGTGTTGAGTACAAAATCCTGATAATGCTTCATATCCCGGACATAAATTTTCAGCATAAAGTCATAGTCTCCCGAAATATTATAACAGTTAGTTATTGTTTCAATTTGATTAATAGCTTCCATAAACTGAAATCCATTTTCTTTGGTGTGCTGTTTCAATTTTATACTACAAAAGACAATCAAATTACACCCTAATTTTTCAGGATCCAGTTCAGCAGTATATCGCTTAATATATCCGTCTCTTTCTAATCGTTTTTGACGTTCAAAGACTGGTGTAGGTGATAAATTTACGAGTTTAGCTATTTCTTTTGTTGTTAATTTCGAGTCTTTTTGCAACACACCTAATATTTTAATATCCGTAGTATCCAGCTTTTCCATAGGTAAAATATCTAAAAAAAAGGTTTTTGTCAGTTTTTTTTTCTATCAAGCGCCTCTCGTTATGCAAAAATAGAATTTTTATCCAAAAACACATCTATAGATAGATATATTATTTACAAATACTAAATTTGATAGATTATTAATTAAAAAATGAAATTATGAATTTAAAACAAAATGCACCTTTTAAGGCAGATGTTGTAGGTAGTTTCTTGCGTCCGGAAAGACTAAAAGAAGCCAGAGAGAAATTCTTCCAGAAACTAATCTCTCATGAAGAATTAAAACAAGTGGAAGACGAAGAGATAAAAAAATTAGTTCACAAGCAACAAGAGGTTGGTCTTAAAGTTGCAACGGATGGAGAATTTCGTCGTAGCTATTGGCATTTAGATTTCTTTTGGGGTTTCGATGGTGTTGAACACAATATAATGAAGCAAGGCTATATGTTTCAAGGAGAAGAAACCCGGGCAGATTCAGCTCGTTTGAATGGTAAAATCCGTTTTACAAGCCATCCTTTTCTTGAGCATTTCAAATTTCTACAAAGCATTATTTCCGGAGATGTTGTTGCACGACAAACAATTCCTGCTCCATCTCAACTTTATGCTGAATTATTACGAGGCGAAAACGAAGAAAAAGTAAATGAGTATTATCCAAACAGGAATGATTTATTGGAAGATATAGCTGCCGCCTATCGTGCTGTCATCTTGGAGTTTTACAAATTAGGTTGTAGAAATATTCAACTGGATGATTGTACATGGGGCATGCTTTGCGATAAAAATTTCTGGCAGACAATGGCTAATGGAGACTATAATCCAAACAGCTTACAAGAGATTTATTTAAATCTGAATAATAAGGCCATAGAGAATTTACCCGAAGATTTAGTTGTTAATACTCATGTTTGCCGGGGCAATTATCACTCGACATGGGCCACTTCTGGAGGCTACGAACCTGTTGCCGAAAATCTGTTCGGAAAAGAAAATGTAAATGCCTATTATTTAGAGTTTGACACGGATCGTGCCGGAGGATTTGAACCATTACAATATGTCTCATCTGACAAAAAGGTGGTACTCGGTCTTATCACATCGAAATTTCCACAGCTGGAAGATAAAACCCAAATAAAAGAAAGAATAAAAGAGGCTTCTAAATTTGTTCCTTTAGATCACTTATGCCTAAGTCCTCAATGTGGATTTGCTTCAACCGAAGAAGGTAATATCCTTACTGAAGAAGAACAATGGAAAAAAATAGCATTGGTCTGTGAGGTAGCTCAAGAAATTTGGGGGAAATAAATACATCTAAAAAAAGTATATTATTTTGTTTGAATAATCGATAGGTGCCTTTGCCAAAAGGAGAATAGGGAATCATGTGTAAATCATGAACTGTCGCGCAACTGTAACCACAGCCATTTTAATTCTGTTTAATAGTCCACTGTCTACATTTATTAGATGGGAAGGGAAGCAGAACAGTGGAAGTCAGGAGACCTGCCATTAGATTACAAATAAAAATGAACGTTTAATTTTCAATTAAATTCAAAAACAAATGAAAACGAATATTCTCGGTTATCCGCGCATTGGTAGCCATCGTGAATTGAAAAAAGCCTGCGAAAATTATTGGTCAGGTAAAATCAGCCAAGAACAGCTTCTCAAAGAAGGAGCTTCAATCAGAGCATTGAACTGGTACTTACAAAAAGAGTATAAAATCGACCTTATTCCGTCTAACGATTTTTCGTTTTATGATCAGGTTTTAGACTTAGCAATGACTTTAGGTGCAATACCTAAACGTTATGCACCCCTGCTAAACGACAAAATTGAACTGTACTTTGCAATGGCACGTGGATACCAGAAAAACGGTCACGATATCATTGCAATGGAAATGACCAAATGGTTTGACACCAACTACCACTATATTGTTCCCGAATTTACTAAAGAGCAACAATTTTCATTGTTCAACAACAAGCCTCTTGAAGAATATAAAGAGGCCAAAGCATTGGGTATAGAAACCAAACCGGTAATCATTGGTCCTATCTCGTTCTTGTTACTAGGAAAAGAAAAAGAATCGGGTTTTGACAGATTAGATTTAGCAGAAAGTCTTATTCCGGTATATACCAGAATACTGAAAGGATTGGAAGAAGCCGGAGCTACCACAATCCAAATAGATGAGCCATTTTTGGCTATGGATATAAATGAAAAGGAAAAATCTCTATATCCGATTGTTTATAAACAAATAAAAGATGCTTGTCCCAAATTGGAAATCATCTTGACAACTTACTTCGAAGGGTTAAAAGATAATACCGGACTGGCTCTTGACTTACCTGTTGATGCTTTACATATTGATTTAGTTCGTTGTCCACAACAGTTGGATTCTATTCTAACGTCATTTCCGACAAACAAAAAACTTTCTTTAGGTATCGTAGATGGTCGAAATATTTGGAAAAATGATTTTTCAGATTCATTGAATACAATCCATAAAGTTGTTAATAAGCTTGGAAAAGATCGAGTATTGATCGGAGCATCATCTTCTTTTTTGCATGTTCCCTACGACTTGGAGCTGGAAACTAAAGAAAACATACTGACTCCCCAGATCAAACAATGGATGGCTTTTGCCGAACAGAAAGTAAAAGAGTTATCTGTTCTAAAAGATTTACTGCAAGAAACTCCATCAGAACACTCGAAAGAAGAACTTGAAGCAAATAAAAAAGCGATTCAAAGCAAACAAAGCTCGAGTCTGATCCATAACATAGAAGTAAAAAAACAAATCAAAAATATATCTGTCGATGACAGTAAACGTCAGAGTATATTCACTGTTCGTCGTCAGAAACAACAAGAAATATTAAATCTGCCTCTGTTTCCAACCACCACCATCGGGTCTTTTCCTCAGACTAAAGAGGTGCGTTCATGGAGAGCACAATTTAAGAAAGGCAATTTATCTGAAAAAGAGTATAACGACTTGTTAAGAGCCGAAACTCAAAAGGCGATAAAATGGCAAGAAGAAGTTGGCTTAGACGTTTTGGTACATGGTGAATTTGAGCGTAATGATATGGTGGAGTATTTCGGAGAGCAATTAGTCGGATTTACATTTTCTCAAAATGGCTGGGTACAAAGTTATGGCTCACGTTGTGTGAAACCTCCCATTATATATGGAGATGTATCGCGTCCTGATCCAATGACTGTGTATTGGACTACATATGCCAATGCTTTAACCGATAAACCTGTTAAGGGAATGCTGACCGGTCCTGTGACTATTCTGCAATGGTCTTTTGTGAGGAACGATCAACCTCGTTCAGAGACTTGTAAACAAATTGCGTTGGCTATAAGAAAAGAAGTTGAGAATCTGGAACAAGCAGGCATTCAGGTTATTCAAATAGATGAGCCTGCCATAAGAGAGGGCTTACCGCTACGTAAAGAAGATTGGAGAAAATATCTAGACTGGGCTGTTAACTGCTTTTGCTTGTCAGCAAGTGTCGCTAAAGATGAAACACAGATACATACACACATGTGTTATTCTGAATTTAACGATATTATAGAACACATCGCTTTAATGGATGCAGATGTGATAACAATTGAATGTTCACGTTCTCAAATGGAACTACTGGATGCGTTTGCTGAATTTAAATATCCTAATGACATCGGTCCCGGAGTTTATGACATTCACTCACCACGTGTGCCAAATGTGAGAGAAATGGACGATCTGATAAAAAAAGCAATCAAGGTAGTATCAGCAAAACAATTATGGATCAATCCAGACTGTGGACTAAAAACAAGAGGATGGGATGAAACCAAAGAAGCTCTTGAGAATATGGTGAAAGCTGCGAAAGAATTAAGAAAAGAGTTTTAATTCACACTAATAATAGCCACAAAATTCAGTTTGTGGCTATTATTTTTTACTATCGTTTCTTTGCTTAGAAATAATTGGCTTAAAAATATCTCAGAAATATTCCTAAGTTAGTAAGCCTATTTGTTCATATCACTTTATATGATTTTTTTTCCGAGAAGCAGTCATTTTGCTATCTCGAGTTAACAATTTGATAAACAGATAAAAACTTTATGAAAAAATACTTTTTTCATAAAGTTTTAGTACCTTTGTATCCGTCATGGTGATAACTCTTTCGCATCTGAAATAGTTATTGAAAAGGGAATCCGGTGTAAATCCGGAGCTGTACCCTCAGCTGTAAGTTCCAAATAGAATGGATTTTGCAACCAATAAGTCACTGTCTAAATAAAAGAGATGGGAAGACTGCAAAATCCGGAACAAGTCAGAAGACCTGCCACGATAGTCATTGTCTCATATTTCGGGGATTAGAAATATTTGATATGCACTTTTTTAAATCACAATTCAGGACATTTTGTGTCCGCAATGTTTAGGTATGCAAAGAATATAATTTGCATGGGAGTCTTTTGGCTTAGATAATTTTATTATCGAGTCATATCATTTTGGGCAATACATTGCTCAATGCAAAGGTGTTATATTTTAACATATGGCTTTTTATGCTCATACCTAAGCAGAATAAACTGTTGTAAAGATATTAATAAATATATGGTATGCAGTTATTTAAGTTGAAAACAAGACTTCATGAATTCAATAGTTTTGCTGACTTTGCAAAAGAATTCAACCTCGGGGAAGATGATTTGGTTATAACCAACGAGTTCCTATTCATCCCATTTATGAAACCTCTCAATCTTGCTTGTCATTACATTATGCAAGAGAAGTATGGACTAGGTGAACCATCTGATGAAATGATGAATCAGATACTAGACGATGTTCGTGCTATCAATTGCAAGCGCATTATAGCAATAGGGGGAGGAACTGTTATTGACATCTCTAAATTGTTTGTTCTGAAAGATGTAAACAATGTATGTGATGCTTTTGAAAGAAAGATTCCAATAGAAAAAGACAAGCAACTAATAATTATACCTACCACTTGTGGTACAGGTAGCGAAGTAACTAATATTTCTATTGCTGAACTGAAATCAAGACACACAAAAATGGGACTGGCCGATGATGCTTTATTAGCAGACGATGCCGTTTTGATTCCTGAATTATTGCGAGGATTGCCATTCAGGTTTTATGCAGCAAGTGCAATCGATGCCCTCATTCATGCAGTAGAGGCATATGTATCACCTAAAGCGACTCCTTATAGTCAATTGTTTAGTAAAGAAGCCATCTGTATAAGCCTGGATATTTTCCGGAATATTGCTCAACAAGGAGACGAATATCGTTTTTCACGATTAAGAGATATGCTAATAGCCAGTAACTATGCAGGTATTGCCTTTGGCAATGCGGGAGTTGGAGCAGTGCATGCTCTTTCGTACCCGCTTGGAGGAACCTATCACGTACCACATGGAGAGGCAAATTATCAATTTTTCACTAAAGTATTCAAGGTATATCAAGAAAAGAATCCTGCAGGAAGAATTGTTGAGTTGAATCAGATATTAGCAGAATGTCTACACACATCTACTTACAATGTTTATGAGCAACTCGATTTTGTTTTAGGTAAAATGTTGCCGAAGAAACCTCTTCGAGAGTATGGTATGACAGAAACCGATATCGATACTTTCACCGAAAATGTTGAAAAGTCTCAACAACGTTTGCTTGCAAACAATTACACTCCTTTTTCTACAGAAGATATCAGAGCAGTTTTTAAAGAGTTACATTAAAGATTATAAAAACAATGGAAATTAAAGAAATGGTTGCTGCTGCCAGAAAGGCACAGTTTATCTACAATGAGTATTTTGATCAACAAAAAGCTGATCTTGTAGTAAAACTTACAGCAAAGGCTATGTATGATAATGCTGATGAGTTGGCACGTATGGGGCATAGTGAAACGGGTATGGGAAACTATCCTGATAAGAAAGCTAAAGTTTTGAACAAATCAAAAGCTTTATGGCAAGATTTAAAAAGCAAAAAATCAATGGGTATTATTGGTATCGATGAGGTTACAAACCTGATTGAAATAGCTAAACCGATTGGTGTTGTTGCTGCCATTATTCCAATGACAAATCCTGTTGTTACCGTTATGTCAAAAGTTATGTTTGCACTGAAAACTAAGAATGCAATCATTATATCACCTCACCCTAAAGCTAAAAATTGCTGTGCTTATACAGTGAAACTGATAAAAGAAGCAATTGTAGAACACGGTGTTCCTGAAGATTTGATTCAGATAATAGAAGATCCAACAATAGATAAAACTCAAGAGTTAATGAAAGAATGCGATGTGATTGTAGCTACTGGAGGTATGCCAATGGTGAAGTCTGCATATTCTTCAGGAAAGCCTTCTTTTGGAGTGGGAGCAGGTAATGTGCAAGTTATTCTCGACCGTTATATCGACTTGGATGATGCAGCCGAAAAAGTAATTACAGGACGTAGTTTTGATAATGGAATCATTTGTTCCGGAGAACAAAGTATAATTTATCCCAGAGAGGAAAAAGCAGACGTATTTGCTGCTTTTAGTCGTCATGGAGCATATTTTATTCCTGAGGAGGACAGAGATAGACTCGTAAATACGTTATTCATTGACGGAAGTATCAATCGTGACATTGTGGGACAAGATGTTGCCGTTATCGCGGAAAAAGCAGGTATTTCAATTCCTAAAGGAACAAGAGTGATGGTTGTCGAAGCCAAAGGTGTAGGACATGAAGATATTATTAGCAAAGAAAAAATGTGTCCTGTTCTGGCTGCTTTCCCTTACGATTTCTTCGAAGAAGCAATTAAGATTGCAAAGACAAACTTGAATCTTGAGGGAAGCGGACATTCAGCAGCAATACATTCTAATGATCAGGCTAACATTATCAAAGCCGGAAGTGAGTTGTTTGTTTCCCGCTTAATAGTGAACGCTCCAAGTGCAACAACTGCAGGAGGATCATTACAGAACGGACTTGCTGTTACAAATACCCTAGGTTGCGGAAGCTGGGGAAATAACTCCATCTCAGAAAATTTTACATACAAACACCTTTTGAACATAACACGTATAGCTCCACTATCACCACGTATCCATGTTCCTACGGATGAAGAAATCTGGCAATCTTAATGATGTCATAGATGTGTGAAAAAACCTAACCCCGATGCTATGGCTCATTGCTCGGGGTTAGATTTTATTTATAATTAAATTTTTTATTAAAAATGAATAACGAAGAATCAATCAAGCTCTATATGTTCAATACCGGTGTGTTGAAGTGCAAAGAGAACAACATCAAAATGAACGCCTCTTTAGATCCATATGAAATCCCTGTGCCTTGGTTTTTCATCAAGCATCCTAAAGGTAATATTATTATTGACGGAGGAAATGCGGTAGAGTGCGCAACAGATGCTCGTAACTATTGGGGAGATATATGCGATGTATATTGGCCCGAAATGACAGAAGAGGAAGGCTGCTATAATACAATCAAAAATATGGGTATTGATCATGATTCTGTGAAGTTTGTGCTTCAATCACATCTTCATCTAGACCATACAGGTGCAATTGGTCGATTTGCTAATGCAACACATGTTGTAAACCGAAAGGAGTATGAATATGCTTATACAGCTGATTGGTTTGCTAAAGGTGGATATATAAGAAATGATTTTGACAGAGCAAATCTTGATTGGGATATTATCAATATCAATGATCACGATATATATGATGTTATGGGGGATAATAGTATTCTTATGATTCCGACTCCCGGACATTCACCCGGACATTGTAGTTTTATAGTAAATCTGCCTCAGGCTGGTGCCATTATGTTAACTGCTGATGCAGCTTATACTACAGATCACTGGGAAGATAAAGCTTTACCCGGATTTCTGACATCTGCACAAGATGCAGCCAGATCTGTTGCCAAATTAAGAGCGATTGCAGATAAAACCAATGCAAAGGTTGTAACAGGACATGATCCTATAGAATGGAATAAATTGAAAAAGGGCGTTAACGGCTTTTATCTATGAAGCAAATAAAAACTTAAAATAAAAAATAGAGATATAAATTGGATTGAATCCTTAATTTTCTAAGAAGAGATTGCTCATAGTATAATGCTTATTACTTTTGGTATAGCTGGGGCATTGTGTTAAGTAAAATAAAAGAACAAAGGTAATTCCGAAAGAAATACCTTTGTTCTTAAATAATTAATTCCACATCCAATGCTTATTATTGGAACTATAAACGGCGAATCCAGATGTATTCCCGGCTACACGTCCTCTTGATAGAATAACACCATAATCAAATAAGATATGTGCTGTCATTTTTTGTATATCTTTTCTATTGAAGGTGAATCTTTCAGCAGTCGCATTTTTTACTGTGGACATAAAACTATCGACATTGAAAGCCTGCTTTAGTGAATCAAGCACTTCAGAATCGTATTTGTCAAATGCAATATTATTTAAAGCTTTTTGATTGGAAAACTCGAAGTAACGATCTTTATATTTTGTCATATCAAAGGAATAGGTATATGGCTTACTGTGTTCAATATGTAAGGCTCCATCAAGAACCGGAGATTCTTCGCATATTTCTTTTATTTCACCTGTGTTTTTATTCTTTACAGTGAATACTACGAAGTAAGGTGCAGAACTTCCCTCCTCAAAAGCTTCACAAAACATTTTATATTTAATAATAGCTTGATTTGTTTTCTTATGTGTGCATATAATAGAAATAAGGGATATAAATAAAAAAAATAAGCTTTTCATCTATTGGATAAATTAGATAGTGAATATAAGGATTTTCTTATAATCAATAATTATATGATTTATGAAATAAGACACGGATTAAATGTCAGTAAGTAAGGCTGGATAATAATAGACCATGTAAGATGACTACATTAAAGAAGGTTATGTTGTTCGTTCGCTTTGAGAGGCAGGGGCTATTTTATTTTCAGGGGTATCTTCTACAACACGGTCGCGGATATTGATATTGCTTCGTTTGATCATATATTGCATTTCTTTTTCTTTGTTTTGTTGTTTTAAGGGGACAAAAAAAGCCGCTTAACTCAAGGGAAAGCGGCAAAGTTTAAAATCTTAATATATTAGATGTCTATATAATATAATTGGTGTAAATGATAATAAAGGGTTTTGTATAATAAAAGAATGACTGAATAATCTTATGTAGTATTATTTTATGCTACTTTAATCTGTTTTTTCCCGGATCAGCTCAATCACTTTTTCCAATTGGGTATCCCTATCATTGTTAATTGCTTGCTGATCATATTTTACTTCTATGTCCGGTTTTATGCCTATACCCTCATAACTGATATTTTGAATATCTTTAAACATTAGCGAAGAAATGTATACTGAAAAAACGGGATTTTTAAACTGTCCCCCATTATAGATCGTATTTTCTGCCACCGGACCTGTAGCTCCGTATGTGCGCTCTCCTAAAAAATAACCATTAGGCAAGCTTTGAACCGCGAGTGTTGTTATTTCAGCCATGCTGGCTGAATACATATCGGCAAGAACGACAATAGGAACACTGATATTTATAGCTCCTGTTTGAGGCCTAACTTTAAATGGGATCCAGGGTGAATAATCGAGGCGTCCTTCCCCTTGTTTAGAACGTAAATATCCAAATACCATCGGCTCTTCGATCAGGTGCCCAAGTAATAAGTCTAAATCGTCGGAGTCGCCTCCAAGATTGCTTCGAATATCTAAAATAATACCTTTCAGGTTGGGTAGGGTAGTTATATTATCAAAAAAGTGATCCAATACAGGTGTGATAAAATCATCGTTTTCCTGTGAATAATACTCAGCCAGGTGAAAGTCAGAAAAATGCAGGTAGACAATATCATTATTGATGGTTCCTGTAACGATTTCGCTCTCCCCGTTGCTTCTTACCAACCCATCAGACAGATATACAGATGGAATAGTATTTATGAAGTGTTCACTTTCGAGAGGTTCATGGAAATTGTCTCTGTTTTGCAGGCGTAATAATCCGGGATTTATAGATGGTAAAATCTCGTTAATAAAAGACAGTTTGTAATGGCTATCGATCAAGCCCTGACAAATAGATGTGAAATATTCATGAGCTTTTTCTGCATCTTTGGGATTATCGATATCCAATTTTGCGAACAAAGGTTTGTATTTTGTATGGATAGCATCCCAGTCTGTGGTTTCAATATCCCAGAATACATAATTGTTATTCATGCCATTCCAATAGGCTTCAAATATCTGCTCGTAGGTAATGACAATATAATCCTCCGGGTTATTCGACTGTGCCATATCGTCTCGGCAGGAATTGAATAGGAATCCACAAACGAAGATAACTAATACATATAGTTTATGTTGCATAATAAATATATTTTAAACGATTAATTGGATTTTAATAAAGAGGATATGTTAAACATGCATCCTAATTGAAAGCCGATAGTATTGTTATAGCGGGGTGATTGGTTATTCATATAGTTTTTCTGTAAGTCGGTAAGACCATAATAGTAACGGGCTTCCATAAAAAATTTAGAAGTCTTGTTTAATGAATATTCTATACCCAACCCACAAAAGACACCGACCTCAAAACGATTATCACGGCGTTTGTCAAACTGGAATTTTTCTTTATAACTATAAAAATCATCCATATGTATATCCAGCATCGTGCCTTCTATATTTCTCCTAAGCAAATAACCACCATAGCCACCTACGTTTGTGAAACCTCTGAGAGATCTCCCTCCAAAGGAGAAATGTGCCATTAATGGTAATTGTAAATAAGAATTAGTTGTATTCTGGTATACTCCTGACAGAAGTCCGGTGCGTTCCCATCTGTGATTTTTTTGAATGTATGATAAGTCTGCTCCCAAAGCAAACCAATCGTTGAAATGATACTGGATCGGAACACTTAATACGAACCCTCCCCGGGGCTGATAACGTGTAAAAGAGCGGTATCCGGTACTTGCAGATAATGAATTATCCGTATATCCACCCGACAAACCTGCATAGAACTGAGCATGCAGATTATTTAATGAACTTAATGCTATAGTAAGTGATATAGCCAACAATAGTCTAATATTCATTTTTATATTTTTAATATGTTTAAATAAGTAAGTAATGTTTTTTTTATATGACACTCCGCTCATCCTTAAAATTAATCACGGTTCCCCATCCAATCGTAGCGAGACTTTCTTGCTTTTATCACCTTCTGACAGGGAATAGCATGAATTTCCAAAATATTCTATTTTTGACATAATTTAGCTATTTGTGCTTGCATACCCAATACCCATAAATACTATAAAGAACACCTTATTCATGCTGAGCTGATTTTTTTTTCAAAGTTCATTTTTGAGAGTGTTTTTCTGAAATTTATTTGACGAATCACAGGGTTGCCTTTGACGAATCGCAATATATCTATCGGTTAATCCGTTAATTTTGTAGTATGACAATAAAAAGCTATATAAAGGAAAATTATACTGTTTTCGCATTTTGGATAATGTTGTTTTTTGTGTTATGGTTGCAAATTATACCACAAACAGAATCTTTACTTGAAGCAACATTATATCCTATCCTTACACTAATATCAGTTTTTCCAGTTACAACATACCTTAGTGGAACTTTGCTCCAGAAGGCAATGAAGCAGAAAACTGTTGTGATTTTTATTATTCAGTTTCTTGGTATTTCTATTATTGTGGGACTGATTTTCAGCCTTTATTTATATTCTTTTGCGTTTTTAGAGAAAAAAGGTATTTTTCCTCACTCTGCATATTTTGATATGAGTGTGCCAACTTATTACGCATTGGTCTTTATATCATCCGGAATAGCAATAAATATATGTATTTGCGGGGTGTGTTTTTTTCAGGAAAATACAAAACTAAAAAAAGCTCTTATTGAATATCAACTACTCACTTTACAGCATCAGGTTACTCCGCATTTTATGTTCAATGTATTGAACCATATCCATATATTGATGCAAACAGATGTAGAATTGGCATCTGATCTGTTGATTAAATATTCTAAAATATTGCGTTACCAGTTATATAATGGAAATAAGCAGAATGTAACATTAGAACAGGATATACAATTTCTGAAAGATTTTATAGCAGTTGAAGAAATTCGCTGGGAGGGAAAGTTGACAGTTACTTGTTCGTGGAGAATAGAAAATAAAAAAACAGAGATACCGTCATTACTATTTATCACGTTTATTGAAAATGCATTTAAATATGTTTCGAAGTCTGATTTTGAAAAAGGGTATATCAATATTGATTTTGAACAAAAGGAAAAAACACTTTTCCTACATGTCCAAAATTCTAAATCTGTATTACCTATTACAAAAAATAATGCAGGCGGCTTAGGTTTAAAGAATATAAAACAGCGTTTGGAAATTCTATATTTCGGCAGGTATCACTTATCTGTAGAAGAAGCAGAGACCACATATCAAACTAAACTTATTATTAATACATAAAAATGGCTGAACTCATTTCAAAACATATAATACCTAGTAAGTTAAAATGCTTAGTGGTTGATGACGAATCTATTGCAATAAGAGGAATCGCCAATTATATCAGCAAATTAGACTTTCTTGAAGTTGCAGGTTCCTGCTCATCGGCATTAGAGGCAGCTGAGATACTCAAAAAGAAAGAAATAGACCTCATGTTTTTGGATATCAATATGCCTCATCTTTCAGGATTAGAGTTCTTAGAATCACTTGAAAAGCCTCCATTGACAATCATAACAACAGCTTATTCTGAGTATGCACTTGATGGATTCAGGCTTCATGTTGTAGATTATCTTATGAAACCGATTGCTTTCCAACGTTTTTTTCAGGCTGTATCGAAAGCTCAGGAAATGTTCTGTACTCAAATCATATTGCAAAATGAGAATGAAGGAGCTATAATGGATATGTATGTCCGGCAAGGAGATGCCTTCCAACGAATTGCATGGGAAGATATTCTTTATGCCGAAGGAATGCAGAATTATATAAAGCTATATTTTGGGGATAAGGTTTTGACAATCCATCAGACAATGACTTCTTTAGAAAAAATCCTGCCCAAAGATTATTTTTATAGAATACACCGGTCGTATCTGATAAACATATCTCATATTCATAAAATAGTAGGAGGGCAGGTTTATATCAATGGCAGTACCCTACCTATTGCAAAACCAAGACGAGAGGAATTGTTGAACACTGTGGTATATAAAAATTTGATAAGTAAATAGCATTTAACTGAAAGAATATGGAGACATTATTCCCGAATAAATAAGAAATTAGAGTGATCAGAGGCTTAATCTCTTCTAACTGATAAAATGATACATCATCTGAAATTCATGTTTTTTTTTAATTTTTTATAAAATCTTATGTATCTTTGTAACCGTTTTGGTGAATCGCTTAATTCTTGAGCGATGAGAGGGAATCAGGTGCAAATCCTGAACAGACCCGCTGCTGTAATCCCATTCTGTAAAGAATGTAAATAACTACACCACTGATTATGATCTTAGTAATCGGGAAGGTAAAGGGAAAGTCAGAAAACCTGCCGAAACATTAATGTTGGTAAGCCTTCGAGGTATAGGGGTTTGTCTTCGAGAAAAATAGCCTGCTTTTACATCTGTTTAAATAAAAGATGATATTGCCTGATTTGTGCCGAACATCAGGATATGGTAGTGCGTATTTCCTTAGAGCCATTCTGTGTGCAGTATGTAAAATACCTGCAGCCTGCCAGCATATTGAAGTTTGAGTAACAAACGGTAAATATAGTTGATGAACTCTTTTATTTACATAGTACTTTCTGTTCTTGCGATAACACTTTTTCTTTTGGATATTATGCTGGGCAGCATAACTATTCCTATGGCTGATATTATTGATATACTATTAGGCAAAGGATCTCATGTATCATGGGAGTATATTATTCTGAATTTTCGTCTGCCTAAAGCGATAACGGCCGTATTTGTTGGTGCAGGTATTTCTTCTTGCGGATTACTGATGCAAACCCTTTTTCGTAATCCATTGGCAGATACATCTATCTTAGGAATAAGTAGCGGGGCGAGCCTGGGGGTGGCATCCTTTGTTATGATATCGGCACTGTTTCCTGTATTTATACCTGCATCTGTTTCGTCAAACTATTGGGGAATGGTGTTGTCGGCGATAATTGGCGCTTCGATAATCCTTTGTTTGGTTTCTTCTATCATATCGTGGCTTAAAGACATTGTATCAGTGTTGATTATCGGGGTCATGTTTGGTTTTGTAACCAGTTCCATTGTTGCTATAATGCAGTATTTCAGCGACCCGGAAATTATCAAAAATTATATCGTATGGTCGTTTGGCAGTTTAAATGGTACAACATGGAATCAACTTCAATATTTGATACCGGTTGTGTCGGTCGGATTGCTCGTTTCTCTTTCCTTGCCCAAATACCTAAATTCTTTATTATTGGGTGATAATTATGCCCGCAGTGTAGGTATACATATTCGTAGAGTAAGGTTTACTATTGTTTTTATAACCAGTATTATTACGGGAACTCTAGTTGCATTTACCGGTCCCATAAGTTTTATCGGCATTGCGGTTCCTCATTATACCCGCATTCTGTTTCGGACAACCAGCCATCGTGTTTTATTGCCCGGAGCCATGCTTTGCGGAATCTGTCTGATGTTGTTTTGCGATATTATTACACAGTTTCCGGGTAATGGAATCATATTACCTATCAATGCTGTAACTTCTATTATGGGAGCTCCTGTAGTTGTCTTTATCATTATAAAACGAAGAAAACTCCGCAAAACTATTTTTAATTGACAGGAAGATGAATGACTATATATTTCCATACGAGGAAGAGATTGTAAAGTTAAGCTTGGTGACTACAGGCTATAATGATCGAAAGTCTGAGAAAATAGTATCGAAAGACATCTCTGTAAGTATCTCTAATGGCGAATTAGTTTCATTGATTGGAGCAAATGGCTGCGGAAAATCGACGTTGATGAGGTGTATCGGAGGATTACAATCAGTGTTGGGTGGAGATATTCAGATAAAAGGGAAGGATGTCTCAAAAATGTCATCTATGGAAAGAGCCCGAAGTCTGAGTTTGGTTCTCACTGATCAGATAGAAGCAACTAATCTGACCGTATATGATATTGTATCTAACGGTCGTTATCCACATATCGGATATTTAGGTAAGCTGTCTGAAAACGATTGGATGATTATAGATAAATCATTGGATATCTGTTTTTTGAGAGGGTGGGGCGATCGGATATATTCAAGCCTCAGCGACGGCGAAAAGCAACGGGCGCTGATAGCCAGAGCTTTATCACAGGATACACCTTTGATGTTGCTTGATGAACCTACTGCTCATCTGGATTTACCTAATCGGGTGGAAATGATGAGGATGTTGAACGAATTGGCAAAGAAAACCGGAAAAGCAATATTGATTTCGACTCATGAACTGGATTTGGCTATGCAGTGGTCTGACACTATATGGTTGATGAACACTGAAGGTCGTTTAATTCGAGGGATTCCTGAGGATATAGTGCTTAGTGCGAAGATAAGCGAATGTTTCAGTAATAAGAATATTTTTTTCGATATGCAGTTGGGGAACTTCAAGTCGAATAAGGAGAATACACACCTTGTAACAATTCAAGGGGAAGGTATTCGTCGTATTTGGACAGAAAGAGCCTTGGAGCGTATCGGGTTTGTAAATACCGATATTAGCGAAGGTATCCCCATAATAACGGTATTTGAAGATAACTGGAAGTTATCTTTTAATAAAACCGAACAAATTTATTATTCACTGGAAGATATACTTGGCACTCTTCGTACTGATAATTATTGGCATTCAATCTTAAAATGAATAATAGAATCATTTAATTATTATACTTAAAACAATGAAAAAAGCCTTTATTCCCGTTTGTTTAATGACGGTGATGAGTATTGGAGTCTATGCTCAAAACTCCGATGCACTTGCTGAACAGCAACTGAATGATGTTACGATTTATGCCAGTAAAACACAGGCATTGCTGAAAGACCTTCCGAATAAGATCGAGGTGATTAATAAACGCCAGATTGATGCTTCGGGTATCAATAATCTGACAGATCTGTTAAAGACATATGTTAATGTGGATGTGATAGAATATCCCGGTTATAATTCTTATTTCAGTATCAGAGGTTTTAAACCTACCGAAGGTAAATATACCAGTATATTGATTGATGGAGTGCCGGCCGGAACTACTAATATGGCTACACTATCATTGGGTGATGTCGAACAGATCGAATTCCTTAAAGGCCCATTTTCTTCGATGTACGGATCCGATGCTATGGGAGGCGTTGTTAATATTGTAACCAAAAAGAATAAAGGAAAGTTGACAGGAACTGCTAAAGTTGGTGTTGGTAGCTATCAGTCAGCAAAAGGAGCTTTTACTGTCGGTGGACGTGTCGCAGGAGGTTTATCATTCGATGCAAGCTTTGATTATTCGTCTCAGGCACGCAACTATAAAATCGGGAGCCATAATATTCTGGATATGTCGGCTACCGATAAAGCTATTGTCGGAGAAGATACTTATGGCATACGTATGATCGGATCTACTTATAATGGGTTGAGCGGAAAGGTGCGTGTCGGTTATGATTTTAACCCTAATTGGTCATTGGATTTTACTCACATGTTGTTTGCAGGTAAAGACTTACCGCAAGGAGGAAACGTATGGGCATCTTACGGAACAAAGAAAAAAGACGTCACCCGTAACAATTCCAAATTTGAGTTAAAAGGAAAAGCCGGAATACATAATATTCTGTTTGCACCCTATTATTCAACTTCCCGTACTCAGACATATAATACCAATTCTGATACAGCCTATGTTACTACAGATAGCCAATTGAAGACTTATGGTTATACACTTAACGATAATATACAATTGGGAAATCACAAAATAGCTTTTGGATTGGATAGTAAGAACGAATTAAACAAACTGACATCATTCTCAAATAGGGATGTAATTAAAGCTGCTTATAAACCGAACTATCGAAATTCGGCAATGGGGGTATATGTTCAGTCGAATCTGAAATTCTTAGACGATAAATTGAATATATCACTTGGAGCTCGTTACGATTACATTGATTTTAAACTGAAGAGAACTCCGGGATTGGATAATGACCCTAAAAAAGAAAGCTATAATATCATTAATCCTAATGTAGGATTTAAGTACGAAATGCTGAAAGGATTAGCTTTCCATTCGAGTTTCGGAACAGCATTCAGTATGCCTGATGCTTATCAGAAGGCCGGAGAGTATTTATACAATGGTACAATAACTGTCGGTAATCCGGAGCTGAAACCCGAAAAATCTCAAACTCTTGATGCCGGATTATCTTTTAGCAAACCTAAACAGGGTATTGACTTAGATGTTACTTATTTCTATACATGGAATCAGGATTTTATTGTAGAAGAATTATATACTGAAAATGGGCAGAAATATAAAACGTTCAATAATGCTGATAAAGCTAAGAAAAGCGGTATTGAGGTAATGGCTTCGTATGATTTCGGAACTCTTTTCGAACGAAAATTTGCTCTTAAGTTATACGGAAATCTTACATGGATGTTTCTGTATGACGATTATAGCAACGGTGTGTGGAATAAAACATGGTCGGTAAGGAAGCAGAATGCTAATTTCGGACTTGATTTTCTATCGAATAAAGGCTTCAGTGCACGATTGAATGGTCGTTTTATGGGACACCGCATCGAGAAAAATTATATTGCAGCGACCTATCGTCCCGATCTGAAAAAGCTGCAGGAAGAAACTCAACCCGATTTAGTGGCTAATTCGCTGATCAAGCATCCCGAATTTTTGGTTTTCGATTTTAATACATCATTCCCCGTCACACAGAAAGTAAGTGTAGGTGTGGTTGTAAATAATATACTTGACGAAAACTATACCGAAAAAGACGGTTATAATATGCCGGGACGTAATTTTCAATTAAAGGCATCTGTTTCTTTCTAAGTTGAAAAGATATGAAAGCTAATTTCATTATTGCTTTGGCTCTGTCCTCTCTGACTGTGGTATCTTCTTGCTCTTTCAATAAGCAGGTTCAGCCAAACACAGAGAGGTCGAGTATACAAGACTCACTTGACTTCAACCATAAGGTTGAGGTCAAGTCTGCTAAGAAGCTAAGGATAAATAATTTTGCCGATCATAAAGAAGTATATGTAATCAATCCGTTTGCGAGCGATACTATTGCGACTTATGTTTTGGCTCTGAAACAGACTGTTTTGGATTCAAATACCGAATCGAGAGGTTTGGTAATCAGAGTGCCCATACAATCTATCGTATGCCTATCATCTACTCATGTCGGAGCACTTGAGTTATTGAATCTGAGAGATAAAATTCTCGGTACAACTAATATTACTCATTATTGGGATGAAGAGGTAAATTCCCTTATATCAGCAGGAAAGATAAAAGAAGTTGGAAAGGGTTTGAATGTTGATGTCGAACTTATAACATCTTTAATGCCGGATGTTGTCGTAAAGAATGACCATAGTAAAAATATCAAGGAGAAAGAATTGGAAGCTGTGGGTATTCACACTGTTTTTTATAATGACTGGAGAGAAGGAGATCTTTTGTCGAGAGCCGAATGGATAAAAATGATGGGATTACTTTTTTGTAAGAATATCGAGTCTGATTCGATATTTGGCGAGATAGTAAAAAGATATGATACTGTAAAAGGATTAGCTGCTAGTGCAAAAGTTTCTCCTCAAGTACTTATAGCCCAAGATATAAAAGGAACGTGGTATGTGCCCGGAGGTGAGAGTTATGTGCCTGCTATGCTGAAAGATGCCAATGCTTATACCAAAACAATAGAGGGAGTAAGTACTTCTATGCCTTGTAGTTTCGAAAAGATATACGAGAATCATCGCAACAGCCCTTATTGGATCAGCTTGAAAGGTGGAACGGTAGCGTCTCTTGATGAATTCGGGTCGATGAGTGAGCATTACAAAGAATTTGAGGCATTCCGATCGGGCAATGTTTACATCAACAATAAAAGAGTAAAACCGCAGGGTGGAAATGATTTTTGGGAAACCGGAGCATATAAACCTGATGTGATTTTGAAAGATTTAGTGAAAATTCTTCATCCCGAACTTCTTCCCGATTATGAAACTTATTACTGGCGGAAATTGAAGTAGAGCTCATTCCATATTACAGGTTCTTTTGTGAGTTTTATCTATTAGCAAAGGCCATGAAAGGATGGAGACAACGGAGCTTGAAATAGAAAAGGGTAACAACCGAAAATATACACAAAGAGAGTAACCTTTGTAACCTTTTGTTTTTAACGTATTGAATTACAGTAGCAAGAAAAAGGTAATGTGATGAGAAAAATCGATATAGGTGTTACCTTTTAGTCCTACAAATAAAGTATCACAATAGAATAAAATAAGGTTTTGAGTTCTTAGATTGCATTATCATGAAAATAAAACAATTGGTGTTTTTTATTTTACTTTTGAGTTTATCCTCAATTCTTCAATCGCAGACAAAAGTCAGCTTTCTGGTTGATGATGGGTTTGGTGCGAGTGTAAATCGAAGTATGCATTTGTTGAAAAAGACATATCCGGATATTGCAAAAAAATGTCAGTTTCAGGAATTTATTTATTCTAATTATCATGAGAGTGATCTCGATTTCTTCGAAAATTCCGATTTGATATTTATAGCCTTACATAATAATGGCTATATATTCAAAGCGAAAGCTCAACTGTTATCCGCCCTCAATCGGGGGGCCAAGGTCTACGCCTTAAATATGTCGCATGAGTATGATAGTGAGTTGCAATCGTGGGGTGTTCGTTTTGATGAATGGACTTTAGCAGCATTCAAAAATGGTGGAGAAAATAATATAATGAATATCGTTCTGCAAAAATTAAATAAAGATTTCGGATTCGATTGTTCTTATGGAGATATTGAGCTGACACCGTTTTCGGGTATTTATAATTATAAGAATAAAAGGTTGCATACCAACATCGGTTCTTTTATTTCAGAAAGGCATGATCTGAAAGAGTCTCAGCCATGGATTGGACTGGTAGTAGGGAGAAGTGATCTTACCAAAGCCCAATATTTGTATATGGATGCTTTTATACAAAATATCGAAAATGAAGGCTTCAATGTTCTGCCCGTATTTACCTCGCAACAACCCGGAAGCCAGCAAGACGAAGCATTAAAAAGATATTTTACACCTTCCGATACTATGCCTCAAGTGAGTGCTATACTCAATTTGGGATGTTGGTTTAATATCCGTCCGGCTCAGGAGAGAGAGGTATTGGAAGAATTAGGTATACCGGTCATTAATGGGATTATATTGGACACTAATCAGAAAGACTGGGAAGAATCATTGATTGGGATCAATATATATAATCGGTCAAATTTAGTAGCTATTCCTGAGCTGGTGGGTTATATCAACCCGTCTGTAGCAGTTGTTTTTGATGATGTCAGCCATAATGTCAAAATCAAAAATGCAGTTGATTATCAGATGAAAACTATTCTTGGTCGGATAAGAAATATTTATAATCTGCAATCTAAGCCGAATAAAGACAAGCATATAGCCTTGATATATTATAGTTATCCTCCCGGAAAAGAAAATATCGGAGCAAGTTATCTAAATGTCTTACCCAATAGTCTGGTGTCTATACTGAAAAGACTTCAGCATGAGGGATATAATACCGGCTCTAATCCGATAGACAGTGCGACAGTATTTAATAAGGTTATGGATGCCGGACGCAATATCGGGTCGTGGGCTCCTGCCGAAGTAGACAAATTAGTGAAGACAGGAGAGCCTGTATTGGTTCCGATGGATATATATAAGAAATGGTATAATAATATGTCGCCCAAAATACGGGCTGAGATGGAACATAAATGGGGGCGACCCGAAGACTCACAGTTGATGACATGGACTGATAAATACGGGCAGACCTATTTTGTTTTACCTATGATTAAATATGGTAATATCGTATTGACACCCCAACCTCCAAGAGGATGGGAAGATAATGCAAAGAGTTTGTATCACGATCCGTTAGTACCTCCGCCACATCAATATCTCGCATATTATCTGTACCTTAAGTTCGGATTGAAAGCCGATGCTGTAGCACATATCGGAACACATGGAACACATGAGTGGCTGCCGGGAAAAGAAGCCGGATTGAATCGTGACGATTACCCCGAAGCCCTGATTATGGATATTCCGAATATCTATCCGTATATTGTCGATAATGTTGGAGAGGGTTTACAGGCCAAACGACGTGGACAGGCTGTAATAATAGACCACATGACTCCTTCGTTTGATAAAGCATCATTGAACCCAGAGTTGAGAGACGTAAAAAATAGTATATCAAAATATTATGATCAAAAAAGCAAAAGCCCGATAGCATCCCGCATAATATACGGCGATCTGGTATCTAAGATCGATTCTTTGGGTATCTTGAAAGATCTGAGTATAGATAGTATAACCGATCAGAACCTGGAAATAATAGATGATTATATCAAAGAAATAGAAGAAAAGCAAACTCCATTCGGATTGCATACTTTTGGAGTATCTCCACCCGAAAAGTATATAGAAAGTACTACTGATGCCATTATGTCTATGAAAAAAGACATATCCGGCGATGCAAGAAACAAATTCAGGCAAGAGGTAAAGAATAACCTGATAAAATCGGGAGAAGAAGAACTGAATTCTTTTATAGATGCTCTGAATGGAAAATATATTCGTTCCGGTACGGGTAATGATCCCATTCGTAATCCAAGTTCACTACCAACCGGTAAAAACTTCTTTGCTTTTGATCCGAGACTCATACCTTCGAGATCTACTTATAGCTTTGGAGAGAAACTTGCCGAAGAATTGATCGTTAAATATCGGTCTGATAACAAAGGTGAGTATCCTTCGAAAGTAACTATAAATCTATGGACAGTAGAATGTATCCGTAACGAGGGGACTATGGAAGCCCAGGCATTGAGTCTGCTTGGGGTAAGACCTGTTTACAATAGTTCGGAGCAGGTTGTGGATTTAGAACTGATTCCCAAGGAGGAATTAAAAAGGCCTCGGGTAGATGTAGTTTTCGCTCCCTCGGGATTGTATCGGGATATATTTCCGGAGCTTATGGCTCTATTGGATAAGGCGGTTTCTATAGCCAGAACAGCAGATGAAGATAATAACTTTGTACGTCAGCATATTCTGGAATCGGAAGATAAATTGAAAAAAATGGGAGTTGCCGATGATTCATTGGCACAGCGTATTGCATCCGTTCGTTTATTTACAAGCCCATCGGGATCATACGGGACAGGTGTAAGCGGTACGGTTCAGGCATCCGGCACGTGGGATGATGAAAAAGATGTGGCAGAAATATATTTCAATAGGATGGGGCATTTGTACGGACAAGGTTTCTGGGGGACTAAAGTTGAAGACGAATATACCTACTTACCGAAAGATTTCTCGAAGAATGTGTTTAAAAATGCTTTATCAGGAACAAAAGTGGCTTTGCACAGCAGGTCGTCAAATATGTATGCTTTGCTAGATAATGATGATATGTTCCAGTATCTGGGGGCAACGGCAATGGCTATCAGAACACTCGATGGGAAATCGCCTACCGTAATGCTGACAAATATGATTGATCCGACAGCTCCGAATCAGGAGACTCTTGAAAAGTTTCTCGGGCGTGAGCTTAAAACCCGTTATTTGAATCCGAAGTGGGTTGACCAAATGGTAAACGAAGGATATGCCGGAGCCCGCTTTATTAATAAGATGGTGTTTAATCTCTGGGGGTGGGAGGCTACTATGCCCGAATCGGTGAGTGATAATGATTGGAATCAGATCTATGAAACCTATATCGAAGATAAGTACAAGCTGAATATCAAGCAGCGATTCAAAGACAGTGGTAACTTGTATGCTTACCAATCGATGCTCTCCCGAATGATAGAAACTGTAAGAAAAGGTTACTGGCAGGCCGATGAGCAAACTCTAAATAAGATGCTGACCCAGTTTAATGAAACGATTAAGGATGTAGGATTAGCCTGCAATCTGAATGTTTGTAATAACGAAAAACTGATTGATTATATTTCGGGTAAGATAAACGATATGCCGTCAATGTCAGCAGAAGAAAAATCGAGATATAAATCGGCTCTTCAGAAGTTAAAATCTTCAAGTAAAGGCGGGAATGATATTGATAAAGGTAAATCTGAAAGCGATCTTAATATTTCTATAAAATCGACTTTCAAAGATCTGAATAAAAAGATGGGAAAGTGATAATGTTATTGTAGAAGTCATACCTGTTTAAGAAAAAGCGGTGCCCTTGTTGCAGAAAGGAGTTTGAATGCAGGCATAATGATATTTTATCTATAGATATATTTAGATGCAGATGCTCTGGCATATAAGTTGTATCCGGATATTTATGCCTGCAGTGTTTGAAAGAGCTGAAAGCTAGTTTCTATACATTGGGTTTGGATCAGAAATAGACTTATTATTCATTTAAATGCTATTTCTTTTTTCTCAGTTTACGTCTGATTGCCTTATAGCTTAGGTATAATCCTGTTAAAGAGATAAATGTTCCTGCTATCATAGTGGTCCACATCAGAATGTTCCAAAGAACAGGCCTATCCAATAACCATTTTATACTAAAGCTGTGTAATGCCTGATATGTCCATTTGCGGGCTTTGGTATTTGTATTGAAATAACTTATATCGGCTGTATAAGGATTGATATAATAAAGGCTTTTATCTCTATCGGCTACTGATACTTTATATACCGGTAACGGGAGTTTATTCTTTTTATGGATGTAGTAATTATCATAATCGTGAAGTTCTTCGATAGTTATCGGTTCGGGGTGAATGGCTTGTAATCGTTTTTTGATGTCATGCTGTGATAAACACAGAGGTTTTACACGATCAGAGGTGGCATCTATGTAATGCATACTATCGCCGATAACAGCTTTATAATAGTCTAAATCGCCGAAAGATGCCCATTCCAGTTTTTTGATACTTCCTGCATATTGGTGCAATACAGTCTTGTAGTTGAGTGCATACTCAAGCGGATGTTTTTTTAACGGATTGAGTGTCGCAGTTGTTTGCAAATCAGTGTTGTATGTTTTTATTATCCATTGCGGGACTTTTTGTAAAGACATCATTCCGCTAAATGCAAACGTGAAAACGAATATACCAAAGATAAATCCCAGAATATGATGCCATTTGTATGCAAATCTTTTATAGGGGCTGCTTATCTCTTTTTTCTGTTTGTATCGTTTGTAAAATGATCTGAATCCGATTATCAGTCCTGTTATACATAGCAAAGAACCTATACCTGAAAGCCAGATTACAATACCTTTCCATAAGTCGGTATTATGTCTTAGATTTGCAATATAAAGCCAGTGGGGAATAGCTCCTATCCATGCCCAGAAGCGGTTGTCGGAATTGGTATACTGTATACCTTCTCCGCTTAAAGAGGATACATAAAGTTCGGATTGTAAAGAATCTTTATAGTGAAATTTATATGCGGGAAAATCGATGATGTACTTATCGTACGGGAGCCATCGATCCAAACTATGGATTGTGTCTATCCTGCTTATCGTAGAGGTATTCAGGTTTGATGCATAGTTGTATATTTCTGAATAAGTATATCTCTCGCCGAAAGTTCCGTTCTGATCAGTCAGATACGTATTGTCTTTGTCTTTTGTTTCAATCAGAAAATTACCATCCGATTTAGCTTTTAATATGCAATATTCGGTATTGCTATTGGAATTCAGTGCAGATAAAATACTGTCGCAATGGTGTAACGTATGTATATCAATAGCAACTAATCCTTTATATTTCTCAGAATTGCTGATCTTGGGGAAGTTATGATATATCATTACAAATCCCGAAAGGAACCATAATACAAACAGAATACTGAGTAGTGTACCCAGTATTCTGTGAAACTTATATAATAGCTTCTTTATCATTTACTTTAAGCTATATGACAGTGATATCATGTAATTTCGGCCTATAGACGGAATTATTTGTCGTCCGTATGTATTTGTAGCATACTCTTTGTCAAAGACATTATTCAAATTCGCCGAGATTGTCACTCCGTTATTTAGCTTGTAGGATGCTCCTAAATCTGTGATTACATGAGATGCAAGAGTAACGTCTTTAGTGAGATTGCTATACATTTTGTCTGTATACGAAACTGTATAATTCAATTGTAGCCCTTTTAACAAATTCGATGAGAATAAATAATCACCAGTTGTATAAAACATATTACGCGGAACATAAGCAAGTTGTACATCTTTGTCGTTTTCAACATCCAGATAAATAGTCTTTTTTATATCTCCTACCACTGCGTGGGTATATGTGTATCCAAATGCGAGAGAAAGGTTTTTTACAGGCTTTAGTCCTGCTTCCAGTTCAAAACCTTTCGATGTGGTTGTTCCAACCTGCCCGACAACAGACTTGCCTTTGTCTTCCCCTTCTTCAGTAATAGTTGTCAGGTTTTTTTTCTCATTGGTTCTTTTTATATAATAAGCACTTGCTGAAGCATAAAAGATATTCTTGAATGAATATCTGGCTCCGATTTCACCTTGATATCCTCGTTGGGGCTTGAATGTTTCCTTGCTGTTCTGCGGATCATAACGATTACCATCGGAGTCGATATAAACTGTGTTTTCGCTGTAAAAATCCCTGTATGGCTGGAAGAAGTTCGAGAAAGATCCATATACAGACAGTGATTCAATAGGCAGATAAACTAGTCCTGCACGGTATGTAAACGCCGAGTTCTGGGTTGACACATAAGGTTGTGTTCTGTCGTATTTCCATTTGCCATCAGTGACGTCGTCATCTTTTATAGTCTTTTTATAGTCTACATAATCGTAACGCCCCGCTAACATCAATTTAAGTTGTTTGCTTAGTTCGAATATATTCTGGAGATAAATTCCATGCAAATACATTTCCGAGGGGTAAGCCTTGCTGAACTTAGTTTTCATATAACCCATACTTTGCGGATCATAAACAGATACCTTCGAATAAAGTCCGGGACCATATACATCTCCGCTGCTATTTAAGGGATCTGTTGCCGGAGCTTTGTTATAGCCTTTATACGAGTGCCTGAAATATCCGACAAAAGCATATCCGCCCAGATATTCGTACTTTATACTTCCCAAATTCAGTTTACCGGAAATCTCCAGCTGATTGTTTATCATATAAGACTTGTGGGCGAATTTTAAAGGATTAGTTAATTGTACGGTATCCAGACTGATGTATTTCTTTGCGATACTTCCATCTGCTTGAGACACATTGTAATAATGGTTGTAAATAGGATTGTTGCTTGTAAGATAACTAAGAGGTTCTGTACTGAAATAGTCTAAGATATCGTAAGTATAGGTAAGATATTCATTGATGTTGAAGGCCTGTGAAATCTGGTTGGTATATCTGGCCGATATGTTTACTCCATTATTAATGAACAGATCGGATTCATTATTATATCTGGCTCTTCTGTTTAATCCGGCTAATGAGCTTCCTTTCGAGAGATATAAATTCCCATCGGCATTGTAAATGTCATTCGACATTGTTGGAGGCAAGCCTACATCTGTGCCATATTTATCCCTGTTGAACCCTCCCCGCAGTTCTAATGACTGCTTACTGTCGATGTCATAAGCTAAAGCCATATAACCGGATAGTCTTTTGTCATTTGTATGTCTGTATCCTTCGTTGTCAGAAAAATTAAATACAGTTCGGTATCTCAGTGATTTGTATATTGAACCACCGAAATCGATCATCGCTTGTTTGTTGTCATACGATCCATATGTCAACCGTGTATTAAGAATGTTTTCGACCGAAGGAGCTTTGCGTACGACATTAAGTATTCCTCCTGCAGCAAATTGTCCGTGTAAAACCGATGCCGGTCCCTTTAACAACTCCATGGATTCAACAGATGCAAAATCCGGAAAAGGCGCAGAGTTTCCGGGTGGAACAAATCTTTCATCCTTTACTCCATCTATCATAATCGGGGTAACATCAAAACCTCTGACCTCTAGTCTTTGGTACGCTCCATAGACTGTACGCATATGCGCTCCCGGTAAGAATTTTATGGCATCTTGAATATGGGTTATTCCTCTGACATCCCATACTGTATTAGAAACTGTAGAGACAGAAACCGGTAAATAAGTAAGAGGTACATTTAAACGGGTTACTTTAATGTCCTGTTTTTTGTTACTTAATACTGTTACTTCTTTGATGGAGTGTACAGTATCGGTGATACTGCTTGTTTGTGCATGAATTGTAGACGCATAGAACATAGGCAGGCATAGCAACCCACTCATTAGGACATGGAGGTGTCCGTAACTTCTTTTTTTCATTCAGAGAAAGTGTACTTAAAATAATGAGACAATTTATTCCTGACCCCGGGAATATGTTTATTTACAATAATCTGGCAGGTTTCCTGACTTGTTTCACCTCAAATGCCTTCCCGTTTTTAATTAACAGTGGCTTGAAGATTGGTTTTGAGGCTATCAATGAAACTTACAGTAGCGGGCACTGCTCCGGATTTTCACCGGATTCCCTTTTCACACAATCAATGGATATTAATTGTATCACCAAATCAAACACAAAGGTAAATAACATTTTTTAGATCTTTCATTAAAAAAGCTTTTATCTGGATTTCTTTTCAAATACAGACTAAGAGAAGCTCACATTTTTTTGTTGTGTATCAATCTTACTGTTGTATTTTATGATGTCTTGCAAAGAGTTGATATCAACTAAGTCTGCGCTTTATGCCCATTCGCTAAATTTATACCTACTTATAGGTATAGAGTACATTTTAAATCATTATGTAATGCGATTCTGACTCTCCTGATAGTTTAGTACTTTTGATATTCTAAAAAAAAGATTGGAAATGAAATACAGTAATGAAGAGTTATCTAAACAATTGCGGTGTCCTGAAGGTGCTGAGGCTCGTCAAATAGGAGAGAATATGTTTCAATCGAATTGCAATATGATATTTGAAACCATAAACACTCTTGATATCCGCCCGAACTCGAAAGTATTTGAAATAGGATTTGGAAACGGAATGCATTTATCTTATCTGTTCGAAAGAGAAACCTCTTTGAAGTATCAAGGTGTGGAGATTTCACAGGCGATGGTAGATGAGTCAAATTTAAATAATCAGGAATTAGTGAAGTCTGGGCGAGTTGCATTTATCAATACTTCTGAATCTGATTTTTCGTTTATTCCGTCTTCCTCTTTCAATTATTGTTTTTCGGTTAACACACTTTATTTCTGGAATAATCCTCAGAGATACTTTGATGAGATATACCGCATTTTGGAAAGGAATGGTGCTATTGCTATCAGTTTTATGAGTAAATCTTTTGGGGAAGGATTACCTTTTACTCAAGCAGGTTTTACTTTCTATGAAACGGGAGATGTCGAGAGATTCCTTTTCGGCTCGGGATTCATTAATGTGCGGTCGGTAATGTTAACCGAAGATGCGATTAGCAAAAACGGTCAGAAAGTAGAGCGTTCTTTTGTTATTCTTTCAGCAAACAAAGATTGATGTATTAGAAAACTGTTCTATTTTACTGAACTTCCCTGTAAAACTCAGCGAGATATTCTTCCATAAATGAATGACGTCTTGCAGCTATCAATTTAGCCGATTCTGTATTTATCAAGCCTTTTATTTTAAGTAGTTTATCGTAAAAGTGTTGTATGCTTGAACTTTCTTTTTCCTTTTCATCGGGGCTATATAAAATACGGTGCTTACTGCCACCATACGCAAAACACCGAGCAATACCGATTGCTCCGATTGCATCCAATCTGTCGGCGTCCTGTACAATTTCGGCTTCGATTGAGGATGGTCTATTCCCTTTACTGAAAGAAACCTGAGATACTATTTCTATGACTCTGTCAATAATAGGCTGTTCGACAACTAACGAGTTTAGAAATGCGTTGATTAATTCTTCTGACTTATCCACTCCGTTATGGAGTTTATGATCGCCAAGATCATGCAGCCAAGCAGCCAATTCAACCAAAAAGCCATCAGCCTTTTCTGTTTGCAAAATCTTTCGGGAATTAATAACTACTCGTTCTATATGGTAGTAGTCGTGTCCTGTTCCTTCTCTGAGAAAAGTTTCTTTTATATATTCCTGTGTTTTTATCAGGATATCTTTATTCTCCATCTTTCTGCTTACTGAAATATCTCCATAATGGTAAACTCACACTCTTTAGATTGGTGCTTATTAATCAGAGGAACAAGTCGTCTGAAATGTTCCGTTTGACAGTGCCTGTCTAATGCTTCGTGATCCGGCCATTCTTCAATGAAGATAAAATGAGTTTTATCATCCTGATCTATATAAAGGTTATATTCTATGCAATCCTTTTCTAGCTTGGTCTTAGCAACCAACTCAGCATAAAGAGGTTTTACAAGATCTAAATACTCTTCTTTAATAAAATCCTCGGCTATAACTTTTATCATTTGATGTATGACTTAATTCTTACAGTATAAAATCTCTGCCAATATTACGGAAAATTTTATATTGATTCTAGTCCTCATGGATTTTCTTAGCAAAAAATCTGTATCCGATTATTTGTCCCAAATACAGCTAGTCCTATAAAAAAAGGAATTGCTGCTTTATTCAATTAACCCTAAACCTTAAATGGTTTAGGGTTTAATCTAATTTTGATTTGATCAATTATACTTGTTAATTAAACTGCTTAACAACTATAAGATTTACAATCCGGTTGTCCGTTCCAGTTCATCCGGATAACGATCTTTTGTCAGAGTAATTTTAGAACTTGCTATCTCAATTTTGGTCAGATCTTCAGTAGTCAGCTCGATATCAGTACTATCAATGTTTTCTTTTAAGCGATGCAATTTGGTTGTCCCCGGGATAGGAGCAATCCATGTTTTTTGTGCTAATAACCAAGCTAAAGCAATTTGAGCCGGAGTTGCATTCTTTTCTTTGGCTATTTGAGCCAATAGATCTACAACCGCCTGATTTGCCTTCAGTGCTTCTGTTGTAAAACGAGGAAGTATACTCCGGAAATCTTTATTACTGAACGTTGAGCTGCTATTAAGAGAACCTGTCAAATATCCTTTGCCTAAAGGGCTGAAAGGAACCAATCCTATACCCAGTTCTTGCAATGTGGGTATCAGTTCCTTTTCGGGATGTCTCCACCACAATGAATACTCACTTTGCAGGGCAGTAACAGGTTGTTCTGCATGGGCACGGCGTATTGTATTAACACCAGCCTCCGATAAGCCAAAATATTTAACCTTACCTTCTTTTATTAGATCTTTAACTGTACCGGCAACGTCTTCTATCGGTACATTCGGATCTACACGATGTTGGTAAAGGTGGTCGATATAATCAGTTTTTAATCTTTTCAACGATTCTTCCACAACCTTGCGTATGTGCTCCGGACGACTGTTGGTTCCTGCTTGTTTTTCATTGACAATATTGAATCCGAATTTAGTGGCTATGACTACTTTGTCACGAAAAGGAGATACTGCCTCTCCTACAAGTTCTTCATTGGTATATGGACCATAAATTTCGGCAGTATCAAAGAATTTTTCACCCATTTCATATGCAGAGTGAATCAACGAAATCATTTCGTTTTTATCAGGTAGTGGGTCGTAAGCAAAGCTCATTCCCATACAGCCTAGACCAATTGCCGATACCTCTAAGTCATTTCCTAGTTTTCTTGTTTTCATATTATTTTGTATAACTGTTATATTCTTTATCTGTTACTGGATTGAGCCATACAGCCGGACCTTTACTTGCCTGTGTGCTGATTGCAATATGCTCAAATTCACTATCGGGTGTCGCTCCATGCCAATGAATTACATCAGGCAGAATCTCTACAATATCACCTTTTTGAAGAAGCTGTATAGGTTTTTCTTTTTCTTGATAATATCCCTGTCCTCGAGTACAAATGAGGATTTGCCCTCCCGGATGAGAATGCCAGTTGTTTCGTACTCCCGGCTCAAAAATGACATTGCCGATTATTACATCAAAATTTGTCTGATCGGTGGCAAGCATTTTTAACCATGCTGTACCGCTGAAATAATCATTGTTTATTTTATCTCCTTTCGGAAATATTTGATATGTTTCTTTATTTGCTGAAGTTTTCATATTGTTGTTTTGTGGGGATGCTGAATTACAGTATCCAGTTGTTAAAATACTTAAACTAATCAATAGAATTAATCTTGCTTTACTCATTGAACTTAATTTTATTTTAGTATCCTCGAAGATATTTATTAATTCATATTTCTGTTTTCCAGTATATTACTTAATACCGATTGTGCTGCACTAGCTTCGTCCTTTCCTATATTTACATCTATTATCTGAATCATTTCTTTTAATTGAGATGGACTTATCCCGACATTCAGAGAAATATTCATATGCGAATTAAGCATAGGTTCTACTCCGCCTATACTCATTAGAACGGAAACTGTAACCATTTCCCGTTGGGCATAAGTCAGTACATCCCGTTCGAATATATCGGCAAAAAGATGTTCTTTGAGAAAGGTTTCTATTTCGGGGCTGAATCCCGCAAAACCGGTAGTCAGACGTCCTTCGGGAGCAGGAACTCCTGCAATTTCTGCCAGAATCTTTTTGCCCCGGTCATATTTATTGCCGTTATCTGTGATTGGAGTTGCTTCGCGTCCCCAATTATCATTTATGCCCTTGGTTTTGCGTTGTTCGAGCACGTCCATCAATGTTAGCAAACCTTGCAGGCTTCTCGGGAATCCGCAGTAGGCATAGAGATGTACCAATACTTCTTTTGTTTCATTGACTGTTAATCCGGCATCGAGTCCGGCATTTAGTTCTATACTCAATTTATCCAGTTCGCCCTTAGCCGCAAAGGCAGATATTGTTACAGTTTTTTCTTGCAGAAGAGTCAATTTATTTTCCATATTTGAGGCATTCAGATTGGTATTGATATTAAATACAATAGCAAAAGCTACCAGTATAAAAATTCGGATCATATCTGTTTTACTTAATTACATTTATATTCTTTAGCCATTTTTCTATATCAGGTTTAGCTGATGAAGCCCTGCTGCCATAAATTATAAATCCATCCGGATGGATCGAATTGGGCGTGAGCTTTTTTACATAATTGAAGGCTTCTCCAGCACCGCCGCCCCCATGTGTACAGAATGGTATAACTGTTTTACCCGAAAGGTCATAGCTTTCGAGAAAAGTAGCTATTGCCATTGGTGTATGACTCCACCAGATTGGAAATCCGACAAAAACTACATCGTAGTCATTTATATTCTTTATTTTGGTTTTTACAGCAGGTCTGGCATCTGTTTCTTTTTCCTTTTTTGCAATTTCGGTAGATGCCTGATATTCTTGCGGGTATTCTTCATTAGTTTCTATTTGTATAAGATCTCCTCCTGTTAAAGATTGAATATGTTCAGCTATTTTTTTTGTATTACCGGTTTTACTGAAATAAGTGATCAAAATTTTCTCTTTAGATGATACATCGGACGTTTTAGGTGTTTGAGCATTGGCACAACCTGTAATAAGATACATAGTTGTGACTATATATGTTAGAATAATATTTGTTTTCATCTGGTTGTTGTTTTTGTTTTGATATTATTTCAATGTCTTCATATCTATAACATATCTAAATTTCACCTTGCCGTCTATAACTTTTTTGTAGGCATTAGTAACGGATTCTCCATCGGCATTGATAACTTCTACTTCTGGATAAATATTGTTTGCAACAGAATAATCGAGCATTTCTTGAGTTTCGGGAATACCTCCGATTAGTGAACCGTATACTTTACGATGTGAAGCGAAAACCAATGAGCCGATTGAGATAGACGGTACATTTTCATTTGCAGGTAACCCAACAATAGCCATTTCTCCACCCATCTTCAGCATTCTCACATACATCATCGGATCATATTTGGCAGGAATAGTGCTGATGATAAAACTAAATTGATTTTCCAGCCCTTTTAACTCTTCTCGATTGTTCACATTGACATATTTTACTGCTCCTAATTGTTTTGCGTCAGCTCTTTTTTCTTCTGTAATGTCAAATACGGTGACCTTTGCTCCCAGAGCCACAAGGTATTGTACTGCCATATGACCTAAACCTCCAAAGCCTGCCACTGCTACATTATCATCTTTCTTTACTTTCGAAAAGTGGATAGGTGAATAGGTTGTTATACCTGCGCAGAGCAGCGGAGCAACTCTTTTCATATCTGCGTTCTGAGGGATTTTAATAGCATGATTTTCCGAAACGACATAATTATTAGCATAACCACCCTGTGTTATTTCATTGTCGTGAAAATGATCATGAGAGCCATAAGTTCCTACCATACCTTTTTCGCAAAACTGTTCCAAACCTTGTTTGCAGTTGTCGCATTGCCCGCAGGAATTGATAATACATCCAATTCCTGCATAATCGCCTACTTTAAATTTCGTTACGTTTTTACCTGTTTGAGCAACTCGCCCTGCAATTTCGTGTCCACCTACAAAAGGATAGGAGGTATTTCCCCATTCGCTTCTTCCTGCATGTATATCGCTATGGCAGATACCCGAATACAGAATGTCGATGAGTATATCGTTATCGCCTATTGCATGCCGGCTGAATTCATAAGGTTCAAAATTTCCATCCTTCGAAAAGAGAGCAAGTCCTTTAGAGGGTACCCGGTTGTCCTGTGCATAGCTTATTGACGAAAAAGCCAATGCGATTAATAAACTAAGTAGCTGTTTCATAATTTTTTATTTTAATTTAGTCCAACTTTTTTTCTTTGAGCCACGATGAGATCAAATCAGCGATGTCGACGTTATTTAGATCCGACATTATAAAATGAGTATTGCCTTTTATACCAATCTCGGGCAAATGTACAATAGTAACATCACCTCCATGAGCATTTACGACCTTTGCCCATTGATGAGCAGTAGTAAGGACATTACGCCAGAAGTTTTGTGAATAAGCTTTTGATCCCTCTTTAGGGATATAATCACCAAAATAAACGACAATAGGAATTTTGGTCAGTTTCAAAAAGTCATCGAATGGTATGCCTTGTCCACCTCTATTATCTGCAGGGGCTTCTCCTTCGGGAAAACAAAATCCTCCTGGTTCAATAGCTATAATGGCTTTTACTTTGTCGTTTTTTATCGCAGTTTTCCATCCCGGTGCACCGCCTGCGGAGTGAGTAAAGAGAATACCGTCTCCAGATCGGTCAAATACAGCCGACATAGCATCTACTACAGTTGCTTCGTCTACATTGCCTGTATTCGGTGTCATCATCCGAAAAAAATTATCAAGAGACTGTTTGTCTTTTGGAAATTGTACACCATCATAGAAATTCGGATATTGTCCCATCCTAAACTGGGTAAACCAAGTCTGGTCATCGGGTGTCGCCGGGATATTGCCTGCCTTTATTGTTTGTCCGGCATCGCCGCGTCCGGGCTGATCAACCAGATAAACACAATATCCTTTTTTGAGAAAAATATCGGCGAAACCTTCGCGTCCGTCTGCTGTAGTCTGCCAACTGCGGCGTGATTGCCCATAGCCGTGAAGAAATATCATAGAATGATATTTTTCATTTGCGGGAACCTGATAAAATACATCTGCATGATCGCCATGACGTGTTTGTCCGCCCTGTACCTCATACCAAGGTTTGAGGGGATCAAAAATACCTTCACTTATAACTATTGTTCCTCCGGCCGAAAATGCACCCTGTTCTTTTATCACTAGTAATTGGTTGTGTTTATTGTCTGCTTGTGCGTTGCATTCCGTGAGGATAAAGAATACTCCTAATATCAATGAGATTATATCCTTCATATTATATATCTTTCGGTTTGTATTTTATATTTACAAAGCTATAGCCCAATTCTTTCCATATAAATAGACAGATTACTGATTGTTATACCATTATTACCGAATTGTAGCGCGTTTAAGTTCGTACCCCTTATATTTGTAACAAATAAAAAGCTAAAATGTATGAATGATATAATAAGTTTTGAAACAATACAGGAATATAATGATTTTCTGGAAGTTGAAACATTACATCCATTCGTGAATTCTATTGATTTTTCGGATGTGGAAAAAGAATTTACCCATTCACTCAAAAGGTATGGGTTTTATTTTATTTTCCTGAAAGATATTAAATGTGGAGATCTCGTTTATGGCAGGCATACATATGACTATCAGGAGGGAACACTCGTTTTTATAGCTCCCGGGCAGATAGTAGGAAAAGAAGATACAGGCGAGATATTTAAGATGAAAGGCTGGGGACTCTATTTCCACCCCGATCTGCTTAGAGGAACATCGCTCGGACAGCATATGAAAGATTATTCTTTCTTTTCGTACGAAGCGAATGAGTCTTTACATATGTCTGAACGAGAAAGGAATATTATTATCGGCTGTTTCCGGGAAATACGAGAGGAGTTACAACATTCGATTGATAAGCACAGTAAATCAATTGTTACGGCAAATATAGAGGTTTTTCTAAATCACTGTATGCGTTTTTATGACCGCCAGTTTATTACACGGGATAATGTAAACAAGGATGTATTATCGCGGTTTGAAGAGCTTCTCAATAATTATTTTGAATCAGATAAACCTCAGAAAATAGGTCTACCTTTGGTTCAATATTTTGCAGATCAGCTGCATTTATCGGCCAATTATTTCGGGGATTTAATTAAAAAAGAAACAGGAAAATCTGCGCAGGAACATATTCAACTGAAAGTTATAGAAATGGCGAAAGATAAGCTGTATAATCCCGAAAAGAATGTAAATGAAATTGCTTACGAGTTGGGATTCAAATATCCGCATCATTTCAGCCGGATGTTTAAGAAAATAGTCGGTTATTCGCCTACTGATTACAGAATTCAAAATTGATAACTGAAGAGTGTCGTCGAAATGCTCTGGTTGTTATCGTCGAAGAAACAGGAAACGGATGAATCCTACTTAAATAAGGACAGCTAAAAATAGCAATTTCGAATAGTCGATAAATAGCCCAACTCTAAAATTTTGTAGGTAATAATATTAGATGATCCTCTGTGTGTTAAACTCGCAGAGGATCATTTGGTTTTCTAATTCAAACATAGCTGTATTCTTCAATCCTGTGATTGCAGTATTCCCCTTTCTTTTTTGTTTAGTGTATCTTTTATATATAGATGATGATCTTTTAAAAGGCTTTGTTATGATCAGGTAAAGCATCGAAAACGGACTATACACGAATCTTCCATCTATTAAGGTTTTTCGGATAAATGATTATTGAAATATGTAAAAAAAAGAGTTGTGTGTGTAATCTTTTTTTTTGCTTAATAATAATTACTTTTGAGGAGTGGAAGTAGTAGAATCTTGTAAATGTACAATAGAGCATTGTTAATATGTAAATCTTGATGGAAACAGGACTGATTTTAATATGGGAAGAGAGGCAGAGACAGATAAACGAATCCGGGTGGAATCTAGATCTGGATGCAGATAAGTATGCAAGAGGTCAGATAAAACAAGCTGCTAATTTTTGTTACGAACAGGCTCGAATCAAACGAGGTAAGGTGCTAAAGGAGAATATATCATGGCCTAATGGATGGATAAAGCATTTTGAAACAGAAATGCGCAGTAGGACTGTTATAGAGTTATTAATTATTTGTGGGGCTTTGTGGCTTGCTGAATATGACAGAACCCATGAAGATCAATTTCTTAGCAAGGCCGGAGAAATATCTTACGAAATTGATATTTTACTACTGGGATAAGCTGACATTCTTAAAAATCAAGACTAAGATCATACAGATCATTAATAGTTTAACGATAAGACAATCTTAGCCCCGATTTTTATAAAGCAATTGATTTTTAATTAAACTGCTTACTTTTGTTTATAAAAGGATTATTCGAAAAATGGCTTTATTCTGCTTTTAAAGATCTGAACGAGACGAAAAACCACATCCGCAGACACTCATTTTTTTTTCAATAATTGTAGTCCATTGCCCATTTCACTTTTGCATCGTCGTTGCTCCAAATAGGTACGGCCGCCACATCAAGCGTAAACTTCCTCAAACGAATTATAAGATTTATGAGAGGAAGGATGTTCTTGTAATTTGTTGATTTATTGTTAAAGTGTCTCTTGTTTTGGGGGAATAATCCGATAATTTCCACTTAAATGCATAAAAGCAAATAATTGCAACAACCCATCGAAATAAGCATCAAAATATCCGTCTTCGTATGGTTTGTTAGAAGAACTCCAAAAATGATCTATAAATTCTATCCTTTTAGGGTGAGAGCATACCAATGACACTGCAGCAGAACTGGCTACAAGCCCTAAAGAATGCCGTAGCGCTTTGTAACCACCAGCTTCAAGGATTTCTGAAACCTGAGATCCGTCGATATTATATTGATCGACAAATGTATCTAAACCTTGAGAATATAAGAAGTTTTGAATTTTATGCCCATATTCATGCTGCCATTCTTTATCGGAACAACTCCATGAATAATCAAGAGCAATATTCATAGGGACACGCCATGAATCAAAACGGAATGCTTCTCCTATAATGCCGTGAGGTGTTTTGAATGGACTCCCATCATAGTTGGAGTAATCGGGATTTAATCCGGTTACGGGATGAATAGCCTTATGCAAAAATTCCCGGCTTTTTTTTGCACATTCGAGCCAGAAGTTACTTCTTCCATCATTTGCCCAACGTGCCCATACTTCATAAAATGCCGGAAGATGGTAAGATGGATCCGTAAATGCCGCACCCCATCCTGTGGGAACGAATGTTATGAGTTTATGCTCACGGTCAATAAGATTGTAAACTCCGTCTGTTCCGTCTTTTTCCATGGAACAGTTCAGAATGTATTGAGCTTCTTTCAGGTAATCGATTCCTGTATTATTGCCCCATAGATTGGATGCAAAAATTAGAGCTGTGACAAAATATAACTCTCCGTCTGAGGCAGGTCCCTGAGAATTGCGGGTTCCATCGGTTTTGCAGCTCCATGCGAAATAGCCTTCTAATGGACCATTTCTATGTTGCATATATTTTACACTCCATCTCCAAAGTTTATCAAATATATCTTTGCGGTCGAATTGTACAGCAATCATCATTCCGTATGACATACCCTCCGAACGGGCATCATTATTTTTTATATCAGAGATATAAGCAAGAGAGTCTCCTGTCTCGAAATAGATTTTGTCAGCACCTTCAAATAGATTATAGAATATTTTTTTGAGTTTCGAATCTATTTCCTGTTGGGAATACCCAGCTTCGGCAAATAAGTTACGGTATTTTCCCGTTTCGAATGCTCCCTTACTCCAAGGTTTTAACAACTGGCTGTTTTTTTGCTTCGATAAGCATGAAACCGAACAAAGTATCATTATCAAAAATAGGTATTTGATTTTCATAGTAAGCAGGAGTTTTGTGTTTTATATTGGAAGATGCTTACATAGAAAATCAATGATTATGGTTCTCTATGTAAAGCATCGGTATTATATATCAGATAAAGGCTGATACGTATTTTACGAGCTATGGTTTTGCATCATTACCCGAAGTTGCGTATAGTCCGATGAGGCTGCCTGTAAATCCTCCGGCGAGATTGGTTGAAAGAATATCACCGGACACAGTTCCTCCTACATTTTTGAACGTCTGCTGATCTGTTGAATAGCTGAATTGGTAATTATCCTGATCAGCTGTAACTCTTAACTGTACAGGTTTACTCAAATCTATTTTTTCGCTTGCAATTATTGTCGAATTACCATCCTGAGTTCTTTCAAGTAGAATATAATATTCTTTGTCTTTTAGTGTAATGCCAAATACATAATTGAAAGATTCCTTTTGATAGCAGATAATTCCAGCAAGATCTTTTTCAGATAGGGGAGTATAACTTATAGTTGCTGTTGCAGTAAATGATTTATGCTGTTGTCGGTGAAATAAGGCTGCAATGGGGCTTTCAGCTTTCACATTTGCAGGAAAGGGTATAAGTTGTAGCCCATTCTTTGTAAGAACGGAGAAATCTTCACGAGGACCTCTTACTGCTATCCATCTATGATCGAGTTTACCGGAAGAAAAGCTTTCATTGAACGTGAAATTCCCATTCGGAAAGAATCCGCTTTGTCCGGTTTCATTTTTTACACCAGCAGGCATTTTCAATTTAGGGGAAAGAGGTACAAGTCCATTTTCAAAAACAGGGAATTCTCCACTCCAATCTACAGGCAGTATAAAGGTCTCACGCCCTGTGTTCACCCTATTCTGATTGTTGGGACGGACACCTAAGAATACACCATAATATTTTCCGTTTGGGCCTTCTACCAAATCAGCATGTCCTACCCAGTCTACCTTGTCTTTTCTATCTTTAGGAAAATGTCTCTGGGTTAAGATCGGATTACTTGGCGCTGGTTTATAGGGGCCTGTTGGGCTGTCGCTTACAAAGATAACTTCGCTATGCCAATCACCTGTCCCACCTTCTGCACACATCAGATAGTAGCGGCCGTTTTTCTTATAAAGATGAGGGCCTTCAATCCATATTGGTTTTTTAGAAATATCAACCCCTCCGTCTACTATAATTTTGTCTGTTCCCGGAATTACCCTGTCATTTTCCGTATCGTATTCCCACAGCTTAATAACCCTGTGTCCCGAATACAGTTCTTTATCTTTATCTGGTCCGTCATTGTGTACCAAATAGGCTTTTCCGTTATCATCAAAGAACAAGGCCGGATCGATTCCGTTGAATTCAAGTTTTATAGGGTCACTCCAGCCTTTAAGCGGATCTTTTGTTTTCACTACAATGTTACCCAGTCCTCCTCCGATATGTGTTGTAATCATGTAAAATGTGTCATTATGCGGATTGTATACTATATCAGGAGCGTATACTCCGGCACTAATTCCTACATCGAATAGCTTTAACTGAGACGGCCGCTCTAAGACATTTCCGATTTGTGTCCAATTAACAAGGTCTTTGCTATGGAATATAGGCACACCAGGAAAGAAAGCAAATGAAGAGTTAACCAAATAGTAATCATCTCCTTTGCGTGTAATACTAGGGTCAGGATAGCATCCTTGCAGGATTGGTGTATAAAATTCATCCGCTTTTAACGGATTGTCTTTGTATACCTGATCATTTCCCTGATAGGTAAACATAGAAAAAGCGGGACTGTTTTTTTGAGTCTTTTGATTGACCTTATTTTTCCCACTTATCCCCGTAGAGGAGATTAAAAGCGCACATGCAATGAATGCAATGATGTTTAATCTTTTCATGATACGATAGTCAGATTTATAATTTTAGAATAAGTCTTTAGTTCTTTCATACAAAACTACATCACAAAATTTATCTCAACTCTCGCTGTTGTTTCTTATTCATGTTTATAGGTCACATCTCAAAGATTAGTGTAACATATCTCTTTTTATATGTAACATTGGTATGTTTTCTGCTTATTCCGAGTCGTTATTTGCCATGTATTCGGAGGGGGTGCAACCATAAAATTTTTTAAACGCTACGGCGAATATTGTGGGATTAGAGAACCCTGTCGCATAAGCTACCTGAGATATATTTACTTTTCTTTCAATCAATAACCTTGCTGCTTGTTTTAGACGGATGTTACGTATAAAATCACTGGTGCTTATTCCTGTAATCTCTTTTAATTTACGGTGCAATTGAGTTCGGCTTATTCCAACTTCCTGAGCCAGAATTTCTATACTGAATTTTGAGTTATCCATATTTTTATTGATGATACCCATCAATCGTTTTATAAATATCTCATCATTCGATTTAAGTTCAAGAGGGGTTACTCTGGTTTCTAATTCTTTAATACCAATGAATTTACCCTTCAATAACGATCTGTTTGATATGAGATTGTTACAGAGCAGCAACAATTCTTCGATCTGAAAGGGTTTATCCATAAATCCGTCTGCACCGGAGTTCCAGCCTTTCATTCTGTTCTGAAATTCGATCTGGGAAGTTAGCAGTACTACCGGAATATGGCTTATATTATCATTGTTCCTTATTTTTTTCAGTAATGTAAAACCATCTGTTTCGGGCATCATTATATCCGAAATGACGAGATCAATTCGTTGCTGCAATAAAATCCGCAGGGCTTCGGATCCGTTTTCCGCTGTTATGACTTTATATGTATGGCTCAATTCTTTTTGCAGGTATTCCCGTATTTCTTCGTCATCGTCAACAATCAGCACCCGTTGTCTCTTTTTGTTTTTAATGGTGTTGGTTGTGTTTTCTTTTTCTTCGCAAGACATGGGAGGGGAGATTGATAAGCGTCTGGTCTGGCTTTGCATCGCTATTTCATTATCATTCAAATGTTCCCGTCCGAGAGGGATGCGTACGATGAAACAGCTTCCTTGACTATCCTCTCTATTGAAGGCTTGAATTGTTCCGTGATGAAGTTCGACCAGCATTTTTGTAAGATTCAGTCCTATTCCAAATCCGAGATGTCCCTGCGATGAACTCTGATAAAAACGTTCGAATATACGTTCTATCTCTTTCTCGTTTATACCTGTGCCCGAATCGGTAATTTTGATTTCGACATATTCGGCTGAATTCGAAAGTGATTTCTGCTGGGGAGTTTGAACCGAAAGGTTTATTGCTCCGCCGTCTTGAGTATGTTTAAATGCGTTTACTAATAAATTGACGAGTACTTTATCAAAATTATTACGGTCTATCCATACAGGCAGATGAGTGATATTAGATTCGAACGAGAGCTTGATGTTTCTTTCGGCTGTCTGATAATCAAAGATATTCAATAGATCTTTTATGAAATCGATCAGATCCGTTTCTTCACAAGCAATTTTCATCTGTCCCTTATCAATCTTTCGAATATCCAAAAGCTGATTAATGAGATTCATTATCCGGTTGGTATTCAGTTGTATTATATTCAATAAACGGGATGTGTTTTTATCATTTTTTTGCCTTAATAATTCGGATAAAGGATTTATTATTAAAGTCATAGGGGATCTTATTTCATGAGCAATATTAATGAAGAACTTAAGTTTTTCTTCATTGTTCAATTCCTCCAGCTTTCTTAATCTTCGTTTATTCCACAGATAAAAGATGCAGCTAAGTAATCCGAATAATAGTATCAGATACAGGCATCTAGCCCATGCTGTGCTGTACCATGGCGGGGAGATGTATATTGTCAGTGAATTAGTTGTTGAGTATGTATTATTTTCAAAGGCTCTCACTTCGAGTATGTATGTACCGGGAGATAGAAAATTATAGGTAATGCGGTTTTCTCCAGGAAAAGTACTTGTCCATTTTTCATTCATGCCCAGTAATCTGTATTCGAATACTATATTTTCGGGATTGTGAAAGTTCATGGTCGAAAATTCAAATGAAATTGATCTTTCGTTATAGGATAGACTAATGTTCGAAGTTTCTCTAAATTCTGTTTTAGAAATAGGTTTTCTATTTATCTTTTTATTAGCACTTACAGCCTCATTATTAAGATACAGGTGGGTTAGTATAGGCTTGTAATCCAATCGGGCGGCACTAATATTGTCGGGTAAGAATCTGGTGATGCCATATAAACCCGCAAAGTAAATATAACCATGTTTGTTCTGAATAGATATATTCTGAGAATACTCTCTATCTACTAATCCATTGCCCGTATAATAACATGCTATATGTTTGTTTTTGCTGTTTAACTGAAATATTCCATTAAGAGTACAGCCCCATATATTACCTTGTTTATCAATACCCAACCCGCATATAATATTATTAGGAAGTCCATCATCTATTCCAAAATGAGTGAGTTTCTTTTCGTTTTTGTTATAGCAGAACAGTCCGTTGTTTGTTCCTATCCAAATATTATGCTTTTTATCTTCCAATAGTGTGATCGCAATACATGACCGTAGATCGATATTTCCGGCAAAATCGAGTATAATATTCTTTTCAGGATCGTAACAATCCACTCCGGTACTTTGTGCAAGCCAGATAAGTCCGTCCGAATCACATAAGATATTACCTATCCACTTGTTGAAGAGCTTTCTTGAACTGTTTAACTTGGTTGTATCCGTAATGTGTTTCCATTCTTTTGTCTGGTAATTGTAGCGGACAAAGCCTTCTCCCATTATCGATATGTACATATTATTTTTGAGATCTTCACCGAACGCAACAATCGATTTTCCTTCAAATTTGCGATAGCTGGTACATTTTCCGTCTTTTTTATTGAAAGATATAAGACCGCCTTCATAACTGCCCAACCAAAATGTTCCATTATGATCTTCGAACATACTCGATATGTCTTTTTTTATATTGAAAGAAGCTCTTATCAGTCCTTTATCATTTAAATTCAGCAGAGTACCATTGCTTGTGCCGATCCATAAACTATTATCCTCATCGCTGTACATCGAAAGGATATCGGCGTCTTTCTCCATGATCGAAAAATCCCAGAAATCGAACTGCTTTGATTCATTTGAAACCATTAATAGTCCTTTTTTGTAGCATCCCAGCCATAAGTTTCCTTTATTGTCTTCATAGAAACTGGTGATTTTTTCTTTTATCGGATTTATATATCCTCCGATGAGTTTTGATGGAGTGTTAAGACTCAGTGTGTTAATATCTAACAGTTTCATACCCTGTCCTGTAGTATTGACGTATATCGAGCCGTCTTTGAGGCATGTTACTCCCCGTATACTATTTGTCGCCTCTTTGTTTTCTATATTTATATATTTCTGTTGTGTATTGTTCCACATAAACACATTAGAACTAGTGCCGAGACAGATGTTTCCCTGATGATCTTCTGTAATGCTGTTTATATTGTGTCTTGCGTCAATCGGCACTTTTTGTATGTTAATCGTCTTGATATCTTGAGAGATGCATGCAATGCGGTTATCCGATAGTGCTATCCAGATGCGGAACTTGCTATCCAGAAGCATATAATTCGCATAAGGGTTATTGAGTTGTTTGTTAATATTTACCAATTCTGTAGCTTTCATTTTTTTCTTATCCACCGAAAAGATACCGTATCCGGCAGTGGCAATCCATATTTCACCCGATTGAAGCTGTATAATACCTTGTACTGATGGGTATATATTGTTCGGAAACTGTATACTATGAAATTTATCTTCATATGCACAATAATATTGTAATCCTCTGTTGGAGCCTATCCAAAGTGTGCCATCCTTGTCATTCAGAAAAGATTCGATATAGTTGCCAATTAAAGAATTGGGATCTCTGTCGTTACGGAAATAATGAGTAAAATTCCAGCCATCAAATTTATTCAATCCGTTTTCTGTTGCAATCCAAATAAATCCGGAAGAATCCTGAGTAATATTTGTGATCAGGTTACTTGATAGTTTTCCTAAGCCATAGAAACTATCCGGATTTGCAAAAGAGGTTTTGACAAGTAACAAAAGGCTGATTACAGTAAAAAATATATGCTTATTCATCAGTACTGATATTTCTGTTTTTTTTAGGTTATGGCTGGAAAGTAAAAATATCAATAAAAAAATGATAATGAAAGCAAATCAATAGGTCTTATCATATAATATCTTCGGAATAATCTGAATGAATTTGAGCTCTTTCTGTTGATATTCTGAGGTTTATAATTGTTGTGTAACAAGAAAGATATAAAATGAAACGTATTTAACGTATCATGTAACCTTGTCGAAGCTATATGTGTCAAGGTTTTAACCCGCCGATAATGTATGATGTCTAAATTTGTAACCAGACTAATGCCTGGATAGAAAACAAATAGGTCTGAGGCCTTAAATAAACATCATTTATATGAAGAACATGACAATGTATGCGATATTTTCTCTCTTTATGATAGGGGGATATCTATCGGCTCAGGATTTGAAATTGCAATACTTTGAACCTGCCCGGATTTGGGAGGAGGCTTTGCCGCTTGGTAATTCACGATTGGGTGCTATGGTATATGGCATTCCTCAACGCGAGGAAATCCAGTTAAATGAAGAAACTATTTGGGGAGGAGGACCTTATCGGAATGACAACCCCGATGCATTAAACGTCTTACCCGAAGTAAGACAGCTTATTTTTGAAGGAAAGAATGGAGAAGCTGATAAATTAATTAATAAAACCTTTTTTACGAAAACTCACGGGATGCCCTATCAAACGGCAGGAAGTGTGATCTTAAATTTTCCCGGACATGAAAACTATAAGGAGTATTCCCGACAACTGGATATCAACCGTGCTGTAAGTTCTACCTGTTATAAAGTAGATGGCGTAGAGTATAGCAGAGAGATTTTTTCGTCTTTTGCGGATGATGTTGTTATAATGAGAGTTACTGCGAGTGTGAAAGGAAAACTGAATTTTGATGCGGGATACATTAATCCGTCTATACACAAGATATTCAAAAAAGGCGATGCTCTTATTTTAGAAGGCAAAGGTGCGGATCACGAAGGAATAGAAGGGAAAATACGCTATCAGATTCATACTGCAATAAAAAATGAAGGCGGAAAAGTTGATATTTCCGACAATAAAATAACAGTGACCGATGCTACGACTGCAATACTCTATATTTCGATCGGGACTAATTTTGTCGATTATAAATCGGTAGGAGCTGATCCTGAAATTAAGGCTGCCCGAAAACTTTTGGATGCAGAGGCGAAAGACTATTTATCTGCATTGAAACAACACGAACAAATTTACGGTAGTCAGTTTAGTCGTTTCAACCTCGATTTAGGAGGGCTGCCCAATACATCAAAGCTGAGTACAACCCAACGCATTATCAATTTTCATCAGGATCAGGATCCGGCTCTTGTTGCGTTGTTATTCCAATTTGGACGTTATTTGCTTATCTCGTCATCTCAACCCGGGGGACAACCTGCTAATTTGCAGGGGATATGGTGTAATAGTATGTATCCGGCATGGGATAGCAAGTATACCATCAATATCAATACCGAAATGAATTACTGGCCTGCCGAGGTGACCAACCTTTCGGAAACCCATGAACCTCTTTTCCGAATGTTGAAAGAGCTGAATGAGAGCGGACGTCAGACAGCTAAGGTTATGTATGGTGCGGATGGCTGGGTGGCTCATCATAATACAGACTTGTGGAGAGTAACCAGCCCGATTGATTTTGCTGCAGCCGGTATGTGGCCTACAGGAGGAGCATGGCTGAGCCAGCATCTTTGGGAGCATTATTTGTTTACCGGAGATAAAATTTTTCTGGCTGAGGTTTATCCGATACTGAAAGGTTCTGCCGACTTTTTTATGACTTCGTTGATAAAGCATCCCCGATATGGTTGGATGGTAGTATCTCCTTCGGTATCGCCTGAGCACGGACCAATATCTGCGGGATGTACGATGGATAATCAGTTGGTATTTGATATTCTGAGCAGAACAGCATTAGCCAATGAAATTCTGGGAGAAGATCCTTCGTACCGTAACCAGCTGAAAGCTATGGTTGAAAAATTACCGCCTATGCAAATCGGAAAATATACTCAGCTGCAAGAATGGCTCGAGGATGTGGATGATCCTAAAAGCGATCATCGCCATGTGTCTCATTTATACGGGCTTTATCCGGGAAATCAAATTACACTGCATACCAGTCCCGAATTATTCGAAGCAGCACGCAATTCTTTGATATATAGAGGTGATATGGCTACAGGATGGTCTATCGGTTGGAAAGTTAACTTATGGGCTCGCCTTCTGGATGGTAACCATGCTTATAAAATCATTAATAACATGCTTACTCTGGCAAACAATGAAAATAAAGATGGGAGAACTTATCCTAATATGTTTACGGCCCATCCACCTTTCCAGATTGACGGCAATTTCGGGTTGACGGCTGGTGTTGCCGAAATGTTGATCCAAAGTCACGATGGTGCAGTACATATTCTGCCGGCCTTGCCCGATGCCTGGAAGAAAGGAACTGTATCGGGTATTGTAGCTCGGGGTGGTTTTGAAATTGCAATGACATGGAATGACGGTAAAGTTATGGAAATAAAAGTATTGTCTAAGATTGGCGGTAATCTGCGCCTTCGTTCTTATGTTCCTTTATCCGGTAAAGGGCTGAAAAAAGCAGAAGGAGACAATCCCAATCCGCTTTTTGTTCCAGCCCGTATTGCTAAGCCTGTTATATCGGGAGAAGCATCCTTGAAAGGTATCGCTCCGAAAAAAGTGTATGAATACGATATTATGACTGAACCCGGTAAAAGTTATGTCTTTAAGTAACAGAAAGTATTTAATGATATATTTTAAAAACGACAACCTACTCTTGCTGTTATGCTTGCAAAATCAACAAATAGGTCTGAGACCTTAAATATTCTAATTGATAAACAAAAAGCAATCGTTAAAATTATGAGGGAAAATATTATCCTACTATTACTTTTAATTGGAGGTTATACTGCGCAAGGTATAGCTCAGGAGTCAACGCCGTATACCAATCCGGTAATCAATGCCGATTTTCCCGATCCATCGGTGACACGTTGCGGAGATGATTTTTATTTTGTGTCTACTACTATGCACATGATGCCGGGTGCTCCCGTTTTGAAATCGAAAGACTTAGTCAAATGGGAGGCTGTAGGCTATGTGTTTGATAAATTGACCGATACTTCAAAGTACGACATGGATGGGGGGACGGTTTACGGACGTGGACAATGGGCTACTTCCATCCGTTATCACAATGGCAAGTTTTACCTGCTATTCTCTCCTAACGATGAACCGTACAGAGCTTATATCTATTCGTCATCCGATCCGGCAACCGATAAGTGGCAGCTCATTTCCAGAACTCCTCATTTCCATGATGCGTCGCTCTTTTTTGATGATGATGGCAGGGTATATGTCTTTTCAGGAACAGGTTCGCTAAGGGAATTGAAAAGCGATCTTTCCGATGTGAAAGAAGGTGGAGTGGATATGCATATATTCGAACGGGATGCCGAAGAAACCGGGTTATTGGAAGGCAGCCAAGTGGTGAAGTATAACGGAAAATATTATTTGCTGATGATTTCCTGGCCTAAAGATGGAAAACGCAGGCAGGTGTGTTATCGTGCCGATAATATTACAGGGCCGTATGAAAAGAAAATTATTCTTGAAGATAATTTTGCCGGATTTCCATATGTGGGACAAGGCTGTCTCATAGATGATAAAAACGGGAACTGGTATGCTGTTATTTTTCAGGACAGAGGAGCCATCGGGCGTGTCCCCTTGCTGATGCCTTGTAACTGGATTGACGGCTGGCCTATGTTGGGTGATAAGAACGGGAAAGTTCCGGCATCGGGTACAATTCCTTTAAAATCGTATCCTGTAAAAAGCAGACTTGTGGAAAGTGATAATTTTGTTGATCCTAAGTTGAAAATCAATTGGCAATGGAATCATAATCCGATAAATGAATCGTGGTCATTGACCGAACGACCTGGTTACCTAAGGCTAAAGACCAATAGGTTAGCCGATAATTTATATGCTGCTCATAATACAATTACACAACGAATGGAAGGCCCTTTGTGTAAAGGTATTGTTGCTCTTGATCTGACTAGAATGAAAGATGGTGATGTTGCGGGATTCAGCGCATTTAACGGACATTCGGGTTTGCTTTCGATAATACAGGATGGTACTAAAAAGTATCTGACTATGTCTACCAATGTTGTAGACCTTAGTGAAAAAGAAAAAGCGATACTAAATGTTGAAGCTGTAGAAAAAGAACGCGTAGAGTTAAAACAAAATATCGTGTATCTGCGTATCGACTGTGACTTCAGACTCAATAGCGATATGGCAACATTTTATTACAGTCTCAACAATAAAGATTGGGTAAGGATAGGTTCGGATTTTAAAATGATATTCGATTACCGGAAGCTCTTTATGGGAACACGTTTTGCCATATCCAATTACGCTACAAAAAAAGCGGGAGGATATGTAGATGTGGATTTCTTTTCATACGAAAACTGGTCTGATAAATAGTGCTGATTCAATGCAGAACTGTGTTTCCCCTTCTGTTATTTAATTGATGATAAAAAAACAAGATATGAAGATAAAATTATATGGAATATTAATCTTGCTGATATCGCAAGTATTTACTGCCGTTGTATGCGGACAGGAAAAAACAGTATACAGCCCTGATTGTAACCTTGCTGTGACACTATTGATCAATGGGGGAAAACCTCTATATACAGTGACTTACAAAAATAAAGTAATGCTGGAAAAATCTCCTTTGGGGTTGAAAACGAATGAAGGAGATCTTAGCACAGGTGTTAGTTATGTGAATAGTAAAACCGATGTGGTGAGTAAAGAATATGAACAGGAAAAGATAAAGAAATCGAAAATCAATTATCAGGCTAATGTATTGATTTATACTGTTGAAAATACTGAAAAGCAACAACTGAGTATTCGTTTTCAGGTGAGTGACAATGATATTGCATTCCGTTACGAACTTCCGGAGTGGGGAGAGCGTCTTTGCTATGTAATAAAAGAGGAAGTGACTGGATATAAATTTCCGGTTAACACGACCACCTTTTTATCATCGATGATGGGAGAAATGGGAGCTTTTGCCCGTACCTCTCCGAGTTATGAGAGCGGATATACCAATGGTGAACCTGTGGTCAAATCGCTGGGTAATAAAAATGGATATGTGTTTCCCGGGTTGTTTCATGTGGGTGATGATGGTTGGGTATTGCTTTCCGAAACCGGAGTAAATAGTCTTTATTGTGCGTCTCATCTGGGTGTTGGTGATACCGAAGGTCTTTATACTGTTCAGTATCCCAATCCGGCTCAGAATAATGGATTTGGCAGCAGTATGGTGCAGTTGGCACTGCCGGGTGTTACCCCTTGGAGAACCATTACGGTAGGCGAAACGCTCAAACCGATTGTCGAAACGACTATTCCGTTTGATGTTGTAGAACCTCTTTACAAGTCGGTTCAGCCGAATAAATACGGACGTGCTACATGGAGTTGGATAGTGTGGCAGGATAACAGTATGAACTGGGACGATCAGGTGAAATTTATAGATCTGGCGGCTCAGCTCAAATTCGAATATATACTTATTGATGCTTTGTGGGATAAAAATATAGGGTATGACCGTATGAAGGATTTAATTAAGTATGCAAAGAGCAAAGGTGTTGATGTCTTTTTATGGTATAATTCGAACGGCGGATTTAATGATGCGTTTCAGACTCCCCGAAATAAGATGAATACATCCATAGCTCGTAAAGCCGAGATGAAATGGCTTAAAGAGGTGGGAGTGAAAGGGCTTAAAGTTGATTTCTTTGGTGGTGATAAGCAAGAAACCATGAGGCTGTATGAGGATATCCTTTCGGATGCAAATGATTATGGGCTGATGATTATATTTCATGGCTGTACATTACCGAGAGGGTGGGAGCGTATGTATCCCAACTATGTGGGAAGCGAAGCTGTATTGGCATCGGAGATGCTTATCTTTTCGGAGGATGTACGAATGAGTGAGGCTTTTTTTGCATCGCTGCATCCGTTTATACGTAATACTGTCGGCTCGATGGAATTCGGAGGTGTTCTTCTGAATAAATATTTGAATAAGAGTAATGAAGGAAGTGCAAAGCGATTGACTACTGATGCCTTTCAATTGGCTACATCCGTATTATTTCAGAATCCGATACAGATGTTTGGAATTACACCTAACAATCTGACTGATGTACCTGCTTTTGAGATCGATTTTATGAGAAAAGTACCAACAACATGGGACGAAACGTTATTTATAGATGGCTACCCCGGTAAATATAGTGTAATAGCCCGCCGTCATGGAAACGAATGGTATATTGCCGGAGTTAATGCAGAATCTCAGCCATTGAAATTAAAGTTGAATCTGCCTATGTTTGCTAACAAAAAGGCAAATTTATATCACGATGATAAAAATAATAACCCTCAGTTTACACCACTTGATGTAAATGCAAAAGGTGAGTTTGAAGTGACTATGCAGTCTAAAGGCGGCTTTGTCTTGAAATCTGTAAATTAGAGTGTTGTAAATCTTAAATATGAATGTAAGATTATGAAAATAAAATATTTACTGCCATTGTTATTATTAACCTCATTTTATACAGAGGTTTCTGGTGTCGAAAAATCGAAGGTTAAATCATATATCGATAATGATTATACGTGTCCGTCCAACTATGATGTTAAGCAGGATGGTGTAATGTACGGAGAAATAAAAGCGATTAGTTATTATTCACCATTAACGGGTATAGACAGAAAGGCGAATATAATTCTTCCTCCCGATTATGACAAAGACAAGAAATATCCTGTCCTGTATCTTTTACATGGAATAGGGGGCAATGAGAATGAATGGCTGGATGGAAAGCCGGATGAAATCATCAGTAATTTATCAGCTCAGGGTAAAGCAAAGGAGATGATAATTGTTATTCCTAATATCAGCGTTGTTTTGAAAGGTGAAAGTCCTGCGGAATATATGACACCTGCCCATCATAAACAGTTTGATAATTTTCTGTCGGAAATGAAAACGGTTTTACTTCCCTATATCGAAAAGAACTATCCTGTTCTGAAAGGACGGGACAACAGGGCTGTTGCCGGACTTTCTATGGGGGGGAGGTCTGCTCTTCATGTAGGTATTAATATGATAGATGATTTTGCCTATATCGGCGCTTTTACTCCCGCTCCCGGTGTGTTGAATAATCTGTTTACAGCAGAGACTCTTACCTTGCCTGAGGTATATCGGAAAACAACATTATTGATGATAACCAAAGGTTCGAAAGATGATGTTGTAGGTGATAATCCTGAGAATTACAGTAGTACATTAAGTAAGAATGGAGTTGATCACATCTACTTCGTTTTGCAGGGAGGTCATTGGTGGGATGTATGGAATCCCTCACTTTATAACTTTGCTAGAAGAATATTTCAGTAGTTTATTAAAATGTAAAAGGGACTGGTTTACAGCCCCTTTTTTATTTTTGTGAATTGTTATGATTTTTATTTAATTCGCATCATTTCCTTTCATATTAGTATTCGTTGAAAGCTCGGATGATGGAATCGGCACACGTAAATGCTTTTTGTAAGAGAACTGTATTGTTCCTGTCAATCCGGTTTGTTCTACTTGCAGGGCATTCTTGTTAATCAGATTATTCAATATGGATGCAGCATCCGGATCGTTAGGGTTATTATACCATCTCATTATGTTGAAGAAACGCCATCCTTCCCAGTATAATTCTACAGAATACTCGTGTTTGAGCAGGCGGCGCAAAGTATTTATCTTGGTTCCTTCGTTGATAACGGTTCCAGAGCCCGATACTACTCGTCCTAGGGTAGGACTTGCCGTCAACAATGCTTCGGCAGTAGGCAGTTTGCCTGTTCCAGTAGCATAAAACATGTCTTTGTCTGCATCACTGGGATTGCTCATTTGTTTATTGGCTCTTTCTCTTACTTTGTTTATATATGTCAGAGCAGTCGCTTCATCTCCTGTTTCGATACAGCATTCGGCGTACATTAGCAGTACATCAGCATATCGAATCAATCTGTCATTGATACCGCTTTTTCCGGCATCGCTTACATACTGATCTTCGCCATACTTTCTCACTCCGAACCATTTACCTTTCCATTCGTCAAAAGTTCCTCCGCTGAATAGAGCATCATAACCGATCCACGAACCTGATTTGCCTTTGTATTTGGCTCCGCTAGGTATCCATAATCCTTGATATGCCCGGGGATCGATAATCTTGCCATCTGTGTCCCGTTCAAATTCGTAATATAAGGCAAGAGAGGGTTGTCCGTTCCACCAACGTCCTGATTCTGATGAATTAGGTGCTGTTAGTTCAATCTGTCTCCAAGTGTTTTGCCCTGATATAGTCCAACTGCCGATATCACCGTTGGCGACAGGGTTATATCCGTCTGTATCTAAGCTTTTTGAAAATTGAACTTCGAAGAGAGACTCTCCGTTGTTCTCATTGTCTTCCGATCCGTTGTCCCTGTAGTTGTTTACAAGGCTGTATTCGCCGGATTGTATAATTTGATAAAGGACATCTTTTGCCAGAGTCCATTCTGCATCACCGGCTTTAGCATTACCGTCAAGTATAGGGCGAGCCATGTAGGCTTTAGCCAGATAGGCAAGTGCCGAGCCTTTTGTAGCCCTTCCCTGATTATCGGAGTTCGCATACACAACAGAACGAACGGGTAGGAGTTGTGCTGCATCCTTAAAGTCGGCTATCATATTCTGATAGATAACTCCCGGATCAGAGGGACCTTTCTTATAGTCGGAACCTCCCGTAGCAGTATAGTCTCTATCGGGAATTTCATCACCCCAGAAGTATACAAGATAAAAACGGCTTAGTCCCCGTAAGAATATAGCTTCACCCATTAGTCTGTCATATAGTGATTTATCTTCCTCTTTAGATAGATCGAAAGCTCCGTCTTGATTTATCTTTAATCTTTCAATGGCAAGATTTGCCGCATATTGAAGAACATACAGATCCTGATAAGTTAGCGACATAAATTCATTATCGGATTGTACTACATACTGAGACATATTAGCTGATGCTGTTTCTCCAGCAGCAGCTCCACTTGTGTATGTATATTCGTCGCTTCGGGCATTAAGCATAAAGGGCATACAGCGTGTCCATCCGCCACCTCTTTGCAGAATATTATATGCCCCGTTGACAGCATATGTAAGATGTTCTTTGGTATTATAGTAGTTGACATCGCTTTCTGCCATTGGATTGGCATAATCCATATTGGGCTCGCAGCCCGAAAATGCCAGCATGGTTGCACTCAAAAGAGTACCTATATATAATTTCACTTTTTTCATCGTGTATTGATTTTACTGTTTTAAGGTCTCAGACCTATTTGATTTTAGAATGTTAATTGTAATCCCGCGAAAAATTCACGTTGGCTCCAGTAGGTATCCGAAGAGTAATAGACTGTTCCGTCTACACCACGGTTAAGAGTAGACCCGCCATTTGGAACTTGAGGATCAAACATACTGTAATCAGTAATGGTAAACGGATTTTTAACCCCTGTATAGACACGAAGTTTGTCAACCGACAATTTCTTTAATAAATTTTTCTGGAATGTGTATCCCAGCGTTATGCGGTTGCATCGGAAGTAAGAACCGTTTTCGATAAAGTAATCCGAGGCATTCTGGTGATTGTTGTTCGGGTCATTCAATACTGCACGTGGAACGGATGTATTGGTATTGGCCGGTAATGTAATTTTTTCTCCCCCTGCGGTTGTAAATGTCACATCGTTAGCACGGAAACGGTTTTTCATGTCTGTCATTTGATTTTTAGCGGCAAAACCTCCTAACAACGTAGATTTCCAGTTATTATAAATATCATAACCGAAATCTCCCTGAAAGAGCATCGAGAAGTCAAAGCCTTTGTAATCGAAAGAGAGGTTTAAGCCTAATGAATAGTCGGGTGTTGAAGAGCCTATAAATGTTTTATCGGCATCAGATATGGATCCATCTCCGTTAATATCCACGTATTTGAGATCTCCTGCTTTGGCTGCTGCCTGCAGGCGTTCTCCTTTGTCGTTTACATAATTGGCTGCTTCTTCATCCGTTTTGAACAATCCATCTGTTTTATATCCCCAAAATTGAGCGACTGATCTGCCTGTTACTGTTCGGGTAACGTTTGCCCCCGTATTGATATTACCTCCTGCTAACGATTCGTTATCGCCTAAGCTGGTTACTTTGTTGCGGTATAAGGAAAATATAGGAGTGACGCTGAAGTTAAAATCATCACCAATCTTATCACGATAAGTGGTCGTTAGTTCTATCCCCCAGTTTGTCATACTGCCGACATTCATCCATACCGAATTGGGTGTTCCCGCTGATTTTGGAAGCTGTACATTCAAAAGCATATCGGTAACCTTACGGTTATAATAGTCGAAGGTCACAGTTAATTTGTTGCTCAAAGCATCAAGGTCAAAACCAAAACCTGCATCACGGGTTGTTTCCCATGTAAGAGATTTGTCTGCAAATGTTTCCGGTAGAGGAGCTGCTGCATTAGAGTCTGCCGCATTACCTGAGCTTTGATTTGGGCCGAATGTATAATAACGGTTATTGGTTTCGACTACCGATTGATAGTCATAATATCCGACTGCTCCGGCACTACCGATCCAGCCGAGTGTTGCACGTAGTTTTAGATTATCAAGCCATTTAGACGTTGGTTCTTTAAACCAAGGCTCTTCACTGATTCTCCATCCTGCGGAGAATGAAGGGAAATATCCCCATCTTTTGCCTTTTGCAAACTTAGAGGATTCATCTGCACGGAAATTGGCTGTCAGCATATATTTACTGTTATATGAATACATAATTCTGGCTAAATAAGAATAGTATGCCAGATTAGACCAAGAACTGCTAACCGTTACAGCATTGGGAAAATTACTTTCAGGTCCGAAATCCGAATGTTCATTGCTTTGTCCGGTATTTGTTGTCGACCATGCTTCAAAGGTTTCCGAGACAATACCCGCAACCCCGCCCAGAGAGTGATTTCCAAATGTTTTATCGAAGGTGAGCAAATGTTCTAATACTTTATGATTGTTTCCTCCTTTGCTGGTTGACTGGTAATTGTAATTCTGACGGGACGCTCCTAAATCATATTGAGGTATCAGTTCAGCATCGTTATTGCGATATGTCGAATAAGTATAAGTAAGTCTGTATTTCAACCAATCAAAAAGCTTTACTTCTCCGAAAATACTACCCAGGGCTTTGGTGTTTGAGTTATGTTGTCTTTGATTGTGTAAAAACCACGCCTGATTTGACAGGTCATTGCCATCTAACTCGTTTACCCCCGTTTTATAAAAACTGCCATCTTCGTTATACACAGGAAGATTAGACGGAAGCATCAACATATTCATCAAAGATGCACCTCTATATATTTTCGACTTGTAAATACTTGCCTGAACACGTCCTCCGTATGTAAACCTGCCTTTTGTGCCTTCTACATTGGCATAAATATTCTTTTCATTGTTATTATTTGTTTTGATGTCGTTTTCATCTTTTTTGTACGTCGCTCCAAGTCGGTAGTTTGCGAATTTGCTGGCTCCGCTGATTGATAAATCGTACTTTTGATAAACAGAACTGCTGAAATATTGATCCCTCCACTCTGTATCGGCAAGCGGATTGCTGGGGTTAGAATTGTTGGTCGGAACAATTTTGTTCCATGTTCCGTTTGCAATTGATGCTGCATCAGATGAATTGTAATACAATTCGTTAACATAAATACCATAATCATAGGCATTCATCATATTTATCTTTTTGGCAACGCTTCCTGTACCAACATATGTGTTGAAATTGATTTGAGGTGTGCCTTCTTTCCCTTTTTTGGTCGTTACTACGATAACTCCATTAGCACCCCGTACACCATAGATGGCACATGATGCTGCGTCTTTCAATACCTGAATGGTTTCGATTTCATCTTCATTAGGAATAGTTCCGTCAATTAAGCCATCGACAACCCATAAAGGATCGGTATTACCAGTGATGGAGCTTGTTCCTCTGATGCGGATTTTGCCTCCTGATACATTTACACCGGCGGTGCTGCCTTGCAGTGCTTCGGTTATACCTCCCGGTGCTTTCAGTACTTCTTCGGGGTTTAAGGTTGCAATTGAAGATGTGAGATCGGCTTTCTTTTGTTTTCCATATCCAACCACCACAACATTATCAAGAACATGTTCAGCATCGGTCATTTGTATCGAAATTTCCGTCTGATTTCTAACAGGAACCTCAAGCGAAGAGTATCCCAGATAAGACACAACTAATATCGCGTCCGGCTTTGCTGTAATTGAGAATTTTCCGTCCAGATCTGAAACTGTTCCGACAGTAGTACCTTTTATGACAATCGATGCTCCGATAATAGGTTCGTTATCAGCTGCCGAAGTCACTTTTCCATAGACACTTCTGCCTTGCCCCCATGCATTGGACAAAGCATAGAGAAAAAGCATTAACAGGGTAAATAATTTAGTCTTCATACAATTGAGATTTAGTGTTTTTTGGGTTCATATTTTAAAATTGCAATTGGTTTGTTGTTCATCATATTATTAGAGGAATGCAGCTTTTTTAGATATTTGTATATGTTGACTCTAAATATTTTAGTTAAAAGAGATCTACTCTAATTAAAGATAAGTTCTGCATGCGATTGTTTTATATAATCTGGTGGCGTTTAGATTTACTCACATGGTTTTAGGAATCAGAGCTGGTTATGGCAAATGTATTGAAGATAGAGCCTGTATATATCAAAAAATGTTACATTTCTTTTGCATTATGTAACATTGTTGATGCAAAGCGTTGCATCATCTATCGAAGATATACCACCTCTGAATTGTGGCTGTTTAAGAGCCTTTATTGAATGGGCTTTATTCGTTTTTTGTCGAAATTAATATAAGTAACCTAAAGTATTTAATAATATATTTTAGGCTTGTAATATATTTTGGTTGTTTTGTCTATCAAACCAATAAATAGGTCATAGACCTTAATTTATCTATATTCAGGTAAGGTTATTTTATTTATAATATTTAATCCCATTGATATCTTGATTATAGAAATTGTAACAAAATAAGAGGAGGTTGTTATATTAGCAATAGATATTGTAACATTATTTCTTGTAATATTTATAGAGCAGTAGTAGCTTTGTTTTAGATGTAATATACTTGATATTCTTAGTTATTAAAAGACATGGCTGTCACTCTGATTTTCTTTTAGACTATGCATTTATTACCTATTTTGATAAATAAAGATCTATTGAATGATTGTTAATCCTTGGAATCAGGCTATGTATTTAAACCATTATACTATTACACTCAATGTTACCTAAATCTATTCTTTTCTCTCTGTTCTTTTTATTATCTGTATTGTCCCAAGGGCAGTCGGGGAAATTATTTACGACAGACATGGAGCTATCCAGCAGTCTGATAAATGAAGTATATCAGGATCGAAATGGTATTATATGGATTGCGACAGAAGATGGATTGAACAGATACGATGGATCTAAATTTATTACATATAAGCATAATAAAACTGAAAAGAATTCATTACTAAGTAACTATGTTCGTTTGCTTTTCGAAGATAAGCAGGGGCATTTTTTTGTTGGTTCACTAAATGGATTACAAATCTATGATTATGCGAAGGATACTTTTATCGAAGTTCCGTTGCTGCTCGAAGGTGATGTGAAATATTCAGCACATGTATTTTATATGTTGGAGCAAAAAAACGGGGATATTTTGGTTGCAACTTCGGGACAAGGGCTTTTTGTAATAAAAAAAAATGCAAGTGGATTTTACGCCAAGCAGGTAAAAGCAATGGTGCCTAGTTTTATGCTGACTTATCTCTTTGAGGATGATAAGCAAGATTTATGGATATCAACACAAGATAAAGGACTATTGCGAATAACTAATGAGAATAAAGTAAATATATATCCCAACTTCAAAGAATTTGGAGGGAATAATGTTTTCTGTATTTGCCAGGATCGAAATGGCAATTTGTATGTGGGAAGTCTGGGAAAGGGTTTATACATATTTGATCGGGCGAAAAATTCGTTCTTTGCAATTTCATATACCGAGAACCCTAATCTGCCGATAAAGACCCTTGTACCAAGCAATGACGGTAAAATTTACATAGGAACTGATGGGTACGGACTTAAGGTCTTTGACCCTTTAACCCGAAAAATCACTGATAAAAAGTTCTCGATAAATTCTTTCGATTCGTCCAGATCAAAAGTACATTCTATAATAGAAGATAAAGCCGGAAACATTTGGATTGGAATTTTTCAGAAAGGAGTCATGTTACTTCCCGGACAGACTAATGACTTTAAGTATTTGGGATATAAATCATCTGTTGGTAATATTATAGGGAATGCTTGTATAATGTCTATTTGTCAGGATCATGAGGGCACATTATGGGTTGGAACGGATAATGACGGCATATATGGTATTACACCTGAAGGAAAGCTCAAAGCTCATTTCCAGCATACTCTCGATCCGAGGTCTGTACCTTCTACTATTATGTGTATATACGAAGATTCGGAACGTAATCTGTGGATAGGTTCATATTTGAATGGTGCCGCTACTTTGAACAGGGAGACCGGAAAATGTGAATATTTATCGGACCTTATCGATGTTAATTCAAATGTTGCTCAGCGGATATATAGCTTTGCCGAAGATAAGGACCATCATCTTTGGATCGGTTCAATGGGATCAGGTATATTCTGCCTAAACTTAAAGACCCATAAAGTGACGAACTACGATATTCTGAAAGATGTTGATAACAGGGGGGATATTAACATGCTGCATAATAGTTGGATAACGAACCTGCTTACCACCAGAAATGACAAATTATATATTGGTACTTATGATGGGTTAAGCTGTTTTGATTTGAAAACCAAAAGCTTTTTATCTACTTATGGTTTCAATAGGTTAATGGCTGGCATTATTATATACACCATATTTGAAGATAGCAGCGGAGTCATTTGGGTTGGAACATCAGAAGGGTTGAAATATATAGATGATAAGACTCACGAAATATCGACTTTAACTATGGACGATGGACTTCCTAGTAATACTATCTGTAGTATAGAGGAAGATCGAAACCGGAATTTATGGATCAGCACAAATTTTGGTATATCGAAAATGAATCTCGATACTCATGATTTTATCAATTATTATGCCGATGACGGCTTGTATGGGAATGAGTTTAGTAAAGGAGCTTCTCTTGTCGATAGAAAAGGACAAATAGTGTTCGGAGGTATAAGTGGTATTACTTCCTTTGTTCCGGAACGGATTATTTCGGAGAAAAAGAGACTGGATGTAGTAATAACCGATTTTTATATTCATGACAAGGCCGTAAAAGAAGGAATGAAGTCCGGTGCTTTTGATATAATAAATACTTCGGTAATGAAAGCTACTGAATTTCATTTATCGAATTTAGATAACTCTTTTTCTATAGAGTTTTCCGCCATGGAATTTAATAATCCCGAGCGCATAGTTTATTCTTATTCGATAAATGATGATATCTGGATAAATCTCGCTCCCGGAGCTAATCGGGTTGCATTTGATAATCTGTCTCCCGGAAAGTATCATTTCAAGGTGAAAGCAAAGGATTATAATACTTATTCGCCGGTCAAAGAGATTCTTATCGTTATTTATCCTGCTTGGTATTGGTCATTATGGGCTAAGTTAGTTTATTGTTTGTTAGCTATACTTATTGTCCTTATTCTGATAAAACAATTCAGACATCGTTATTATACTCGATTGGAATTGCAAAAACATGAACAGGAGAAACAGATTGATGAGGCTAAGCTACAGTTTTTTATGAATGTATCGCATGAGATAAGAACTCCTATTTCTTTAATAATAAATCCATTGAAAAAGCTGATGACAGCCGATAAAGATCACATACGGCAGAAGTCTTATCTTACTATGTTCCGTAACTCGGAACGTATTTTATCTCTTATAAATCAACTGATGGATATACGTAAGATAGATAAAGGACAGATGACTCTCAAATTTCAGTCAGTAGAGATGGTTGGATTTATCGACGACTTGTGTAGTATTTTTGAAGAGGAGTTTCAATCCAAGAATATTAGTTTCGTTTTTCATCATGACATGAATGATTTATATGCTTGGATTGCTCCAAAGAATTTTGACAAAGTTATACTGAACACCTTATCCAATGCCTTGAAGTTTACACCCGATGATGGCAAAATAGATATATACCTCAATACAGCTATAGATGAGAATCGCAGTGATCAGTTGAGCCAATATATCGAAATTATAGTTTCTGATAATGGTTTTGGTATCAATGAAAGTGAAGTTGAGTCTATCTTTAAACGATTTTATCAGTCGCAGAATAATCCCGATATAATTGGAGAAGGTACAGGTATTGGCCTGCATTTAGCCAGATCAATAGTGCAACTTCATCACGGGGAGATCACTGCCGAAAATAACAAAGAAGAGGAGGGAGGTTGTCGATTTATTATCCGTATACCACAAGGCAAAGAACATTTGCTATCTGAAGAAATAGACAATATGATATCGGAAAAGCAATCGTATATAGATAGAGCTCAGGTAATATCTGTTATACCGGATGGCGAAGAAGATTCAAAAGTGAGGGCGAAGACCAGATACCGCATATTAATAGTTGATGATGATAAAGATATCCGAAAATATATATCCGAAGAGTTATCCCGAGAATATCATGTGTTAGAAAGTGTTAATGGAAAAGAAGCATTATCTATGATATTAGACAAGACTCCGGATATTGTAATCAGCGATGTACTAATGCCCGAAATGGATGGTATAACCCTGTGCCGCAAAATTAGGCAGAATGTAAATATCAATCATCTGCCTGTTATATTATTAACAGCTAAATCGAAGGATGAAGATAACCTGAAGGGGCTTGAAACAGGAGCGGATGCCTATATCGTCAAACCATTTAGTATTGAAATATTAAAAGAATCAGTCAGGAATATACTCAGAAATAGAGAGATATTAAAGAATAACTTTAGTGGAAACCAGCAGCAGAGAGATAAAGTACGCAAAATAACCATGAAGTCTGCAGATGAAAAGCTCTTGGAAAAAGTGATGGACATCATAAATAAGAATATAAGCAATCAGGATTTGAATGTTGAAATGATAGCTACTAAAATAGGTATTAGCCGGGTACATTTACATCGAAAACTCAAAGAATTGACGAACCAATCGACTCGCGATTTTATTCGGAATATTCGTTTGCAGCAAGCGGCAGAATTGTTATCGAGTAAAAAACTGACCGTTATGGAAGTGGCCGAAGCTGTTGGGTTTTCGAATGCATCGTATTTTTCGAATGCCTTTAAAGAGTTTTATGGAATATCCCCAACAAGCTATGGGGGATAAGAGTTGAGATGGTTTTATGTTTGTTTCGTAGAGTAATTTGAGTTAGTATCATAGCCGATGATTGTTGTAGGCTATGATCTTTTTTTGTTGCATGCTCTGATTAGATAATATTAAGTCTGAAAAGTCGCTTTGGGTTTATGTATTTTATCCTTTTCTCGTGATAATACTACATATAGTCTGAATTATTTTCAATAATTTAAATAGGTGTTTAATGTTTTGTTATATAGTGTATTACGATCTGTTTGTGTATTGCTGTCAATAGATAATGTAACATCGTTCAAAAAGATGTTACATAACCGTAAAAAGCTGTAACATCAATCTGTTTTATTTAGTATTTCTCCGAATATTTTTGTCAGGAAAGGAGTAAAGGGCTTGCCCTACTCATCATTAATCTAAAACCTGATTTTTTACTATGAAAGATGAAAGTTGACCTCTTAAGAAATTTCTCAATTCAGAGAAAATGTATCCTGCTATATATCGTATTGTACAAATTAACAAAACACTTCTTGACAGCTAGAGCTGGCGAATTATATGTAACAAGGAAATGATTGTAAAAACTAATTTAAATAACACATTAAATACGTTATTCTAATGAGAAAGAGAGAAATAGACCAAAGTATTATTCATACCTTAAATTAATAGCGATGGAAAACAAAAAAATGAGGATTCTAAAGATTCCTTACTTTATTTTATTTCTGCTTTGCAGCTGCTTTATAGTTCATGCACAGGGTAAAGTGACAGTAAATGGAATTATTGTTGATGAGACAGGAGAGCCTGTCATAGGAGTCAGTGTCATCTTAAAGGAAGACCGAAAAATAGGGACAGTTACGGATATGGATGGTAACTTTTCACTTACAGTTCCAAACATAAAGGGAACTCTGGTCATTTCATATATCGGTATGAAACCTTTAGAAGTTAAGATTGATGGGCGTAGAACTTCTCCTTTGAGAATTGTACTTGAAGAAAATACCGGACAATTAGATGAAGTCATTATTGTCGGTTATGGCCAACAACGAAAAGCCAGTGTAGTAGGAGCTATAACACAAACCTCAGGTAAGGTGCTGGAACGGACAGGTGGCGTATCCGATATCGGATCGGCTTTAACCGGTAATCTTCCCGGTGTGACAACTACAGCAAGTACCGGTATGCCAGGAGAAGAAGATCCCCAGATCGTAATTCGTGGAGTGAGTTCATGGAACAGCAGTTCGCCATTAGTATTGGTAGATGGTATAGAACGTCCGATGAGTAGCGTGGATATTCATTCGGTAGAATCCATTTCGGTACTGAAAGATGCTTCTGCTACAGCCGTATATGGAGTGAAAGGTGCTAATGGCGTAATTCTCATTACAACCAAACGCGGAGCAGAAGGTAAACCTATTATAACCGGAGGTGCGAGTGTAGCTGTAAAAGTGCCATCAAAACTACCGGGTAAACTAGATTCTTACGATGCTCTTATGCTGCGTAATAGGGTTATTGAAAGTGAATTAGGTTTAAGTCCTGATTCATGGTACAGTATGACTCCGCAGAGTATTATAAATAAATATCGGTATCCTGCTAATTTAGAAGAAAGCGAACGCTATCCGAATGTCGATTGGTCAGATTGGATGTTTAAAGATTATGCCGTATCTGAAAATGTGAATGTAAATATCAGTGGCGGAACCAAATTCGTTAAATATTTTGCTGCTGTAGATTATCAACATGAAGGAGACTTGTTCAAATCTTATGATAATGGTCGTGGGTATAAAACAACTTATGGATATGACCGTATCAATATGAGGAGTAATCTAGATTTTCAATTAACAAATACAACCACGCTGAAGGCCAATATTGCGGGATCGAGTGGTGTGAAACAAGGTCCTCGTACTGACTATGAATTCTATATGTGGGGAAGTGCCTATAGTACACCACCTAACTCTTTCTTACCCCGATATTCAGACGGAACTTGGGGGTATGATCCTGATGGGAATGCAAGTAACTCTGTTGCAACAATGGCTCTTTCCGGAACGAATACCAGAACTACAACACGTCTTACTACGGATTTTACTCTAGAGCAGGATTTGAAATTTTTGCTGAAAGGGTTAAAGGTTAAAGGCTTAATATCCTGGGATAATACATTTCTGGAAGAAAAGAGAGGTATTGATAATGGTTTTAACGACTCGCAATACAAATACATTGATCCGAATACAGGACAAGTCACTTATAAAAACTCTTACGATGGAAGTATGTTCGATTTTCGGGAGATAATAGGATGGCTTCCTTCTGGTGGAGAAGTGAATAACAATGAAACGCAGCGCAACTTATACTATCAGGGTCAAATAAATTATAATAACACATTTGGAAAGCATACGGTCGGGGGAATGGGAATCTTCAGCCGTCAAGAAACCGCTAAAGGAAGTGAAGTGCCCCATTATAGAGAAGACTGGGCATTCAGGGCAACTTATGATTATGCAGGCAGGTACTTTTTTGAATATAACGGAGCATACAACGGTTCTGAAAAATTCAGTCCCAAAAACCGCTTTGCATTTTTCAATTCAGGAGCTATCGGCTGGATGATCAGTGAAGAACGATTTATGAAACCTCTTAAGTTTATAGATATGCTCAAATTGAGAGCATCTTATGGCGAAATCGGAGATGATAATGTTAGTACCCGTTGGCTGTATATGACACAGTGGGAATATGGCGGCGATCCATCTGGTATTATGACAGGACTGTATAATTCGAACAGCCCGTACACTTGGTATCGGGAATCGACTGTTGGTAATGAGGATATTCATTGGGAAACAGTAAGGAAGTTCAATTTCGGTATAGATTATTCCGTGGTCAACGGTTTATTCTCCGGAAGTCTTGAGTTTTTCAGGGATAAACGTAATGATATATTGATCTCGGGGAGCGATCGTTCTACTCCTTCTTACTTCGGAGGTACGACTAAAGCTCCATATGCAAATCTTGGGCGTGTGCGCACTACCGGATATGAGTTGGAATTACGTTTCAACAAAATACTCAATAACGACATCCGTTTATGGGCCAATCTTAATATGACGCATTCGAAAGATGTAATTCTGGAAAGAGACGATCCGGCTTTATTGCCCGAATATCAGAAAAAAGCAGGGAAGGCTATCGGACAAACCTATTCTTATGTAGATGCAGGATATTATAATACTATAGATGAACTGTATGGTAGTACTGAGTTTTCAACGAATAACAATCAAAAACTACCCGGAGGATACAATATTCTGGATTATAATGGTGATGGAGTTATCGACACATATGATAATATCCCTTATGGATATTCTTCTAATCCTCAGAATACTTATAGTGCTTCATTTGGGGTCGATTGGAAAGGATGGAACTTCTTTATGCAGTTTTATGGGGTAAATAATGTGACTCGTCAGGTTGTATTCACTACGTTTTCGAAACAACAGCTGATTGCCTACGACGAGGGTTCTTACTGGAGTAGTGATAATACCAATGCTGATGTTCCTCTCCCTCGCTGGGGATCTACTACCAGTGAGTATTACACCGGAACAAGGTATTTTTATGATGGGTCTTATATTCGATTGAAAAACATAGAGTTGGGTTATACATTCCGCAATAATTGGGTTAAAAAGATAGGGCTTGCCGATCTCAAATTTTATATAAACGGCAACAACCTTTGGCTATGGACCCGTATGCCCGATGACCGTGAATCTAATTTTGCAGGAACGGGGTGGGCTTCTCAAGGGGCATATCCAACAGTAAAGCGTATCAATCTGGGAATCAAATTTACTTTATAAGTAAAGGACGTATTTAAGATATACTTTTAGTTTATAACAGGCTTTGGTTATTTTACTTACCAAAGTAATAAATGGGTCAGAGACCTTAATAGAACTAATATGAAAAAATACATAAGAATATTATTTTACTGCAGTATACTTTCGGCTATTGCCACATTTACGGCATGCGAAGATTATTTAGATAAATCGACCGATAGTACAGTTTCGGATGAAGATGCTTTCAAGGATTTTACCAATTTTCAGGGTTTTACAGAAGAATTGTATTATTGTATCCCCGATTTTGCGCATGGATACTGGAATAACTCTTTCAATTGGGGTGAAGATGAGATTATTTCTTTTGGAGTCGATTATCATTTCGGATATAAAATTGATCAGGGCGACTTTTGGGGATGGCAATCCGGTAAAGATGGATGGCAGTGCGGATGGATGGACAGAAGCAATACAAAAGCCAATAGTAAAGATCGTTTTCAAAAGTCGTTATGGCCTTTGGCATGGTATGGCATCCGTAAAGCAAATCTCGGGCTAGCCAATCTAGACAAGATGACGACTGCTACCACTGAAGAAAAGAATCTGATAGCAGGTCAACTCTATTTCTTCAGAGCTTGGTTTCATTTCGAACTGATGCAATATTTCGGAGGATTACCTTATCTAACCGAAGTACCATCCTCGTCTGAAAAGTTGACTTACCCAAGGCTCAGTTATCAGGAATGCGCAGATCTGGCCGGTGCGGATTTTCGTAAGGCAGCGGACTTACTCCCGATCGACTGGGATAATACTACTGCCGGAAAAGCAACATATGGAAATAATCAGCAACGGATTAATAAAATCATGGCTCTGGGGTACTTAGGTAAAAACTATCTGTGGGCAGGGAGTCCGTTAATGAACTCTGAATCGACAGGAGATAAGAATTATAATGTCGAGTATTGTAAAAAAGCATCTGCCGCTTTTGCCGAGTTATTGACTAAGGTCGAAAATGGTGAAACTCAATATGCACTGGTTGATTTTAACCATTATACGGATATATTCTATACTTATCAGCAAAGTTTTAAGAACCCTGGATCAACAGAGTCTATCTTCCAGTCTCCTGCTTATGACCCTTGGATGGGTTCGGGGTATTGCTTGGGTGCCCAGTATTTTCCTTCTATAATAACGGGTTCTACCTTATTGTTTTCTCCGACAGCGAATTATGTAAATTACTACGGAATGAAAAATGGATTACCGTTGGATGATTCGGGATCAGGTTTTAATAAAGAATATCCATGGCGTGATCGTGATCCTCGTTTTTATCATGATATCGTATATGATGGAGTAAAAATGGTGAAAAACGGAAGTGCCTTAGAGGGCAAAGACGGAGTTTCTCCTGCTGATCAATATGCGAATATGTATACAAATGGCAGTTACCGCAATATCAGTACAGGTAGCCGTACAGGTTATTCGTTGTGTAAGTTTCTTCCCAAAAGTGTCAATTTATATGATGACGGAGTTCGTAATTATGGTTTTGGATTGCATATTCAGGTAAGTTGGATGCGTTTGGCTGATATTTATCTGATGTATGCCGAAGCTGCGGCAAATGCTTATCAATCGGCGAATGGCAAAGAGTCAGGATATTCAAAAACGGCTGCTGAGGCGGTTAATGTAATACGTCAACGGGCAAATGTAGATCCGGTATCAAGTAAATATTTATCGTCTGTTTCCGAATTTATGAAAGAGGTAAGGCGCGAACGTGCTGTAGAATTGGCTTTCGAAGCCCATCGGTTCAACGATTTACGGCGTTGGCTGCTCCTTACAGAATACCCTTATACTCTAAAAACATCTCAGGAATTTACACGAACAGGTACATTTAATGAAGAAGATCCAACTCAAAACAGAGTCTCAGGATTTAAAGAAGTACAGATATTGAAACGTAATTTCTCCAGTAAGCATTATTGGTTACCCTTGAAGACTGCGGATACAAGTATCTATTTGGAATTTAATCAAAATCCGGGTTGGGATTAATTAAATCTTTACTATACCTGTAATAATATAGAGTCTTTAATGAAATATTTCAATGGGTATAACCTCTTCTCATCATTATACTTGGTTAGTCAATAAATAGGTCTGAGACCTTAAATAGAATAGAAAATGAAATATATACGAACAAAAATATTTGTATCAGCAGCTTTTCTTGTTTCGTTCTTGTCTGTAAATGCTCAAGAGCAGGAAGACATGCTGTTTGCAATGAGCACAGATTCGCTTCGGAATTCTGATAATACCAAGATACAGGTTGCTTATCAGAAAGTGAATAAGTCTGATTTATTGGGTGGTGTTTCTTATGTGGATGTGGCAAACCTGATGAATAAAAACTACTTTTCCTATTCATTGGAGAATATGCAGGGATATGTAGGCGGCTGGAATGGAAGCAGCTTATGGGGAATGGATGGTTATGAGGTTATTATAGACGGAATTCCCCGTGATGCTAACAATGTAATGCCATCGGAGATTGAGCAGATCACTTTTCTGAAAAGTGCTTCCGCTATAGCTCTGTATGGTAGTCGTGGAGCTAAGGGTGTTATATATATAACAACGAAACGAGGAAAAGTAGAGGATCGAAAAATCAGAGTACAAGCCAATACCGGATGGTATGTGCCGAAAAGCTATCCCAAATATATGGGATCGGCTGAGTATATGACCTTGTATAACGAGGCTCGTGTAAATGATGGTTTGGAAGCAACTTACAGTGCCGATGATATATATAACCATGCATCGGGGACAAATCCGTATCGGTATCCCAATGTAAACATGTATTCTTCCGACTATCTCAAAAAGGCATATAATTATACCGAAGGGGTAGTTGAGGTTACCGGCGGTTCTGAAAAAGCTCAGTTCTATACCAATATCAATTTATACAACGAAGGGTCTTTATTGAAATATGGCGATGCCAAAAACGATAATACTACACGCTTTAGTGTTAGAGGTAATATCGATGTTGCCCTGAATAATTTTATTAAAAGCTTTGTAAATGCCAATGCTACATTTTATGATCGTCGTGGGGCTCTCGGCGACTTTTGGTCGGCCGCAGCTTCGTTGAGACCGAACCGTATTTCTCCATTGATTCCGGTCAGCTATATCGACCAGAGTAATGAGAGTGCCTGGGCATTGGTAAATAACAGTAATCACCTGATCGATGGTAAATATTTGCTGGGCGGGACACAACTTAACCAGACCAATGCTTTAGCAGACTTGTATGCGGCCGGATACAGTACATATACGAGCCGTCAGTATCAGTTTGATGCCGGTGTGGATGTTAATTTGGCAAGAGTATTAGACGGCTTGTCTTTTAAAACCCAATTTGGTATAGATTATTCTACTTCATATAGTAAATCTTACAATAACTCTTATGCGACATATGAGGCTGATTGGGGAAATTTTAATGGTGAAGATGTAATTCTCGGCTTAACCAAATATGGAACGGATAAAAAGAGCGGAGTACAGAATATTGGAGGGAGTTGGAACAGGCAGACAATCTCATTTTCGGGACAATTCGATTATAAAAAAGTCATAGATAATACTCATAATATATCAGCTATGCTGATAGCCTCAGGTTATCAACGATCGACAAGTGGAGATTATCACAAAACCAGTAACGCCAATTTAGGTTTGCAGGTCGATTATAACTACTTAAGCAAGTATTATTTGAGTCTGAGTAATGCTCTTGTTTATTCTGCCCGTTTACCGGAGGGCAACCGTATGGCTTTTTCTCCCTCGGTATCTTTAGGTTGGAGATTGACCGGCGAAGAGTTTCTTAAAGATCATCCGGTCATAGATGATTTGGTATTGAGTACCTCGGCTTCGGTTCTTCATTCTGATTTGGATATTTCCGATTATTATTTGTATCAGGCCAATTATAATCAGACCGATGGTGCTTGGTGGGGATGGGCTGATGGTAATCAGAACCGTGCGACACAATCGCTTCGGGGACAGAATAACGATTTGTCTTTTATTAAGCGTAAGGAAATAAGTATAGGACTTCGCTCTTCTTTGTGGAAAAGAATGTTAACTGTTGATTTTTCGCTGTTCTCGAACCGTATGGAAGGATTGCTTACACAAGCTTCTTCACTTTACCCCGGATATTTTGTTTCGGGATGGCCAACCAGCTCATTTTTGCCTTATCTCAACTATAATAACTATGATCGCAAAGGATTTGATTTTGCCGTAAATGTGAATAAGCGTGTAGATGAAGTCGATCTGGGTTTCGGAGTATCAGGAACTTATTATAAATCGAAGAATGCCCGTTTGGATGAAACGTATCAATATTCATATCAAAACAGAACAGGACATCCGACCGATGGAGTATGGGGCTTGGTGAGTGACGGATTCTTTTCTGATGATACTGATATAGCAAATTCTCCGAGCCAGTCATTCGGTGAAGTAAAACCGGGAGATATAAAATATGTAGATCAGAATGGAGATAACGTTATCGACGAAAAGGATGTTGTGTATCTAGGTAAACGCTATGGCTGGCAAGGTGCACCTTTTACGTTGGGTGTTAATTTTACTGCAAAATGGAATAATATTACCCTTTTCGTATTAGGAACCGGAAGTTTTGGTGCATCAGCAATGAAAAACAGTCAATACTATTGGGTGTTTGGAGACCGGAAATATTCAGAAGTTGTACGTGGGCGTTGGACAGAAGAAACCAAAGAAACCGCAACCTATCCCCGCCTGACAACAAAAAGCGGAGATAATAACTTTAGAGATTCAGATTTCTGGTTATACAGCACAGACCAATTCAATATTGCGAGAGTGCAGGTAACATACGATTTTCCGAAATCGGTATTCAATGGAACTTTTGTTAATGACTTATCTATGTATGTGAGTGGATCTAATTTACTGAAGATCGCTAAAGAACGTAAAATACTGGAATTGAATACAGGAGGTTCTCCTCAAACACGATTCTTCAACATCGGTCTTAAAGCGGTTTTTTGATACAATAAAGTAACAGTAAGTATCTAATGAAGCATTTTAAAGTTGCAATTATCTCTTGCAGTTATACTTGGATGGACAAATAACATTCGATGATACGGATGCGAGTCAATAAATAGGTCTGAGACCTTAATAAAAGATTTTATGAAAAAGACAATAATAATACTAACAGCCGTTCTGATGTTGACAGGGTGTGACGACCTTTTTTCTCCGGCTATCGAAAATAATAAACAAATCGATTCTGCGGCGGACGAGCCTTCTTTCAGTCAGGGTATTTTAGCGAATGCATATACCCGTAATCCTTATAGTTCGCAGTCGTTTAATGATGTTGCCACAGATGATGCGGTTACTAATCAGGTAACCAATAATTACTTAAAAATGGCAACAGGTACATGGACGGCCAGTAATAATCCTATGGATCAATGGTCTACCTGCAAATCAGCTATTCAGTATATCAATCTTTTTCTGCAACAGGTTGATAAAACATCATGGGCAGACGATAAAACAGTAAACCAGCTGTTCTGCGATAGGCTCAAGGGCGAAGCTTACGGCTTGAGAGCCATGTTTATGTTTTATATGCTGCAAGCTCATGGAGGATGGACTGCAGATGGGCAACTGTTGGGTGTACCTATCGTGAATGAACCGGAAGATACCGGTACGGATTTTAATCGTCCTCGGGATACATTCGATGACTGTGTTGCTCTAATTTATGCAGATGTGAAATTGGCGGAAGAGTTACTTCCTCTTGATTACGAAGATATTACTCAAGCATCACAATTACCTGAGAAATATCGTACTGCGGGAGTGTCTGTAAGTCAATATGTGAGAGTATTCGGTCAACGCTTCAGAACTAGAATGACCGGGCGTATAGCAAAGGCATTTCGTGCGAAAGCTGCTTTGTTAGCAGCAAGTCCGGCTTTTGCGGAAGGTACATCTGTTACTTGGGTAGATGCTGCCAATTATAATGGAGAATTGCTGGATCTGATCGGAGGGGTTAGTGGCATAGCATCCAATGGTTTTACATGGTATAAAAATGCCAATGAAATATCAGCATTGGGAGCAGGGGAGAATCCTAAAGAAATTCTTTGGAGGGAAGGTCTCGAAAGTAACGCATATAGCTTAGAAAAATCTCATTTTCCATCCAGTTTATATGGTGGCGGACAACTTAATCCTACTCAGAATCTTGTAGATGCTTTTCCTATGGCGAACGGATATCCTATAACCGAAAGCGGCAGTGGATACAATAACCAGAATCCGTATGTGAACAGAGATCCCCGCCTAAGCACATATATTATCGTTAATGGAAGTAAGGCTAGCCTTAATAACGAGGTAATCACGACAAGTGTGGATGGTACAAATAATGATGCTTTGAATAAAGAGGACGGAGTATCCACCCGTACCGGATATTATCTCCGCAAGCACCTTCGTGAAGATGTGTATCTAAGCTCAACTAGTAATAACGGACAACTTCATTATAAACCCCGTATCAGATACACTGAGATATTCTTAAACTATGCCGAAGCTGCCAATGAAGCTTGGGGACCAAGTACAAGCGGAGGCGGGCACTCTTATTCTGCGTATGATGTGATAAAAGCCATCCGTAAAAGGGCAGGAGTAGGAACATCTAATGGAGATGCTTATCTCGAAAGTATTAAGAATGATAAAGAAAAGATGCGAGAGTTGATTCGTAATGAACGCCGGTTGGAACTTTGTTTCGAGAGTTTCCGTTTTTGGGACTTACGTAGGTGGAAATCAACGTTAACCGAGTCTGCCAAAGGTATGAGTATCAAAGGTGAGACTTATACAGTGATAACTGTAGAGAACCGAAAATATTCGGATTTTATGAATTATGGTCCGATACCATACAGCGAAATTCTGAAGTTTGATGCGTTAGTTCAGAATAAGGGTTGGTAAGGAGTCTTTAAATCTAAAAATAAAAAAAATGAAAAAAATAATTTCAATATATGCTCTTCTCTTGGTCGTGTTTTTTTCCGGATGTAAGAATGATGACTGGGAATATGAAGATTATGAAGGAGGTACAACGGTTTATTTTGCAACTCAATATCCCGTGAGGAAGATAGTTTTGGGGAATGACGAAACATATGATATATCTATTGATAATGAGCATAAATTCATCATTTATGCAACTATGGGAGGAGTTTATTCTAATAAAACAAATCGTACGGTAGATATTGCGGTGGTAAACTCGCTGTGTGATAACCTTCAGTTTGAAGATGGAGGTGATATTATTCCGATGCCTTCTAATTATTACACGTTAGCATCTAATCAGATTGTTATACCCAAAGGTAAAGTAATGGGTGGTGTAGAAGTGCAACTTACCGATGCCTTCTTTGCAGATCCGTTGGCCTTAAAAAATACATATGTAATTCCTTTGGTCATGTCTAATGTTCAGAATGCGGATTCTATACTTTCAGGTAAACCCAAAGTTGACAATCCGAGTAGGGTGTCAGCATCAGACTGGGATGTTACACCTAAGGATTATGTGCTGTATGCTGTAAAATATATTAACCCTTGGGATGCCGTTTATTTACGCAGAGGAGTAGATATTGTTACAGAGGGCGGACAGGTTTCTACTATTGTTCGTCATGAACAATATACAGAAAAAGATGAAGTATATACAATCTCAACACTGGCTCTGAAAAAGAATAAATGCACAGTATCTACACAAGTGGAAGTCTGGAATGAAGCGGAGCAAAAAAATAATACAAGTACTTTAACTTGTGATCTGACACTGACATTTAATGATAAAAATGAATGTACTGTAACTTCTGCAACCAACGGATATACAGCAACAGGAACCGGTAAATTTGTGGAAGACGGAGAAAAGAATTCCTTTAACAATAAAGACAGGGATGTTCTTTACTTAGACTATACGATCGATTATGGTGCTAAAAAATATGCAACGAAAGATACATTGGTCGTGCGGGACAGGCAGATCAAAGGCGAATGGTTTAATGTAATAAATAAATAACCGAATAATCTGTATGATATGAAACAATATATAAAAGTAATTCCGATCATAACTCTGTCTCTATTATCGTCTTGCGCAGATAATGAGCTGTTGGAATTTAGTGTTGAGAAACCAGCAAGTATTGCTGAATATGAATATTTAAATACTTATCATGTTCTGAAGGATTATGTAGACCGTACTGCTAATCCCGATTTTAAACTGGGAATAGGAGTATCAGTGGGGGACTATAATGCAAAAGGCGGCATATACCAGCTTATAAACAGTAACTTTGATGAAATGACCGCAGGCTGGGAAATGAAACATGGAGCCTGTGTGAGCGATGAGGGGGCTATGGATTTTTCGACAGTCGAGAAGTTTATTGCCACGGCTAAATCTGCCGGAACCACTATTTACGGACATACCCTTTGCTGGCATGCAAATCAGAATGCTAAATGGCTGAATAGTACAATTGCCCCTTCCGAAGCGGGTGGTGATCCCTATTGGGAGGATAATGTATTTATCAACTCCGATTTTGAAGGTGATGATGAATCTTCTTATACAACCGGAACTTCTTTAGCATCATTGTCTTATACTGCTAACGGAGGAGGTGCAGATGGAATAGGCAGAGCGATTGCTGTAACAAACAGTGCGGTAAGGACAAATGATTATGAGTCTCAGTTTTTCTTTACTTTTCCTTCTATGCATTTGGTTGAGGGGGAAACTTACGAATTCAGCATGAAATACAGAGCGGATCAGTCTTGTTCTTTTGCAACTCAGGCACATTATGGTCCTCAGGAATATAAACATTGGGATATGTTTGGTTCGCTGAGTGCAACTACCTCATGGAAGACTTATAAAAAAGAGTTTACGGCAACAGCCGAGGTTGCAGATGCTTATACCTTTGCTTTTAATCTCGGAGCAACAGCTACAACGTATTATTTCGATGATATTTCGTTGAGACATTATAATAAAGGAAGTTCGGGAACTAGTTGGGTCGAGCAGCTTTCCGGAGGTGATTTCGAAGAAGATAATTTCGATAATAGTTTTCAGGTCAATGGAGTAGGTGTGAAAGGGTATGCTACCGGATCAAATGGATCGGGACGTGCTCTTACTGTTAAAACTCCGAGTGCACAGGTCAATGATTATGAATCTCAGTTTATTTTCAAATTTTCACCAACGATGAAGCTCGGAGATGTATATAAGGTGAGTATGGATGTAAAAGCAGATAAAGCGATGACCTTTAGTACACAAACGCAGACAACTCCCGGCAGTTACTTGCATTGGACAGCTTTTGGTGATATTTCTGCGTCTACCGAGTGGAAAACGTTTACTTATACGCTCACCGTAACCGACTCGTTTGTCGGAGGAGGGGCTATTGCTTTCAATTTGGGAAAGAATGCCGGAACGGTATATATAGATAACTTATCCTTTCAGAAAGAAACGGCTACTGGCGGAGAGAAAACTGATGAAGAAAAGAAAGAAATCATTACCAATGAGATGGAACGTTGGATAAAGGGCATGATGGAGGTAACGAAAGACTATGTTAAGGTGTGGGATGTGGTAAACGAGCCTATGGATGACGGTAGTCCTTCGCAATTAAAAACAGGAGTCGGTAAGTCTGATATCGGTGCAGATGAATTTTATTGGCAGGATTATATGGGTAAAGATTATGCCCGTAAGGCTGTAGAGCTTGCCCGCAAGTATGGAGGTGATCGTCAAAAATTGTTCATAAACGATTATAACCTAGAATATAGCCTTGATAAATGTAATGGGTTGATCAATATGATAAAGTATTGGGAATCTGATGGAGTTACTAAGATTGATGGTATCGGAACTCAGATGCACGTATCGGTTAGCTTAGATGCGGCAGAGCAAGCACGAAGGGAAGCCCGTGTTGATAAAATGTTTGAAGCATTGGCTGCCACAGGTAAGCTTATCAAGATATCGGAACTCGATATGGGTATCGACGATGAGTCTGGAAATAGTGTAAAGACGAAGGATGCCACTTTTGAACAACTCAAAAAGCAAAGTGATTATTACGCTTATATTATAAAATCTTACTTTAAATACATCCCTGCACCTCAGCGATATGGTATTACTCAATGGGCTTCGACTGATAGTCCCGACAATTCTTCATGGAGACCCGGGGCACCCATAGGTCTTTGGAATTCTGAATATTACCGAAAACCTACTTATGGAGGATTTGCTGATGGCTTAAGCAAATAAAATTAAAATGTAAGGATAAAATTGATAATCTAAATAAGCTGTGTAGGTATATTCCCGAAAGGTATACCTGCATAGTTTGTTTTATCACGATTTCAATTAAGTTTTCATACCTGTTTATTGCTTTCGTAAGCATAAAAGCAACAGATCGTTATTGCCATAAAACAGGTGATTAAATACTTTCTGTTACTTATTTTGTATGTATTCTAAAAACAACTACGATGAAGAAATTTTTATTGATTCTTTCTCTATGTGCCCTATTTATAGGTAAGGCCAACTCGCAGTCGTGGACTGCTGATAATGGAAACGGAACATTTACCAACCCTTTGTTTTATGATGAATTTACAGATCCTGATTTGATTCGGGTAGATACTGTTTTTTATATGGTCGCCAGTTCTATGCATGCAATGCCGGGGCTTCCGTTGCTCCGATCAAAAGACTTGGTTAACTGGGAATTTGTGACTTATATTTTTGATAAGTTAGATCTTGGACCCGAATTCCATCTCGAAGGCGATAAAGGTATTTACGGCAATGGAATATGGGCTCCGGCTATTCGTTACCATAAGGGTACTTTTTATGTTTTTGTAAATGTAAATGATCATGGTTTGCAAGTCTTTTCGGCTCAAGATCCGTCTGGTCCGTGGATTCATAAAAATATGGGAGGTAGAATTTACGATCTCGGAATACTTTTCGATGATGATGATAAAATATATGCTGTACATAGTTATGATGAGGTTAAGTTGATCGAAATTAAACCCGACTTCAGCGGATATGTCGAAGGAAGTGAAAAAGTTATTATACCTAAGAATAATGCTATGGGAGAGGGGCACCATTTTTATAAAATAAATGGAAAATATTATATCATCAGTGCCGACTATGCTCCTGTCGGACGCATGCAGTGCGCTCGGGCAGACAAACCCGAAGGCCCTTACGAAACTGTAGTTATAAGCAGCCGTGAAACAATGGGAACACAACGAGGGTGGTGGTCGAAAGGATATGGTTTTTGGTCGAATATTCCGAATGAAGGAGAGGTGATGGAGTTTGAAAAACCTTCTGAAAACGGATTTTATGCTGTTCCTCTTCATCAGGGTGGAATTGTAGATCTACCCAATGGTGAATGGTGGGGATTTTCTATGATGGATGTAAAATCAACAGGGCGTTTAACGTTTCTTTCGCCTGTAATTTGGAAAAATGGATGGCCTTATTTTGGATTGGAAGGCAATCTGGGACGTTCGCCACGTACATGGTTTAAGCCCGATATAGGTATGAACACGACTCCTATAACAACTTATAAACGCGATGATGATTTTTCATCACCTAAGTTACAACCCATCTGGCAGTGGAACCATATTCCGGTAGATAAAAAATGGTCACTTACAGAAAAAAAAGGAATGCTGCGTTTGCATACATTACCTGCCAAAAACTTTATGTATGCCAAAAATACATTGACTCAAAGGGTAATGGGACCGGAATCGAATGCAACAGTTGTACTAGATGTTAAATCATTGAAACAAGGAGACGTCGCAGGATTAGCATTGCTAAACGTTCCGTATTACTGGATTGGTGTTATCCGAACAAATCAAGGGCTTATGATCCGGTTTTATGATCTGGTAAAAAATCAGTCAATAGATGAACCTATCTTAACTAATAGAGTGTATTTACGAGCCAATGGTAATTATGATAAAGATATTGCACGATTGAGCTTTAGCACAGACGGAGTCAATTTTAAAGAAGTGGGTGATGACTTACGATTAGGATATCAGATGAAAACTTTTCAAGGTGTAAGGTATGCATTGTTTGCTTTCAACACCGAAGGTAAAGAGGGCGGATATGCCGATTTTGATAGTTTTAAAGTCGAAGAGCCTTTAGCTGATCGTTCCCGCAATCTTCCTATCGGGAAGATTATTACTTTGACTAATTTAGGTAATAATATGCCGGTCTGGGCACATTCACATGGAATGTTACACTCTACCGGATCTTCGAAAGATGCTTATTATTCAAAAGGCTGCCAATTCAGGGTTCATGATAGAGGAAAAGGACGTATAGCTCTTGAATCGATGGATGGTAGTGGTTTTATAACAGTTGTAGGAGAGGGGCTTTCCGGTGATGTTCGAATGATGAAAGACGAAAGTGAGGGTAGCTTGTTTCTTTGGCAGGATATGCTTCGAAACGAATGTATGTTATTATCGCTTAAAACAAATAAGTATGTCGGACTTACTCCTGAAACAGGAGAGCCTTATTCGGCTGATTGGGCGGGTAGCAGACCGGATCGAAAAGATGGGGCCGTATTTGAATGGAAAGAAGTAAAGGAAGAACAGTCCTGATTAATACCTTAAAAGAACAATTTTATAAGTAACAGCAAGTATTAATGATATATTTTAGATTTTTTGTTTTAGTTACCAAAGTAATAAAAAGGTCTGAGACCTGAACTAACTTAGATATGAAAAAAATAACAGGCAGTATATTTCTTTGCCTGCTCGTTTTAACGAGCTTCGGGCAGGGATTTAAGAATCCGATACTTCAGGGATTTTATCCCGATCCGAGTGTTTGCCGTGTCGGTGACGATTATTATATTGTGAACAGTAGTTTTCAATACTTTCCCGCAGTTCCAATCCATCAGAGTAAAGATCTTATTAATTGGAAAAGCATCGGATATGTTCTGGATCGGCCGTCACAAGTAAAGCTGGAAAAAATTGGATTCTGGAATGGAATCTATGCTCCTTCTCTGCGTTATCATGACGGATTGTTTTATATGATTACGACCAATACTTCCGATAAAGGCAATTTCTATGTTTACACGGATGATCCGGCAGGGGAATGGTCTGACCCTGTATGGGTCGATCAAGGAGGTATTGATCCTGATATTTTATTTGATAAAGACGGAAAGGTTTATTTTATTTCGGCAATGGGGGGGATTCACATTTGCGAAATTGATATTAAAACAGGTAAACGGCTTTCCGAATCAAAAAGGATATGGAATGGTACAGGGGGGAGATATGCCGAGGCTCCGCATATTTATATGAAAGATGGTTTTTATTATTTACTGATAGCTGAAGGTGGAACCGAATATGGGCATAAAGTAACAATTGCCCGCAGTCGTTCAATATTTGGCCCATACGATTCGAATCCGGCAAATCCGATATTGACTCATATAAATGATAATGGAGCATCTAACCCTATTCAAGGAGTCGGTCATGCAGATCTTGTTCAGGCTCATGATGGATCGTGGTGGGCTGTCTGTCTCGGATTCAGACCGCAGACCGGAGCTCATCATGTCATGGGACGAGAAACATTTCTGGCTCCTGTAGCATGGAATGATAATAGCTGGCCTGTAGTTAATGGTGATGGTACCGTATCTCTGAATATGGATTGCCAGACTTTACCTCAAGTGAAAGTTCCAGAGAAACCTTCGAAAGACGATTTTGAAGAAACTAAGCTCAGTGATGACTGGAACTATTTATGTATTCCGGCTTTCAAAAATTATTCTCTAACGGAAAAAAAAGGGTCTTTGCGTTTAAAAGCTTCTACTGTATCACTTGATGAGATTGATTCTCCGACTTTTGTGGGACGTCGCCAGCAACATACTGATTTCTGTGCAACAGCGGCTTTGGATTTCAATGGGATAAAGAACAATTCTAAAGCAGGGCTGACAACTTATATGACGAGTAATTATCGTTACGATTTATCTGTAAAATGTGTAAATGGAAAGTATACCCTTTCTTTATCATATTATCTGGGTACATTAAAACATATCGAAAAAGAAGTCTCGTTATCAGGTAAAGATATATTTCTGCGTGTCGAAGGTAGTAATGACTTTTATACTTATTCATTTTCAACCGATAATAAGGATTTTCAGAAACTGGGAAATATCGATACCCGTTTTCTGAGTTCTGAAACCGCAGGAGGTTTTACGGGTGTATATCTCGGAATTTTTGCTCAATCGGAACAAGATAACGCTTCGTATGCTGATTTCGATTGGTTCGAGTACAGTCCTGTTACTCTGAAATAAATATTGTTAAACATTAATTACATAAACAATGAAGTACACAAATTATCTGATAAAATCAGGAATCTTATTATTAGCTGTATTTGCAGTTACACAAGTTATTGCTCAAAATGCTTTAGTACAAACTAAATATACTGCAGATCCTGCACCCATGGTATATAACGATACTGTATATTTATATACTACGCACGATGAAGATGATTCTCAGGGCTTTAAAATGCTTGACTGGCTGTTGTATACATCTACCGATATGGTAAACTGGACAGATCATGGAGCTGTAGCCTCCCTGAAAAACTTCGAATGGGTTACAAAAGATAATGGGGCATGGGCTCAACAGGTTGTTGAACGGAATGGTAAATTTTACATGTATTGTTCTATACATGGACAGGGTATTGGTGTGTTAGTATCCGATTCGCCTTATGGTCCATTCAAAGATCCGATAAACAAGCCTTTGGTGTGGCAGAAAGAACACTGGTATGATATTGATCCTACGATTCTTATTGATGACGATGGACAAGCGTATATGTATTGGGGTAATCCGAATGTATACTATGTGAAACTCAACGAGGATATGATTTCTTATTCGGGTGATATAGTTCAACTTGACCAAAAAACGCAACACTATCAGGAAGGTCCCTGGGTATATAAACGAAACAACCATTACTATATGGCTTTCGCTTCGACCTGCTGTCCCGAAGGACTCGGATATGCTATGAGCGATAATGCTACCGGGCCATGGACAACAAAAGGATATATAATGAAACCAACGCCTCGCACAAGAGGAAACCATCCGGGTATTATTGACTATAAGGGAAAATCGTATGTCTTTGGATTGAGTTATGATTTGATGCACAAAGAAACATTCAAACATCACGAAAGAAGATCATCTATGGCTGCACCTATGTATTACAATGCAGACGGCACTATCAAAGAAGTTCCTTATTGGACAGAGACTGTACTGGAACAGATAGAATCATTTAATCCGTATCGTCGGGTTGAAGCCGAAACAATTGCTTGGGGATATGGACTGAAAACAGAAAAAATGCCCGATGGAAGGATCTGTGTTACCAATATCGATAACAATGAGTCGTTGTGTGTGAAAGGTGTAAATTTTGGCAAAGGAGCAAAGTTGTTTAAGGCTATTGCAGCATGTAATACAGATGGGGCTTATATCGAAATTCGTATAGACAGTACTACCGGACCTCTGATTGGTAATCTTCCTATAAAACGAACCGGAGCAATGGATAAGTTTGAAGAAATGTCGTGTCTGATCAATGATGCAAAAGGAGTTCACGATCTCTATTTTTGCTTTAAAAGTACCGCTCAAAAGGATAATCTATTCTTCTTTGATTCATGGGAATTTAAATAAGTAACTATAAGTATTTACTCTTGTATAGTAAACGAGTTTACAAGTAGACCTGTAGACGAGTTAATACACATTTTATACTTGTTAACCTGTCTACTCGTCTACTGACAGATAAATAGGTCTGAGACCTTAAATAATAACATATGAAACATTTAAAAAAGAATCTTATTCTAACTTGCATTAGTGCATCTATGATTTGCCAGGCGCAAAATCCTATTGTACAGACTATGTATACAGCCGATCCGGCTCCGATGGTGTATAATGGCAAGGTTTATCTTTATACCAGTCATGACGAAGACAATGCAACATGGTTTGTTATGAATAATTGGAAGTTATATACAACCGAGGACATGGTTAACTGGACTGATCATGGAGTTGTACTTTCTTATAATGAATTTGATTGGGCTGCTCGCGATGCGTGGGCTGCACAATGTATAGAAAGAGATGGAAAGTTTTACATGTATGTACCTACCATAGATAAAGCCACTAATAGCCCGGCTATTGGGGTTGCGGTTTCTGACAGCCCTTATGGTCCGTTTATTGATCCATTGGGAAAACCTTTGATTCAAAAAGGAAAAGGGGATATTGATCCTACGGTTTTTATAGATGATGACGGACAGGCATATCTCTATTGGGGAAATCCCAATCTGTATTATGTGAAATTGAATAATGATATGATATCTTATAAAGGAGATATTGTTAGTGTGCCAATGACAGAAGCATCATTTGGTAAGCGCGAAGGCAATATTGCAGAGCGTCCGACTTTATATGAAGAAGCGCCCTGGTTGTATAAGAGAAATAACCTTTATTATTTACTATGGGCAGGGGGACCTATACCTGAGCATTTAGGATATTCTACAAGCAAGAGTCCAACGGGCCCATGGGAAAACAAAGGAACATTAATGGCCACGGAAGGTAGCAGTTTTACTAATCACCCTGGAATAATAGACTATAAGGGTAATACATATCTGTTCTATCACAATGGAGCATTGCCCGGAGGGGGCGGATTTACCCGTTCGGTATGTGTTGAACAAATGGAATTTGCAAAAGATGGTACAATTAAACCCCTGAAAATGACCGCAGGTATTTCAACAGGGCTTGAAAGGTTGGATCCGTATAGAAAAACGGAAGCCGAGACAATTGCTTTTTCCGAAGGTGTAAAAGCTTCACAGAACAAAGAGGTCGGAGTGTTTATCAATGCGATGAAAGACGGTGCTTATACTAAGATTAACGGTGTAGACTTTGGTTTAAAAGGTGCATCTAAGCTAACAGCCAGAGTAGGTACAACCCATCATGAAGGTGTTAAAATGGAAGTAAGGATAGATAATAAAGATGGCAAACTTTTAGCAACAATCAATGTCCCTATTACGGGCGGAGATAATAGGTGGTCATTAGTGACTGCTGATATCGCAACTGTAACAGGTGTGCATGACCTGTATTTTGTATTTAAAGGAAATAAACCGGGGGCACTTATGTATTTCGATTATTGGATGTTTTCTAAATAACAAACAGTATGAATAACTAGTTTATATAACCTATAATAGCTGAGACTTAATCTGATAATCATAAACGACCTACAACTGTCAGATTAAGTTTAGCTATTTCATATAATCTGATTAATGTGTTTTGAACCTGAATGTATTAGCCACGAATATTCTAGCTCAATAATACATTGTTATTCATTTTAAGTTTTTCCTCCAATACAGCATTGCAGGATCTGTTTCGGTAAATCCGAGGCTTTTATATAATTGTTGTGCTCTTGAATTATCAATCCTTACTTCAAGAGTAATCCTGCTGCATCCTTTTTCTATTGCCTTGTTTTTCAGTGATTCCAATAAAGCACGTCCGATACCTATATGCCGATGTTCGGGTAATACAATTAAGTCATGTATATTAATCATTGGACTAACCGTAAAGGTTGAAAAATTTTCGAATGCTACTAATAATCCGCTGAATGTATCTTTGTATTTAGCTAATAGCACTATGGATGTAGGATGCTGGTTGAGGCTGTCTACCAACCTTAATTGTTGCAATTTACTCAGTGGCTCACCACCTCCCATTTCATCCAGAATGTATGAATTCATTAAAGAGCAAATAGCTTTTAAATCGTCACTGCTTGTGTAGTCGCAATCTGCAATGGTTATATCAGTAGGATTCATTTGTTAGGTTTTTATAGTTTTGTACAGGAATATTTATGCTAAATTACATAAATCTATCGGTTGTATTCAATTTGTTGCTGTTTTTCTCTGTTTTGGTGTGTATTTTATGGTGTTTGGTTCGTCTGTGAATAATATGATCTAAAAAATAGTGTATTAAAATCAAAATATTATTATTTGATGTAAAAAGAGCATTGTTTGTTTCTATATTGTGTTCTGTTTTTGAGCACAAAAATTATATCAGTTTCCTCGAGTAATTTAATAAAATTTAATATCTTTGCTTTGATTTTGGTGTCATAAAAACCGCTTCTTCGGTAATATGATGAAAAGGGAATCAGGTGAAAATCCTGAACAGACCCGCTGCTGTAAGCTCTATCAAAGTCTTTGAGCAAAACTCAAAACCACTGTTTCTTCGGAAATGGGAAGGACGCTCAAAGATGGAGTAAGTCAGAAGACCTGCCAAGATTAATAAACTGAAAGCTTTCGTGGAATAGAGCTGTAAGAAACAAGTATAAACCAATTAAAAGGTTTATACCCTATACTTTCAGGTATATATACTATTCTATCGTTAGCTAAATAGGAAACTAATTAGCCGGAAATGTATTGCTCAAACTTTAAACAAAGAAAAATACTACTAACTCTAACTTTGATCTTTATCTCTTCTGTTATTTCAGCTCAGAGTAAGCTCGATAGTGTGCAGGTTTTGCAAGAGGTAAAAGTTACAGCTAAACCTTTTGAAGAAGTTATCCCCGTACAATCTTTATCCGGAAAGCAGCTGGATAACTTATCGAGCCATTCTGTTGCTGATGCTTTACGGTATTTTGCAGGAACACAGATTAAAGATTACGGAGGTGTAGGAGGATTAAAGACTGTAGATGTCAGAAATATGGGAACTCATCATGTCGGAGTTTTTTATGATGGGATCGAATTAGGTAATGCACAAAATGGTGTGACCGATTTGGGTAAATATTCATTGGATGACATGGAATCCCTAACAATGTATAATGGTCAGAAGAGTGAAATATTTCAGTCTGCTAAAGATTTTGCCGCAGCATCTACAATTTATATGCGGACAAAGAAACCTCAGTTTAAGGATTCCCGAAAGACAAATCTACTCGTCCGCTATAAGACAATGTCGATTAACTACCACAACCCGTCATTCCGATGGGAACAAAAAATAAACTCAAATATCAGCTATAGCCTTAGTTCCGAGTACATAAAATCCAATGGTGAATACAAATTCAGATATAAAAGGCTTAATCAGGATAAGACAGTCGCTTACGATACTACAGCTACCAGATGGAACAGCGACATAGAGGCCGTAAGAATTGAAAGCGGATTGTATGGAAAGGTAAATAATGGATTCTGGGATGCTAAAATCTATTATTATCAGTCAGACAGAGGTGCGCCCGGTGCGATAGTCGAAAATAAGTTTAAAGACGGATACAGGCAGAATGATAAAAACTTCTTCGTTCAGGGATTCTTTACAAAAGAATTTACCGATAAGTATAAGTTCCAGGCCAGAGGAAAGTATGCTTTCGATTATATGCATTATGTTGCCCGTGATACAACCTCTATTCTGGGGGAAGTTGTGACCGAAGGAGCACAATCCGATGATAGCTATTATCAACAGGAGTATTATTTGTCTGCTGTGAATATGTACAGTATATCACCATATTGGGATGTGTCGTTATCTACCGATTTACAGTATAATAGATTAAATGCAACACGAAAAGGAATTCAAACTAAATTCTCATATCCACAGAGATATACGGGCTTATTTTCGTTTGCGACCTCTTTTCGTACAGCAAAGTTTAAGGTTTTGGCAAGTGTGTTAGGTACTTATGTTCATGACGAAGTCAGATATAATGCGAAAGCCGGAGATAAAACGGAATTTACACCGGCTTTATTCATCAGCTACAAACCTTTCGAAGAACATGATTTTAACATTCGTGCTTTCTCAAAGCGGATATTCAGGATGCCTACCTTCAACGACCTTTACTATACTATGGTCGGGTCGAGTTCTTTACGTCCTGAATATATGAATCAGTATGACATCGGGTTTACTTATGGATTACCTGTTTCCGGCGGATTTTTGAATTTTTTGCGGATACAGGCCGATGCATATTATACCAGTACGAAAGACAAAATAGTAGCTGCTCCTACAGGAAATCTGTTTAGATGGATGATGACTAATATGGGAAAGGTTCGAGGCAAAGGAGTTGAAACTGTAATTAATGCTCATATGAGTGTTAAAAAAGTAGATGTTACGGCCAATCTCAATTATACATATTCAATCAGTGAAGATTATACCAAATTTTCAGGATTGGAGATGTCTTCTTATGGAGATCAGATACCTTATACCCCGTGGCATAGCGGATCGGCAATCATAAATGCTCAATACAATAAATGGAATCTTAACTACAGCTTTATATATGTAGGTAAAAGGTATAACGGAAATGTTAATAATATACCAGTCAACGAAATACAACCCTGGTATACACATGACCTGTCGCTTCAGAAAGAATTTACATTTAACGGACATAAAATAAAAGGAACAGTGGAAGTCAATAATCTTCTGAATCAACAATACGAAATAATATATAATTATCCGATGCCCGGAAGAACATTTCGTTTTATACTCAGTATGGAATTATGAAAAAATACCTGATCACAATATTATCAATCAGCCTGTTGATTTTTTTCTCAGGATGCCGCGAAGATGAGACGATATTCTTATCGTCTGATACTCTCGTTACAGAACCTCATCTGGGCGGTAATATAGAAGGTTTTTATCTGCTCAACGAAGGGAATATGGGAATGAATAGAGCAAGCCTCGATATGTTTAATTACAGGACGGGAGTATATACTCAGGATATTTATTCGGAACGGAATCCTGATGTTGTAAAGGAAATGGGGGATGTAGGAAACGATCTGAAGATATATGGAAATAAGTTGTATGCAGTTATCAATTGTTCGAATAAAGTGGAAGTGATGGATAAATGGACTGCAAAGCGAATCAAAAAAATAGATATTCCTAACTGCCGTTATCTGGCTTTCTATAAAGATAAAGCTTATGTAAGTTCGTATGCCGGTCCTGTGGCTATTGATCCGAATGCCGAAATTGGATTTGTAGCCGAAATAGATACTGCCACATTAGAAATAACCCGAAAAGTAACAGTCGGTTATCAGCCGGAAGAAATGGTCGTTCATGACGGAAAACTGTATGTAGCTAATTCGGGTGGATATAGAGTACCCAATTATGATCATACGGTATCTGTGGTTGATCTGGAATCTTTTACAGAGATTAAAAAGATTGATGTCGGGATCAACCTTTTGCGCATGGCTATTGACAGACAGGGTGATATTTATGTAAGCTCGAGAGGTGATTATTACGATACTCCACCTAATTTATTTGTCATTGACAGTAAGACTGATAAGGTGACTCATCAACTTGATATACCTGTTATGGAGATGAAAATGGTGGGAGATTCTCTCTATTATTACAGTGTAGCGTGGAGCTATATAACCAACAGTAATACTATTACTTATGGAATCTTTAATTCTAAAACAAAACAGGTTGTCAGTGATAAAATTATAACTGACGGAACCGATAAGCGTATAATGATTCCTTATGGATTAGAAGTGAATCCACAGACAAGAGAAATCTATATCTGTGATGCTCAAAACTATGTTGTTACAGGATATATCTATTGCTTTTCTCCTGAAGGAAAAATGAGATGGAAAACCCCGGCGGGGAATATTCCGGGACACTTTGCATTTGTATATAAATAACGGTAGAAGCTTCATTTATAATCATCTTCTTTTATCTATAATATAACGATGCAATAAAGGGGAAAAGGATACACCCGAGAAAATACATATTCTGTGTAACCTTTGTAACCTTTTTATAACTGACAGTATTTACGTAGAAATACAAACTGGTCTATGACCTTAATTAAATATGAATAAAATGACTGACAAAGTTTTTCGGACTTTATTATCAGCTTTTTCTTTGCTGGTATTAGCCGCATGTAGTAGTTCGGATGACACTCCCGATCCTGATCCTACTCCCGGAGGAGAGGAAAGTGTTTCGTATTCTGTGACAAAATCAAAAATTCTGGAAATTGATCCTAAAGTTTCGGTTTCGGATAATGCTACTTATGATTGGAGTGTATCCGGTGCTCCTAGCGAATTATATTCTTTACAAAACAGAACCTCTCAGAAACCTCTCTTTGTGGCTGCTGTAAGCGGTGAATATAAATTGAAATTACTTATTTCCGATAAAGGAGAAGTTTCTGAAAAAGACGTTGTAGTGACTGTAAACAACGAATCTAAAGCTTATAAATATTACATAAATAAAGTATATGACTTTAAGCCTGCTCCGGGGCAGTTTGTAAACGATCTGCCACCTGCAAACTCCGGAGATTCTTATGAAACCATACTTCGCCGTACGAATGACTATCTGGCAAAAGAGCAGGGTACTCTTATATCATTGGGCGGTTTTGGCGGATATGTAGTATTTGGATTTGACCATACCATTGCGAATGTTAAAGGCAAAAGAGATTTCAGGGTTTTAGGTAATGCTTTCTGGGCAGAAAATAATCCTAATCCGGAAGCTCCGACCAGAGGTGGAAGCAGTGAGGCCGGGGTTATTATGGTGTCTTATGATAAGAATGGAAATGGATTGCCGGATGATGAATGGTATGAGATAAAAGGAGCGGCTCATGATATGGAAGGCACAGTATTTAATTATGAGTTGACTTACCATAAACCAGATCCAAATAAAGTTCCGGTTCCGGGAGGAGGTACGGGTACCGTGATGTTCACCGATGTAGAGTATATAAAGTGGGAAGATAATCAGGGTAGAACCGACTATATGTGGCAGAACAACGCTTACAACCATTCTCTGGATTATTGGCCTAAATGGCTCGATAAAGAACAAACCATGACTTTTAAAGGAACACGTTTGCCGGATAATGCCATTGATGAAAGTGGTACAGGCAGTTACTATGTACAATATGCCTTTGCATATGGCTATGCTGATAATGCACCGAACACCGATGATGAATCTGCCATAGATATTGATTGGGCTATTGATTCGAAGGGAAATAAAGTCAATCTGCCCGGTATTGATTTTGTGAAAGTTTATAATGGACTGAATCAACAGTGCGGCTGGTTGGGCGAGACCTCTACAGAAATAATGGGAGCTACCGATCTTCACCTAAAGGGGGAGAGTATTGCAACAAGAGTAAATTAAAAAAACTATTAATAACTTATTATGAAAAAAGGACTTCTGTACTTACTGCTTCCGGCTCTGTGTTATGGAATTGCAGGATGTAGTGATGATGATAAAAATGATTCGGAAATAAGCATAACACTCAATGAATCATATAGTGTGGTGGCGAGTAAAATTCTGACTATTACACCTCAGGTTGCAACAGCAGATGTATCTTATCAATGGATACTTACTAAAAATCCCGTTAATGCTGTTAAAGATTCTCTGTTATCTACTGATGCCAGTTTAGCATTTATAGCTCTACAAGATGGAGTGTATGATATTACTTTGAAAGTAATAAAAGGAAACGAAAGCGGCAGTAAAGATTTTATCGTAAATGTAACCGGCGAAACGTCTCAATATTCGCCATACATTACAGCAATGTATGATTTTGCTCCTGCACCGGGTACACTGGCTAACGATTGCTATAAACAGGATGGATATACCAAAGAAGATGTAATGAAGATAGCATTGGGTCGTATAGATAATACCAGTGTCGGATATTTACTTGATTTAGGTAGTTTTGGAGGTTCTGTTGTTGTTGGTTTCGATCATACAGTTATAAATATTCCCGGAGAAAGAGATTTTAGAGTTTATGGCGTGAATGAGTCCGTACCGAACTTTGTTACGGCTCCCGGATTATTGTTTGTAGCCTATGATAAAAACGGTAATGGTAAACCTGATGATGATGAGTGGTATGAAATTAAAGGTAGTGCTCATAAAGACAATATCGTAGATAGTAATTTCTCGGTAACATATCATCGCCCGGCTAAAGATAAAGCTCTGGTACAGGTCGGTCCTTTTGATCCGTTTCAGGATCGAGAAAGCGTTTTGACCGAAAATAGTTTAGGTGAGTCTTTTTACCTCTCTCTCCTTCGTAACCGGAAAGATTTGTGTCCATCTTGGATTGATCAGGATAAGTTTACATTTACAGGCAAGAGGTTCAATATTAATATCAAACCCCAAGTCGCAGGACAATATACTTTGTGGCAGTACGATATTTTGGATTGGGGATATGCTAATGCTAAAGATCCTGATATAGATATAGATTGGGCTATTGATAAAGACGGAAATAAAGTTCATCTGCCGGGTATTGATTATATAAAGGTCGTGAATTGTGTCAGCTCGGATGACATTGTCAGATACTCGTCTTTGCAGACAACTGCAAGTACTAAATTCGCAGGAGCTGCCGACCTTCATATTTTAGAAAAGTATAACCTTAGAAAATCAGAAAAATGAAAAAATATATTCGATATACACTTTTGTTAGTACCTTTTGTATTTGTATATGCTTGTAGTAGTGACGATGATGATCCTGTTGTTCCGCCGATTGCTGTTCCAAGTATTGATATAAATCTTACCGCATCTTTTGAAACCGGAAGGTATAGTGTCGTAGAAATTAATCCTGATATAGATATTAAGAACGCAGATAATCTCGAAGTATCATATACCTGGTCTATTACCTCGAATGACAAAGATTCTGTTATTAGCGATCAAAAGGTGTTGAAGTTTATTTCTCCTCGATCAGGAAAATATGATGTAAGCTTAACTGTTGCCTGTGGTGAGACCTCCAAAAAAGCATCGACATCAGTTTCTGTATCAACAGATGATAATAACTACTCAAACATTGCAGGGACTGTGATTGAGTATTCTCCGGCTCCTGATTTTTCTTTATCGTGGGGTGGAATATTTGCTGTTGATGAAGCCGATGTTCTGGCTCAAGCTCAAGACGCAATGACAAATGATATGGGTATTTATTTAGGAAACTTCGGTGGATATGTTATTACAAAATTCGATCATACTGTTATTAACACGTATAACCAACGTGATTTACTTATAGAAATGGATGGATCTCTCGCGGATGTAAAAAAATTCAATACTCCCGTTGTTGTGATGGTTGCCTATGATGCAAATAAAAATGGAATAGCAGATGCTGATGAATGGTATGAAATAGCAGGAAGCGAACACCATAAATCTACAACTATTAGAAACTATGAAATAACTTATTTCAGACCGGATGCTGGAAAAGAACCTGTTGCAGGAATACACGATTGGGAGTACGATACTCAGTACTTGAAATGGTCGTCTAATAAGAATGAAACAGGATATATAACACAGACTTCATTTGGTGTAGGTACAGATTATTATCCGGCATGGAAGCCTGATAGTTATACTTTAAAAGGTACTAAATTGGCTATTCCCGTCAAAGATATCAGCGATGGAGACCAGTCTTCATGGAATGTAGGAACTTTTGAATGGGGATACGGAGGTATAAAGGATTCCCGCATTGATATAAGCTGGGCTGTAGACAAGGATGGTAATAAAGTTTATTTACCGGGAGTTGATTTTATAAAAGTATATGTACCCACATTTAGTGCCATTGGAGATTGGGGATATCTGACTTCGATATTTAAATCTGCAAAAGATATAAACCTCATATCTGAAGACCAATAAGGTTTCAGACCTATTTATTACACAAACAAAATTATTAAAACATGAAAAAAGCATTTTATTTTTTCGCAACGAGTTTGCTATTGGGGCTGGTCTCTTCTTGTAGCAGCGATTTTGAGAGTACCGATGATGGTTCTATTTCTTTAAGAACATCATTGACCAGTGTTTCGGATCCGGCAGTCGGCTCTACTACGACACTAAATCTATTGGATGATCAGTTGACAGGAGGTATTACTACTACCGGAGGTAAATATTGGGCGAATACTTATACTCCTAATACCAATGTGGTTAGTGATATTTTTACATTCTCCCATAGTTCTATGTTTGATCAATATAGTTATTGGGATGGATTTACTGTTTCTAATGTAAATGATATTACCAATTATGGAGCTCCAGGTAGTTCTGACGGTTGGGTTGCTCATCAATGGGGTTGTATGCCCGGTAGTGGGGTAAATACTGCAGGTTCTGTTGTTCCCGGAAAACCTGGAACTTCGGGTGCACCGTTTATTGTAGCATACTGGTCGAGTTATAAAGATCCGAAGAATCCCGGAGGACAGGCTTTTACCGAATCCACTTATTCTAACTGGATAAAGATAGGAAATACAGGAACTTATCAGATTAAAGGCTTAAGAATAGCTAATCATCCATGGCCTTATTATGGTAACCTGTCAGGAGACGGATTTGCTCGTCCTTTGAATATCTCCGGAGATTATTTTGATCTGTATATTTATGGTGTGAAGGCTGATAATACGGTAACAACAAATAAAGTAACAGTGAGTTTAGCTAAAAATACCGGTGGAACTCTAACTCAGTCAAATCTCTGGATTACAGTGAATACAGCTCAGTTGGCGGCTTTAGGTAATGTGAAGTATTTACTGTTTCAGATGGCATCATCTGATTCAGATCCTACTTGGGGTATGAATACTGCTGCTTATTTCTGCTTGGATAAACTTTCCGCGCAAAGAATTAATTGATGTAAAAGGATAAAATGAGGATATACGTTTTGTGTATATCCTCATTTTTTGACAAGATATGAGGTTTATACACATTCTATTTCTTTTTTCGATATTCACGGGGTGTTGTATTGTTTCTTTTCGAGAATTCGCGATAGAAATATGATTTATTGGAAATACCGACCTTGTACATTATTTCCTGAATAGTAAGATTCGTTGTGATCAATAATCGTTCAGCTTTAAGAAAACGGTAATCTTTGATAAAATCCATCGGAGCCAATGTCGTGATATTCTTTATTTTACGATATAGCGATCGGCTGTTCATATGTAATGAATCCGCAATGAAATCAGGGCTTAGCAACTCGTTCTCAATGTTCTGGTCTATAATAGAAATAATAGAATCAATGAAGCTTTTTTCATCCTGATGAAGCAGGTTACCATCGGTGTACTGATATGCACTTTCCGGCGAATGATAATATGTTTTAATATCTTCTTTTTGAGTCAGTAGTCTATTTATGTGAGATTTCAGTAAGGATATGGAGAACGGTTTTGTCAGGTATACATCAGCTCCGGCCACTATACCTTCTTCTTGCTGGCTATCGGTTATTTTGGCTGAGATTACTATCAGAGGTATATATCTTAAAAACTTATTTTGTTTTATCTCTTTGATCAGTTCTATCCCGTCTTTTCCCGGCATCATTATGTCTGTAATAATCAGAGATATATTTTGTTTTTCGAGTATTCTTAATGCGTCTTCTGCATTATATGCGTTCATCACCTGATATGAGTCCGATATATAATTGGATATCATGCTTACAATATCCTTATTGTCATCAACTATCAGTATATAGTGAGATGAATCTTCTACTATTCTGAGGTGAGTTTCGCTATTTTCAGTGTTATTTTTGCTATCTTTAGATATATTGATTGTCGGGGTTATGAGTGGAAGGCTCACTCTAAATACTGTATACTCTCCGATAGAACTTTCGACCTCGATATTACCTTCAAGCAGTTTAGTCATACTATGACAGATCGATAAACCAAGACCAGTACGTGTCGTTAGTTGAGAGTATCCATTACTGTCTACATCTTCCAAAATATTATACCGGGTAAATATCGTTTCTAATTTCGAAGGTTCAATACCTTTTCCCGTATTATATACTTCCAGAGTGAGAGTGTGGTCGTCCGCTTTTACCGATATTCTGACTGTTCCTCCCGATGGTGTATATTTGAAGGCGTTGGATACCAAATTGCTCACTATCTTCTGAAAGCACGAGATATCGGTGTTCCATATAATATTGCTGTTTATGTTTTCTTCCATATTAACATCTGCTCTCTGGGCAATTAGTCGGTATGATTGAAGAAGACGAATAACAACTTCCGATATATTTATATCTTTAAGTATACACACTGATGTTTCGTCTTTTTCGAGATTCCTTATAGTAAGCATTTCTTTGATTAACTTTTCCAGATCTGAAGTGTTATTGTAAAGAGTCTCGATATGAGAGCTATATCCTGAAGTGGTAAACTGCTTATCATTTCGTAATGTTTCGCAAATCCCTTTAATCAAGGTCAGAGGGGTAAAGAATTCGTGGGTTATATTGGTAAAAAAGTTTATTTTCGATTCCAAGAGTTCTTTTTTCTTCTTCTTTTCAATATCATTTATTAATTGTATATGTTTTTTTCTCAGTTGTTTTTTTACTATGGATAGAATATATCCACAGATTGAAATAATTAATACTGTATATATCAGATAAGCCGTATTGGATAAATACCAAGGCGGTAGTTTGATTATATCTATTGTTTTGAACTGTTCGTTTCCTTCCGCCACATCATTTTTATATTTGACTTTCAGCGTATATTTTCCGTAAGGCAGATTGATGAAACTGACCTCGTTGACCTTCTGAAGGTCTATCCAGTTATCATTGTAGTTTTCCAGTTTGTAAGAATACTCGTAGCTGTTATCACTCAGGAAATTAATGGCTATAAATGATATCGCAAAGAATGAGATATTTGATGGTATTTCTATTGCTTTTGTTTTCGGATTTATAAATTTACTAAGCGGAAAGCTTTCTCCCGAAACTTTAATGTCGAAAAAGTGAAACTTAGTATTCTTTTGAGGTTCCGTGCGGATGCCTCTTTCTGGGTTGATACATACCAAGCCATTAACTCCCCCAAAAAACAGATTATTTGTATATGGACATTTCCAGAATGCGTCGTCCGAAAATTCGACAATAGATAATGCCGGAGAACTGAAATTGAAGAAAGAATCGTTTCGGGGATTATATTTTATCAGTCCCCTGTTTGAACTGAGCCATATGTATCCGTCGCTGTCTTCGAGTATACCATGAATCATATCGTTAATCATCCCGTTTTTTTTATCGAATTGTTTTACCTGTAACTTATCTCCGGATAGATGTCTAACCTGTGTCAGGCCAGAGCTGGATCCGATATATAGAGACGAATCATGACTTTCGTAAACACAAAGAACATCACCCATTGCCGATTTTTCGCCATGTTGATTTATAGGCATAAAGTGATACTTATTATTCAGAATATTAAACTGAGCCACGCCATAACCACCTCTGCTGCCTATCGTGAGATTTTGATGTCCATCATAACTCATTGAGTGAATCTCATTACAGATAAAGTTACCGGCTTTTAACAAATGAGTTTCTGCCGATTTAATATACAGGTTAGATGCTTTTTGTGTTAAGGTCAATTTTATTAATCCAAATTCGGTCGTTGAGACCCAAAGCGTAGAGTCGTTAATCTCCTTGATGGAATGTATTCTTTCTACTCTTTTTCTTGTATTATTTATTACTTTACGGATTTTGTTATCCGAATAAGAATAGTAAGAAAGTCCACGTTCTGTTCCGATCCAGAAAATAGGTTTGCTCTTGCTGCGTTCCAATCCGAAAACCTGATTGTCCGTTAGACCTTCATTACTGGTAAACCGATGAAGTTTATCAGTATCGAAAATATTAGTGTTACTTCCATAGTCTTTTATTTTTAGTAAGCCGTCTCCGTTTGTTCCGATCCATAGATTATGCAGAGAATCGGTGAGAATAGCTCTGATTGGCTTGTTTATCAATTTCAGATCGTCTAATGATGTCTGGGTAAATTGTTGCAAAGTTTCTCTATATTGTAAAACACCCAGACCATCGCTCCCTATCCATAACAGATTCTGATAACGGTCAGGCCACATACAGAATATAGGTATTCCCTTACCTCCTTTATTTGTGGAGTCAATAGAGCCGTCTTCATTAATTTTAATAAAACCTGAATTCTTAAAAGTCATGTAAATACAACTGTTGAATATTTTTATCTGGGTAATAAAACCCGAATCACCTTCAATAAAAGAAGACAGGTCTGTGATGAATGTTTTTTTTGATGTAACAAGATTATATTTGTACAGTTTATTTTGTATATCGACAAAGTACAAAGCATCGGAGTGAACCACAGCCTTATCTATTCTTCGATCATGGATATTATGCTCTTTTCCTCTGAATTTATTTGTGGCTTTTATATCGGAACGTTCCTTGACCATCAGTCGCCCGTCATTGGTTAGGATACATACATTACCCGAGTATAAAAACATTTTATTGATCTCTCCCAGCGTAATATTAGGATTAGAGATTGGTATATTGTAAAAGGCGGAACGTTCATTCTTTCCTTGCTTGTTTATACAATGCGTTATTGTATTGTCTTTAGTAATCATCCATGTATTTCCATCTTCGTCAGTTTCTATATTGGTCAGTTTCGGATATTGTGTATAGGATTCTGTGATAACCCTGTCTCTGAGTGAAAATTTATTTAACCCCAAGGTTGTTGATATCCATATATAGTCTTTCCCTCCCGATGTTATCTTATAGATTATATTGCTGCATAGCGACAATGGATTATTCTGTTCGTGCCTGTATGTGATAACTTCCCGTCCGTTATATAAATTTAATCCGTCATAAGTACCTATCCACATATATCCGTCTGTATCTTGATAGATATATAATACAGCATTGTTCGATAAAGGTATATCGGCTTTCTGTATATGAAATGAAGCTTCAACCGGTTGTATGTGTACCAGCATATATATACAGAATAGGAGTAAGGCATATGCTTTATTTATAAGATATTTGGTTTGCTGCATCTTTATAATCGGTTCTTTATTGATATCTAAGTAAATCAGTTTTTGAGAGTATTGTCTTTTATGAATATCCTAGTTTATTCAAAAAGTCACAAAATCAGTAATTAGCCAACAGTAATCAGTTATCAATGTTTTATTCGGAAAAAGGTAACAAAGGTTATACCTAAAATGTATTTTTCACTTGCTTTCTTTTCATAAATGCTTCATCCTTTGATTTGTCTTTTAGGTATAGATAAATTATCTGAGGTTAATTCTGATAATTTGATTGTATCCAACAGAGACATTTCTCTACACCATAAAGGTATAATTATAAAATTTCGGAGGCAAGCTGTGTTTATGGATATTGGTACTTTAAATTACCAAAAAGGTATCTTCTTTTACCGCATGTAAATAAGGATACCTTTTTATATAATACAGGAAAACGATACTAATAAGGAATGTCTTAACATTGTATCCGGATAAGCAATGCAACTCGGATGCTATCGTCTTTTATCCGCTTATTGAATTTATTAACATTATAATTTAATTCCTTATGAATCGACCTTCACGATTTTATATCGTTTTGTTCCTTATGCTGTTACTTTGGCATCATGGTACATCAGCCGAAAACGGTTATAATCTTTGGCTGCGTTATGTGAAAATCGCAGACACTGCATTAATAGATAGCTATAAAGACAAAAATAAGCATATTGTATTTCCTGCCGTATCAGATAGGCTTAAAGCAGCTAAAGCTGAGTTGATATTAGGTTTGAACGGATTATTGGATATTGAACTGAATGAAACGGATAAATACGGAAACGGGACTTTAATAGTTGGCACTCCTGTATCTTCAAAAATAATAGAGGAACTGCCATTTGTTTCAGAGATAAATAATCTTGATAACGAAGGTTATATTATACGAAGCTGCACTGTGAACGGAAACGGGATAACTGTTATAGCTGCCCGCGAAGATATTGGTATTCTGTATGGTATATATCATTACTTACGGTTGATGCAGACCAACTTATCATTAAATAAGCTCGATATTAAAGAAGAACCTAAATTACAGTACCGGGTTTTGGATCATTGGGACAATCTCGATGGTACAATAGAACGCGGATATGCCGGTTATACATTGTGGGATTGGGCTCGTCTTCCGAGGTACAAAGATCCACGTTATACCGATTATGCCAGAACCAATGCTTCCATAGGCATCAATGGAGTGGTCTTGAATAATGTAAATGCCAATGCAAAAAGTCTCAACACCGAATGGCTTGTCAAGGCGTCAGGTTTGGCAGACGCTTTTCGTCCTTATGGAATGCGTATATATCTTACTGCCCGTTTCAGTGCCCCGAAGGAGATCGGAGGATTGCCTACAGCAGATCCAGCCGACCCTAGAGTTCGTCAGTGGTGGAAAGACAAGGTAAAAGAGATATACCAATTGATTCCTGATTTTGGAGGTTTTTTGGTGAAAGCCAATTCCGAAGGGCAACCGGGACCTCAGGATTATGGGCGTACACATGCCGATGGAGCTAATATGATGGCTGAAGCTCTCGAACCTTATGGCGGTATTGTTTTCTGGCGTGCCTTTGTTTATCAGAACGAGCGGCATATAGACAGAGTGATCAATGGATATAATGAATTCAAACCTCTCGATGGAAAGTTTAATAAAAATGTATTTGTACAGCCCAAAAACGGAGCAATTGACTTTCAACCGAGAGAACCGTTTCATCCTTTATTCGGATCGATGCCCGAAACTCCTTTGGCTATTGAATTTCAGATCACTCAGGAAAATCTCGGACATGCAGGACATCTGGTTTATCTGGGGTCTTTGTTCGAAGAAACTTTACAATCCGACACATACGAAAAGGGAAAAGGTTCTACTGTCTCAAAAGTACTACAGAATTATAAAAAAACGCATGGCATATCAGCCATGGCAGGAGTTCCTAATATAGGAACAGATATCAATTGGACAGGACATTTATTTGGTCAAGCCAACTGGCATGCTTTTGGGCGTTTGGCATGGAATCCAGATCTCTCAAGTATAGAACTTTCGGAAGAGTGGATAAGAATGACATTTTCGAATGATAAAAGTATTTTGGAACCTATTCAGAAAATAATGCTTATGTCACGGGAGACTGCCGTCGATTATATGACTCCTTTAGGGCTCAATCATATAATGAATTACAATACACACAACGGTCCTGAACCCTGGCACGATGACCCTTTATGGACAGCATTTGATTATCATAAAGTTACCACTGACAGTATTGGGGTAGATCGTACAAGAACAGGCAGCAATGCTGTCGGACAATATCATGAACCTTTAGCAAGCACATTTAATGATCCTAAAACATGTCCGATTAACCTTCTGCTCTGGTTCCATCGTATTCCGTGGACTTATAAGATGCCTTCGGGGCAGAATCTTTGGTATGAGATGGCCGATTATTATTACAAAGGTGTTGATGGTGTTCGGCAAATGGAAAACATTTGGAATACACTTGATGGCAAGATCGATAAAGAACGTTTCGAACACGTGAAGTCTTTACTGAAACTACAGGAAGATGAAGCTGTATGGTGGAGAGACGGTTGTTTGTTGTTCTTCGGACAATACTCTAAAATGCCTATACCTGCCAAATACGAGCAGCCAAAGCATTCTCTAGAATATTACAAAAAGATTCCATTCCCATACAATTGGGATAGTACTCTTTTCCTTAAAAAATAAAAAAATGAATATGAAATATCGCTTTATGAGCATGCTGTTTGCCTGCTTCGTGATAGGTGCGGCCTTTTCTCAGATAAAAATTGCTTGTGTAGGTAACAGTATTACCGAAAATTGGGCATTGGATCAGAACGACAAATATCCCTCTATACTTCAACGATTGTTAGGAGACGGGTATACTGTGCGTAATTATGGAATAGGAGGACGTACTATGTTGAAGTCGGGAGATCATCCTTATTGGGGAGAGGACAGATACAAAGAAGTATTGGCATGGAACCCTGATATTGTTGTTATTAAGATGGGAACTAATGATGCGAAACTTCATAACTGGATTTACAAAAATCAGTTTGAAGGAGATTATATCCAGTTTGTCAATTCTTTCAGAAAACTAGCCGCTAAGCCCCGGATATATCTCTGCTATCCGATACCGGCTTTTGAAGGCAACTCTCTGAATGTGGATGATCGTACGATTACAAATGAGATAATTCCCATTGTTAACAGGGTTGCGGAGAAAACCCGGTCGTCGGTGATAGACCTTTATTCTCCTCTGGCAGGAAAAAGCGATTATGTGTATGATAAGATACATCCTAATGTAAAAGGTACGACTGTCATGGCACGGGTGATTGCAAAGGAGATCTGTCCTCGCCGTCATTTTCCTAAACCTGCAGAATCTAAACTGGATGTTATTTTTATCGGTAACAGCATAACGGAGGGTACTTATCTGAAAAATCCGCCTCCTACTGTTGCGGCATTGCTCCTCGACAGTCTGGGATATGATGTTGTTTATCGTAACTGCGGAATAAGCGGATATACTATATACGACTTTTTGCCCGGAGGTAAAGCTTTTCATAAAGTTATTGTTGCTGCTGACTCTATTCATAGGAGTGATGCCCGACTGGTATTTTCCATCAAACTCGGAACAAATGACAGTGCGTCGCATGGTACAAACGGAGCTCCTGTATCAGCGCAGCAATTCGAGACAAATATGCAATCTATAATAGATAGTCTGCATTATAGGTATTCTTCCGCAAAAATAATATTGCACAATGCCCTTTGGTATAGTCCCAATACACACAATAGTGCCGTTTACTTGCAAGAAGGACTGAACAGACTGCAGACATATCGGCCTGTTATCAGCCGGCTAGCCGAAACAAATCAGCCGTTTGTAGAGATGGGAGACCGTAAAGGGTTTGAATTATTCAGGAAATATTACAAGATATATCATAAACCACAGGAGGGTAAATCGGGTATTTTTTACCTCCATCCCAATGTTGAAGGTAGTAAAGTACTCGGTCGACTGTGGGCTTTAAGTATAGATCAGGTTTTAAAAAAAACGAAACATTAATTTAAATCAAAACTATGTTAACTAAGAAAAAGAAAGGAATTGTTCTTTATAAAAGGAACTTCTTGTGGCTGTTGTTTGCCTTTGGGGTGACAATGCCTTCTCAATCTACTACGAAAGACACCGGGGTTTTGGAAGCATCCTCAGTACAACAAGCTAAAAAAATAATATCGGGAACTATCGAGGACTCTTCAGGACCTCTTATTGGAGTTACCGTCCTTCTTAAAGGAAAAAAGCAAGCTACAATGACAGATCTCGAAGGGAAATTTTCGCTGGAAGCCTCTGTCGGAGATATTATCGAGATTTCTTATATTGGATATCGTAAGCAGGAGGTCAGTGTTAAGAATAATCAGGATTCTTATACAATCAAGTTGGAAGAAGACTCACATCTATTGCAAGATGTAATGGTTGTTGGATATGGTGTGCAGAAAAAATCAGATGTTACAGGAGCTATGGTCAATGTCAGCGAAAAGACATTGCGGGAAACCCCAGTGGCTAATGTGGCCTCGGCTTTGCAGGGAATTGCTGCAGGAGTTGATGTCCAGATGGATGGGGGAAGCACTCATCCTGGAGCAGTACCTACAATACGAATACGTGGCGAACGTTCGATCGGAGGACGGAATGATGCTCTGATAGTGTTGGATGGAATTCCTTTCAGCGGAAATCTGAATGATATCAATAACGATGATATTCAGAGTATCAGTATTCTGAAGGATGCATCTTCTACAGCTATTTACGGATCGCGTGGAGCAAACGGTGTAATCCTTATAACTACTAAAAAAGGAGCCAAAAGTACCTTGAAAATCAGTTATAGCGGTTATTATGGCATCACAACTGCCATAAAAGACTATAAACTGATGAATTCTGAGCAGTTTATACGACTCAAGCAGTGGGCTTTTTATAATGCCAACAGCGATAAATACACAGGACCGGACGATCCCGAAATAATGAAGCTAAACAGGGTATTTACCGATCAGTCCGAAATGGATGGCTATTATTCAGGTAACAATACTGACTGGCAAGATCTTATTTATCAGAATGGTATGACTACCAACCATCAGATTTCGATCAATGGGGGAGGAGACCGTACCACTTACAACGGGTCTGTGGGGTATTATAAAGGCGAAAATAATTTCAAGGCTCATACTTTTGAGCGTATGACGGCTAAGCTTTCTCTGGATAGTCAGGTGAGTAAAGCCGTGAAGATAGGTCTATCTTCTTTGACAGGCTATATTCTGAACAACGGCGCGAACAATAATCCGATGGATCAGGCTTTGAGAGCATCTCCGTTTGCCACGCCTTATGATGCCGAAGGTATTTTGACTAAAGAACTCGCCGGAAGCGGTGGACAGGTATGGAATCCTGTATTAGACCTGCAACCCGGAGCTGTAGTTGATAAACGCCGTTCATTATCGACATTCAATGTAGGATATGTAGATATTGCCCTGCCATATGGATTGAGTTACAAATTTAATGCCGGATTACAATTGAAATATGAAACGCTCGGACAGTTTGAAGGCAGCTTAACTACTAAAAGGAAAGCAAGCCAAAATAGATCCTACTCCGATCACTATTTAGGGTTGGAGTATACAATAGAAAATATATTAAACTGGAATAAGACGATAGCTAAAGACCATAATTTTTTTCTTACCGGATTGTATAGCCTACAGGAAAGACAACGTGACGGAAACTCTATAGAAGCATATAATTACTTCAATGATAATGTTGAATTTTATAATCCTTCTCCCGAGTTGGCCTTAGGGAAAACCGTTGGAGGCGGTGGTTTCGAAAAGTGGCGTATCATGTCGTTTATGGGGCGTTTAAACTATAATTTTAAAGAAAAGTACCTATTGACAGCTACTATCCGTACCGATGGATCTTCACGTTTGGCTGAAGGAAACAAATGGCACTCATTCCCTTCTGTGGCTCTTGGCTGGAATATAATGAGAGAAGATTTCATGACAAACCAAAAGGTATTATCGAATCTCAAATTAAGATTAAGCTGGGGTAATGTCGGAAGTACAGCAGTAGATCCCTATCAGACCATGTCGAAGTTGAGTACTAATAGGTATATGCTCGGAAGTGAGGGAGTTGTGGGTGTTAAACCAAGTTCGGTTCCCGATAAATCTTTAGGGTGGGAATATACAGAAACCACGAATATGGGTATAGACTTTGGATTCTTATCGAACAGAATTACCGGTACTTTGGAACTATATCAACAAAAAACAAAAGATCTGTTGTTGAAAGTAAGTCTACCGAGAACTTCTGGATATTCGAATGAATATCTAACCAATTTAGGAAATACTACAAACAAAGGTATAGAATTAAATATCAGTACAGTGAATCTGGACGGAGACGGAAAAGATAAACTTTCGTGGACAACTGATTTTAATATTTTTGCAAATCGCAATAAAGTGACGAATCTGGGTGAAGGTGTCCTGAAAGACGAGAGTAACAACCTGTATTTAGGGAAAGACCGTTGGGTAATATATTCGCTCGAAGCGGATGGATTATGGCAGGATACCCCCGAAGACATTACTTTGGCTCAATCATACGGGTACTCTACATCTGGGCCATCATCTGTAATTGGTACTGTAAAGATAAAGAATCATCATATTGATTACGAGGAAGATGGTGTAACCCCCAAAGCCAAACAGGTAATTAATGACGATGATCGGGTATATCTAGGCAGACGTTCTCCGGATTTTGAAGGTGGTATTACCAATCGTTTCGGCTACAAAGGATTCGATCTTTCATTCCTATTCTCTTTTAAATCAGGCGGTATACTTACTTCGAGTATGCATGACAATTGGATGAATACAGTAGGAGGTCGGTTTAATAATCTGAATATCGATTATTGGACACCTGAAAATACAACCGCACGTTGGCCTAAACCATCTACGGCAGGTGTTAATTACAGAAATCTTTTAGCGAGGTACGATGCTTCTTACATAAAACTGAGAAATATATCGGTTGGATATACGATTCCTAAAGATATATCATCGAAATGGAATATAGATAATGCAAGGGTATATGTAACAGCATACAATTTGTATACATGGTTCGATTCGCAGTACAAAAAAGACGGAGGAATTGACCCAGAGACTACCAGTACTGTAAACCTGAATACACCTCCGACCAGATCCTTTATTTTCGGAGTAAACTTATCATTCTAATTAAAAATAATTAAACATGAAAAAGCAATTATATTTTCTATCTATAATATGCCTGCTTGTAGGTTTCTCTTCATGTAAAGATTGGCTTGATGAAGAAAACCATTCGAGTACAACACAAGATTTTCTGAAAACACCTCAGGGTTTTAAAATGGGTGTTAATTCCGCTTATGCTGTATTGGGCAGTATGTATGGTGACGAAGGGGGGATTCATGGATTGATGAATCCGGGAACCGATGAGTTCAAGAGTGGGACAACCGAAAACCGTACGACGGCAATGTCTATATACGATCTTACCAGATATACAGCCAATAATGAGTTTCCCGGAAATATGTGGTCGTATGCATATGATAATATAAATACCCTGAACTACCTGATAGAGCATGTCGAGGAAATTCAGATCGGAAATGAATTGACATTAGTTCAAAGGACTCAGTATCTGGGAGAAGCCAAGTTTTTGAGGGCATTTCTTTATTTTAATCTAGTGCAGCAGTTCGGAGATGTAACCGTTACAACTACATTTAATGATCAGCCTTCGAGAGCTGCCGTTCGGGACGATCTGTTGAAAGCATATGATGTGATTATTTCCGATCTCGAAGGAGCCATTAAAGATTGTTCTGCCAGTCCTCAAAAGAACGGTTTGGAATCAGGACGTGCATCCGGAGCCGTAGCTCAGCATCTATTGGCTAGAGTGTATCTGACTCTGGGATGGATATATGATAAAGATGCCGCAACTTATCCTAATAACAGTCATAACAAGTATTATGATCCTACCAAGGCAAAAGAATACTATCAGAAAGCTTACGATACAGCCGCTAAACTCATTACCGATGCTCCGTCATTGGGGATATATCTAATGGCGAAGTTTGCAGATGTGTTTGATGAGGCTAATGATGCCCCGTCTAATAGAAATACCGAGGCATTATTTGTGGCTCGCATGGACTGGGACTTAAATAATACATACGGACGTACATCAACTTTAAATCACTATTTTGTAAATGGATATGATTCGTATTTGGGAGAACGGAATATTAACGACGGAAGAACTTATGCATGGTTCAATCCCAATAACTATACTTATCAGGCATTCAACCTGAGAGATAAGGATACCAGATATGATGCTACATTTCAGAAAGTATGGTATGCTACAAAAAAACAAAAAGGCGGCGATATTTCATACACCATCAATGGAACAAAGGAATCTTTCAGTTGGGAATATACTGTAGTAGGTGATACAGCCCTTTATTTCCCCGGATATAAGATGTCTGCTGAAGAAATCAGGAAAAAGACTCAAAGCCGTACCGGATTGAATAAGTATATCATATTTACACCAGATGCATACGAAGGAAATAAAATATTTCCGACAATGAAAAAGTTTTTGGATAAAACCCGTGCCCAATACAATGATAATTCGGACCGCTCATATGTTATCTTTCGTTTGGCGGAAACATATTTGCTGGCTGCCGAAGCTGCTTATAAACTAAGCGATAAAGGAAATGCGGCCCGCTATATAAATGAGGTAAGAGAACGTGCTCGAAATAAGGAAACTTCTTCCGTTGGAGCATTGGATGTAACTGTGTCTGATATCACTCTCGATTTTATACTCGAAGAGCGTACTCGTGAACTTCTAGGTGAACATTGCAGGTGGGCAGATCTAGCTCGTACAGGTACTCTGTTGAAACGTGTAAGACTTTATGACGATGGGCAAGCTAAAACCAATATTGCAGATAAGCATCAGCTCAGACCGATTCCTCAGAGTCAGATAAACAGAGTAACAGTGGGTGAACCGTATCCGCAGAATTCAGGATGGTAACCCGAGATATTAATGTATAATTTACAACAAGCTGGGATACCAGCTTGTTATTAAGTAACAGAAAGTATTAATGACGTGTTTTAAAGTGATAACCAGCTATTGCTGTTATGCTTTCAAAGTCAATAAATAGGTTTAAGACCTTATTCCATCTGGAAATATTCTTCTTATATAAAAAATATAAAAAATGAATAAATTACGAAAGCAATTATTTGCTGTGTTCTGTCTGATATCCATACCTTGGGTGTCGGCAGCAGAGAAAGTAGAGCCCGTTGATTATGTAAACCCGTTGACCGGAACATTATCGAAGTTCGAATTATCTACCGGAAATAATTATCCGGTAATAGCTCGTCCGTGGGGTATGAATTTTTGGTCACCTCAGACGGGAAAAATGGGCGATGGATGGCTGTATACTTATACTGCCGATAAAATCAGAGGTTTCAAGCAGACTCATCAGCCTAGTCCGTGGATGAATGATTACGGTCAATTTTCGATTATGCCTATTACCGGTAAAATAACTTTTGACGAAGAAAAACGAGCTAGTTGGTTTTCTCATAAAGCAGAAGTTGCAAAACCATATTATTATAAAGTGTATCTGGCAGATCACGATATTACGACCGAGATTACACCGACCTCTCGAGCTGCAATGTTCAGAATCACTTTTCCCGAGAGCACAAACTCTTATATAATTGTCGATGCTTTCGATAAGGGATCCTACGTCAAAATAATACCGGATGAAAATAAAATAATAGGATATACTACCAGAAATAGTGGAGGTGTACCCGAAAATTTTAAGAATTATTTTGTTATTAAGTTTGATAAAGCATTTACTTACAAAGCAGTTGTTGATGATAACGAGATATTGAGGGGTGAGACCGAAGTTTCAACAAACCATGCAGGAGCTGTAATTGGATTCCAAACCCGAAGAGGAGAAAAGATCCATGCGAAGGTAGCATCTTCCTTTATTAGCTACGAACAGGCTGAGCAGAATCTGAAAGAACTGGGAAGTGATACATTTGATGAATTAACAGACAAAGGACGTGACGAGTGGAATCAGGTTTTGAGCAAGATCGAAGTAGAAGACGATAATCTAGATCATTTGAGAACATTTTATTCCTGTCTTTATCGATCGGTACAGTTTCCTCGTACTTTTTATGAAATAAATGCTCAGGGAGAGGTTGTACATTATAGCCCTTTTACAGGAGAAGTATTACCCGGATATATGTTTACCGATACAGGTTTCTGGGATACTTTCCGTTGTCTTTTTCCGTTCTTAAATCTTGTTTATCCTTCGATAAACGAAAAGATACAGGCGGGATTGGTCAATGCTTACAACGAAAGCGGTTTCTTACCGGAATGGGGAAGTCCGGGACACCGTAATATTATGATCGGGCAAAATTCGGCATCGGTTGTTGCTGATGCTTTCGTCAAAGGGCTCAAAGGATATGATATAGAACAATTATGGAAAGCGGTAACTCGTGGAGCTAATGACCACCTGAAAGAAACGGCTTCGGGCAGAGTAGGATATGAGTATTACAATAAATTGGGGTATGTGCCTAATAATGTAAGTGTTGGGCAAAATGTTGCCCGCACTCTCGAATATGCTTATAATGATTGGTCTATATATCAGTTAGGGAAAGTATTAGGTAAGTCTGCAAATGAATTGGAGCAATATAAGAAGGGAGCATTGAATTATAAGAATGTCTATAACCCTAAGCATAAAATGATGTGCGGTAAGGATGACAAAGGTGTATTCAATCCTCAGTTTAAACCTGAAGACTGGAGTAATGAGTTTTGCGAGGGGAACAGTTGGCATTGGAGTTTTTGTGTGTTTCATGATCCGCAAGGACTTATTGATTTAATGGGAGGTAAGGACACTTTTAATCAGATGATGGATTCTGTATTTATCATACCCAGTTATCTGGGGATCAACAGCCGTAATATAATACATGAAATGAGGGAGATGCAGGTAATGGATATGGGGCAATATGCTCATGGAAATCAGCCGATACAACATATGCCCTATTTATACAATTATTCGGGCGAACCATGGAAAACACAGTTCTGGGTACGTGAAATTATGGAAAAACTGTACAATCCTAATCCTGATGCATATTGTGGTGATGAAGATAATGGACAAACGTCGGCTTGGTATGTATTCTCTGCAATGGGATTTTATCCTGTTTCGCCGGCTACAGACGAGTATGTATTGGGTGCTCCTCTTTTTAAAAGTGTGAAAGTCAATCTTGAAAATGGCAAAAGTATTTTAATAAAATCGATGAATAATTCGAAAGATAACCGCTATGTGAAATCTGTAAGATTAGGAAAGAAAGTCTATTCGAAAAACTATTTTACACACAAGGACTTGACCGGAGGTGCCGAGATTATTTTTGAGATGTCTTCGGTCCCCAATAAAAACAGAGGTACGAACGATGTGGATTATCCGTATTCTTTTTCGAAAGAATTGGAAGGTTCAAAATAAATAAAACTAAAATATGAGAAAGGTTTTACTACTAGCAGTTATTTGTTTAGGATTGAGTGGTATGTACGGGCAGAGAAAGATCGAGCTGTTGTCTCCCGATAAGGCTATTAAGTTAGAATTGAATATCTCCGAAAAGATTTATTATTCTATATCATATGACAAGGATACTCTGCTTCAAAACAATAGTTTGTGCTTAAACTTGAAAGATGAGAATTTGGGATTAAATCCAAAACTGTCAAAAGAGCGGAGAGCTTCTGTTAATGAAATTTTATCCCCGATTGTTCCTTTAAAATTTTCAAGTGTAAAGAACGAATATAATGAGCTTAGCCTTGATTTTAAAGGTGGATATATTGTTGAATTCAGAGCCTTTAATGATGGTATTGCTTATCGATTTGTAACGAAGAAAAAGGGTGATATAGAGATTTTGGGAGAGGATTGTTCTATAAATTTTCCGAAAGACTATTTGCTGCATCTGCAACAACCCGGAGGATTCAAAACGGCATATGAGGAAGTATATACACATATAAATAGCAATGTGTGGAAATCGTCTGATAAAATGTCGGTATTGCCGGTATTGATAGATACTAAAGACGGATATAAAATACTGATGTCTGAATCTGATCTGTATGATTATCCTTGTATGTTTGTGAAAAGTAACGGCAGCAATAGCATGTCGTCTACATTTCCGAAAGTTCCGGTTAAGTTTGGTGAGGATGGTGATCGAAGCGTGAAAATATTGGAAGAAGCCGGTTATATTGCCAAAACAAGAGGTGACAGATCATTTCCCTGGCGTTATTTTGTAATAACTAAAGAGGATAAAACAATATTGGAGAATACCATGACTTATAAGCTTGCCTCTAAGAATATAATTGATGATACTTCATGGATCAAACCCGGTCAGGTAAGCTGGGAATGGTGGAATGATGCGTCTCCTTATGGAGATGATGTTGATTTTGTTTCGGGATATAATCTGGATACCTATAAATATTATATCGACTTTGCTTCGAAATTCGGAATACCGTATATTATTATGGACGAAGGATGGGCACTAAGTACGCTTGACCCCTATACTCCAAATCCCAAGGTAGATGTACATGAGCTTATCCGTTATGGAAAAGAAAAGAATGTAGGTATTGTCCTTTGGTTGACATGGCTTACAGTAGAAAATAATATGGCTCTTTTCAAAACCTTTGCCGATTGGGGGGTAAAAGGAGTTAAAATTGATTTTATGGATCGCAGCGACCAATGGATGGTTAATTTTTATGAGAGAGTTGCTGTAGAGGCGGCTAAGTATCAGTTATTTGTTGATTTTCACGGGTCATTTAAACCTGCAGGACTCGAATATAAATATCCGAATGTATTATCTTATGAAGGAGTCAGAGGCATGGAGCAAATGGGTGGATGCACTCCTGATAATAGTATCTATCTCCCGTTTATGCGAAATGCGGTAGGTCCGATGGATTATACCCCCGGTGCAATGATCAGCATGCAGCCTGATGTTTACAGTGCGCAGAGACCCAACTCGGCTAGTATCGGAACAAGGGCTTATCAACTTGCTTTATTCGTTATTTTTGAGAGTGGGCTTCAAATGCTGGCCGATAATCCTACTTTGTATTATCGAAATCTCGATTGTACAGAGTTCATAACCCAGGTTCCAACGACTTGGGATGAAACTAAGGTTCTCGAAGCCAAGGTTGGTGAATATGCTGTTGTTGCCAAACGGAAGGGTAGTATCTGGTATATTGGAGGAATGGCAAATGGAAGTAAAGAGAGAACCTTTGAGTTGAATATGGATTTTCTCAATACCGGACAGGTGTATAAGATGACTTCTTTCGAAGATGGGATAAATGCAGGACGTCAGGCTATGGATTACAGACGAAAAGAATCAAACGTAGTGTCTGTTGATAAAATTACTATTAAGATGGTAAGAAATGGCGGTTGGGCTGCTGTATTGAAATAAAACACATCTTATTCTGAAATTTAAAATGAACCTCAACGTTTGGATAAAAAACGTTGGGGTTCATATATATGGCTATAAGAATTTTTAAATTCCAGCTCTCTGGTAATTAGCCTGGATCTTAATAATCGCTTTCACTAGCTGATCTATTTCCTGCTTTGTATTATAAAATGAAAAAGAGGGGCGCACGGTTGCTTCCAGTCCGAACCGACGGAGTGACGGTTGAGCGCAATGGTGTCCCGAGCGTACGGCAATACCTTCTTTATCCAATAGTTGGCCTACTTCTATGGTAGGGATTCCTTCTAAAATAAAAGATACTACACTTATTCGTTCTTTGGGATTACCGATAAGATTCAATCCTGGGATTTCACTGAGGCGTTTGCGTGCATACTCAGTCAATTCGTGTTCGTATTTTTCAATCTTTTCCAACCCTATTTTTTTTACATAGTCCAAGGCAATACCAAGTCCGACAGCATCGGCAACATTGGGTGTTCCCGCCTCAAATCTGGCAGGAGGGGCATTGAATTGAGTTTCTTCCAATGTCACATCCTTTATCATGTTCCCGCCGCCTTGCCATGGTGGTAAAATAGAGAGCAGTTCTTTCTTTCCATAGACTATGCCTATTCCGTTGGGACCATATACTTTATGTCCTGAGAATACAAAGAAATCGCAATCAAGATTCTGAACATCTACTTTTGTATGAGCTATTGATTGTGCCCCATCTATTACTACGCGGGCATTGTATCGTTTGGCTATCTCTATTACTGTTTTTACCGGGGATATAGTTCCGAAGGTATTATTTACCTGTCCGATAGATACTATCTTGGTACGGGGACTAATTATCCGCTCGTATTCTTCCAATATAATGTCGCCCTTGTCATTTACAGGAATAGCCAGTAACTTTGCTTTTTTCTCTTTAGCAAGTTGTTGCCATGGAACTATATTAGCATGATGATCGAGAGTCGAAACTATTATTTCGTCTCCTTCCTGAATGTATTTCCAGCCGAATGTCTGGGTTATCAGATTTATGCCTTCTGTAGTGCCTCTCACAAAGATTATTTCCTCGGATGAGGAGGCATTGATGAATTTCTGAACCTTTTCTCTTGCATTCTCATAGGCATCCGTAGACCGCCCGGCTAATGTATGCGCAGCTCTATGAATATTTGAATTGTCGGTTGCATAAAAACGTGCTATCTCATCAATTACAACCTGTGGCTTTTGAGTTGTAGCGGCATTGTCAAACCAGATCAAAGGCTTTCCATTTACTCTCTGATGCAGGATCGGAAAGTCTTGGCGGATTATCTCAGGGTCGAATACTTCCTGTGTGGCAGTCTTAGATAGCGAAGTTTCATCAAAGAATGAATTAACTCCATATCCGTTAGCTCCAAATTCTTCTGATGCTGATCTATTTAGACTATAATCTCGAACTTTCTCGGGATTAGAAGCCAATTGATCATCAAAATAGAAGTTGCTCAGTTCATTGGCAAGTGGTACACCTTTTTGCAAGGAAGTAAATGAAGCAAAAACACTCTCGAGATTAATATCATCCGGAATCAATCCGGATACATTATTCTCTTGACTTTCGGCTGTTAATATCTTTTCGGCAATTTCCCGCAGTTTGCTTACATCATTAAAATCAGTAGGGTAGGACTGTGGATGATAATCTTCAATCATAGATTCGGCTATTTTTCTACCGCATTGCGATGTTGGTAATTATGGTAAAATCCGACTTCTACATTTTCGAGAACGGCAATTGCATCATCAGTTAATGATGCTAAAGAAAAATACTTGGTAAGCAGATAAGATGCTACACCGAACTTATCTAGTCCCATCAAACGAGCGGATAAGCTGGGGGCAATCTCTCCCGGTATTCCAGCCTGATGAAGTCCTACTACACCTTGTTCTTTTTCACCGATTCGTACAAGAATAATTTCGGTCGAACCAACTCCTCGATTAGTCAGGTATTGTCCTTTTATTTCCAATTTATCACTGGGGATAATAGGAACTCCCCGCCAAAGTATAACAGGTACACCGAATAAGTGTGTTGTTACCGGAGGAACTCCCCGCCATGTGCATTCCCGTTCGAAAGCTGCGATGGCACGAGGATGAGCAATAAAAAAAGATGGATTTTTCCATACTAAAGACAATAGCTCATCTAAATCATCAGGTGTAGGTGAACCATAGCGTGTACTGATTCTGTATCCGGGTTCTACACTGTTCAAAAGTCCGAAGTATCGGTTATTAATTAATTCCCATTCTTGACGTTCACGGACACTTTCTATGCTTAAGCGCATTTGCTGTTCGAGCTGATTATATGGATTGTTATATAAATCCGAAACACGTGTATGAACTCTTACTACTGTTTGAAGAGTGTTGAGTGAATATTCTCTCGGATTTTCTTCATAATCAATATATGTTTCGGGTATAATATTATCTTCTTCATGCCCCGATACCAGGTCGATATGTTTTTCGCCATGCGTATTTACGGTTGCACGTAAGCGTAAATGTTCATCTACCGCTTTCTGAAATTCATCTCTAAAGTTGGGTACGTCATGGATAATACCTTCCAACTCTGAACTACTCAATGTGAAATATACTCCATTAGTAACACTCTTTACTGTAACGGATGATGCTTTGTCGGAAAGTAAATCTGCTTCTCCAAAATACTCGCCTTCAGATAATAAGGCTATACGGAGGTTCTCGCCATGAGGTCCTTTGCTATATATTTCAGCCTGTCCTTGAGCAACAATGAAAAATTTCTGGCTATCCTTTCCTTCTTTTATAAGGTGTTCACCGAGAGATACTTCCTTTATTTCAAATTTTTCGGCAAGACGGTTTACAATACTTTCTTCGATGTGTGAAAATAAAGGTATTCGACGAAAAGAACTGGCACTGAAAGCAGGTACACCATCGTAAAATTCGATATCTATTCTTTCTGCTTTTTTCAATTCGACTTTTGTCCGGTTTACCCTATAGGTTCCCGAGTCGACTTGCACCCATGGCAAAAGTTTTAGTAACAAACGAGGGGTGATAGACCCCATCTGAGGTGGAGTTTTGGTAGTCGTTGCCAACTTGCGTGCTGTAGCTGTAGTAACACTACGCTGTAAATCATTTTTTGCCATAGTTATTATTATTTTTGTATAGTTACTTTGTGTATATCTTCTTTTACATGTTCGATCCCTATTACGGTATAACCTTGTTCGGTTGTAGTTCTGGGGATATTTTCGAGAGGTTCTCCTTCGACTAAAAGTACTTCGAGTATATCACCTTGTTTTAGTTTTGCCAATTCTATTTTTGTCTTTACAAAAGTCATCGGACAATGTTCTTTTGTTATGTCTAATTGATATGTAGCCATTATTATAAGGTTTATTTGTTTTAAATAAATAAGGTTTGTCCGTCATCTGCCATTTTCAGAAATGTTGCAACACCTAATACATCTTTAACTTCAGGAATAAAATCTTCTTTATTCAGACCGAGTATATGCATAGCCATTTCGCAGGCATAAAGATTCACTTCGAGTATTTTAGCCGAGTCAACTAATTCTTCGAGTGTGGCTACATTATTCTTTTTCATGAGAGAACGGAATATTTTAGGACTGATTCCTCCGAAGTTAAGGCGGCTTACAGGTGCAGCTTTTAATCCACCCATAAAGAATCCGAAAAGTTTAGTCAGAGGAGACTTTCCCAGAAAACTGCGTCCCTGTTTTTTCTTGATAGCATTAAGCCCCCAAAATGTAAAAAAAATGTTGACCTCATATCCTACAGCCGCAGCCCCTGTTGCCAAAGTAAAAACTGCAGTTAATTTGTCGAAGTCGCCGCTAAAGCTGATGATTGATAATTTTTTTTGCATAGTAAATTATTCAGGTTGATGAAATAAAAGAGTCGACAGGTATCTCTCTCCTGTGTCTGGTAATACTACAACAATTTGTTTTCCTTTATTTTCGACTCGTTTAGCGATCTGAATAGCAGCGTATGCTGCCGCTCCTGAAGAAATGCCGATTATCAGACCTTCATTGACAGCTAGTTGTCTACCTGTTTCAAAAGCATCTTCGTTTTTTACTTTAAATATCTCATCAACAACTGTCGGATCGTATATCTCCGGAACAAAACCTGCTCCTATTCCTTGTATTTTATGTGGTCCGGATTTACCTCCGGATAATACAGGCGAGTCGAACGGTTCCACTGCTATGATCTTTATCCGTGGATTGAGCTTTTTCAGAGCCTGACCAATGCCCGAAACTGTACCTCCGGTTCCTACACCTCCTACGAATATATCCACTTTTCCATAAGTATCGTTCCATATTTCTTTGGCGGTTGTTTCGCGGTGCATCTTCGGATTGGAAGGGTTAAGAAATTGCTGTAAGACTACGGCTCCAGATGTAACAGATTTTAATTCTTCAGCTTTGCGTATAGCTCCCCCCATACCTTCATGTCCCGGTGTTAAAACGAGTTCAGCACCGAGGGCTTTTAATAAGCTGCGGCGTTCTACACTCATGGTATCCGGCATTGTAAGTATAATTTTATAACCTTTGGATGCTGCAACAAGAGCTAAAGCAATACCGGTATTTCCACTGGTCGGTTCTATTATTACGCTGTTTTTTTTGAGAATTCCTTTCTGTTCGGCATCTTCAATCAGAGCCAAACCGATGCGGTCTTTCACACTGCGTCCGGGATTGAGATATTCTAACTTTGCTATAATCTGTGCATTTAATTTAAATTTGTGTTCAATTGCGGTTAATTCCAATAGGGGAGTATTACCTATTAATTCTGTTATTGCTTTTGCGATCTTAGCCATAATGATGTAATATTTATATTGCAAATAAATAGAATTTTGTATGTTCGGAAAATACCATCTTTAAGGTATATTAAAAAGCTATAAGATCCCTTTTTGAGGTGCTTATAGCTTTTAATATAAACTTATTACCTGTTTTTGAAACAAAGCGAGATCAAACTACAGATCAACTTTTCTTACATTCAATAATGCTTGTTATTTCAGTGCTTGTAGGGATAAGCCATCTGAAAGTTAATCCGGGCTTTGTCAGTAGCTCTTTTGTTTCATTCAGTATTCTCGTTACTTTGTTTTGTCAATGTTCGATTATTTTAAAATTTTGATAGAAGTTATTGAGGTTTTTAGACTATATGTCATGCTTTATTATTAATATTGTGTCAGCTTTAGAGTCGAAGCTCTATATCTATCCTATCTAAGCCGAATTTTAGGTTATATGATCCGAAGAATAGTTCCCCCAAGTTTGTAATCCTTTGTTATAATGAATAGTAGAGACCTTTCAAGAAAGCATGGTTCCTATCGGGAAAAGCTTTTTGATAAGAGATGGTTGGAGAAAAGAGCCAATATCATACGTAGAGATGATTATAAGTGTGTAATATGTGGAGCAACTGATCGGTTGGTGGTGCACCACAAGCAATATCATTTTAGCAAAATGAAGCAAGAAAAGGCTGATCCGTGGGATTATGCCGATAAATACCTCGTTACTCTATGTGAGTCATGCCATAATAGAGGGCATCAAAAATATGAGATACCAACAAAGGAAATATAAATATTAATCTAAGTTTATGGGATTTTTTTCAAAGCTCTTTAATAATGAGCAAAATCAACCGGTAACAGAAGAGGAAGAGAAGCAGCCTCTGCCTGAAATTAAGAAGGAAGACTTCATCGATGATTCGGATCCCAATGAAGATCATGGAATTGTTTATATCAAATATGGCACCGGTATGCCTATTGATGCGATTTATGCTTACGTTGAAAAGGATTATGAGCAGGATGGTTATGATGATGCTATTTGTAATCCAGATAGTTCGTACAAGGAATCCCGAAAAGTGATTATCCGCAGCGGCCTGAACAGACGTTTTGAACAGGTCAGACTGAGATATAAAAATGATCTCAGGGAGATTGATGTGCAAATAGCGACAGTTGAACAACAAGGAATGATGAATACATCTTCGATTTTGAGAGCCCGCAGAGATACTTATTCTGAACATCTGACCAAAATTGATGAAATGGAACGGAAGTTAGACGAAAATGATATTCAATTGCTAAGTATGCTCGATTCTTATGACCGGGGGTTTCTTAGAGGGCTTGCAGCTATTTCTCAGACTTTCTTAAAACAGAGCAAATAGAAATGGATGCATTTTCGAAATTAGGTTGTTTTATCATAGGATGGAATCCTAGGATACTTAAGGATTGTGGAGAGGCCAGTTATCGTCTACTAAAAAGATATATGGCTGCCATTATTATTTTGTCCATCATATGGGGGACTATCGGATGGTGTTTTGCTGCTAACTATATTGGGATAGAATCTTTTTTAGGAAAAGCCTTGGTCGGTGTAGTTTTTGTGAGCATTATTATTTGTATAGAGAGGTTTATAATATTGATGGTTGGAAAATCCAAATTTGCTATGTGCTTCCGGGTCATGCTTGCTTTTCTTATGGCGGTACTTGGTTCTACAATTTTTGACCAGATAATATTTAAAAATGATGTTGATGTGAGGATGAAAGAGATTCGTACTGAGCAAATAAATAAGGAAGTACCCAAAAGAATTGCTCTTATTGATTCTGATATCCAGAAAATAACACATACCCTAGACTCTCTCCGTATCAAGAATGGAGAACTTTATAATGAGATCAATAAAAAGCCGATGACTACAGCTTACGATGTAAGTACAACGACTCGTCAGACAGGTGTGGATCAAAATGGAAAACCAATAGAAGAAAAAGTTCAGACTGTAAATAAAAGGAATGTCGAAAACGCATTGGTTAATCAGGCTAAGGCAAATGACAGGACTCTCGATGCTTATCAGAAACAGATAGAATCACTGCAAGAAAAGAAACTCTCAATAGCAGATGATACCCGCAAAGAGTATGAGCAGGCAAAAACCGGATTCTTGGAAGAATTAGGTGCTTTGTATGCTTTATTAGGAGATAGTTGGATTGCAAAGGCTTTCTACATATTTCTCTTTTTATTTCTTACATCTTTGGAGTTATTGGTAATCACAACTAAAGGCAGTACTTCATGTGATTACGATTTGATTGTGGAACACCAATTAAATATAAAAAGAGAAACACTGAAAAATACAGAACACAAATTATTGAATGGTAAATCAGCAGGGTAAATATCTCTTACCCATCGGGAACCTATAGAAATATAAAAAGGCCAGTAGATATATCTATTGGCCTTTTTTTATGTTAAAGTATTGTCGTATAGGATTCAAACACCTGCATTACCCATTTGTGTTACAAATCTACCTGCTTTTGATACGATTCGACTAGAGTGCTTTTGTGTTCTCGGATATCTTTGTTCTCGTTCAAAATATTAATAAACCTAAATCTTTGCCAAATTGATGGATCAGAAATTATTTTTGAGAAAAAGTAGACTGAAGTTTTTCACTTTACTTTTCCTTCTGTGCTTTATTCCACATTTATCAGCACAGAATAAGACTGTACAGGGTACTATTATCTCAGCAACGGATAAAGAACCTGTTATCGGAGTTTCGGTTGTGGAAACCGGTACAACGAATGGAACCATAACTGATATAGATGGAAAATATTCTTTGCAAGTAGGTTCAAATGGAACCATAACAATCTCTTATATCGGATTCAAAACTCAGAATATTTCAGTCAACAACCGGAGTACAATAGATGTTGTTTTGGAAGAAAATGCTTTATTGCTGAATGAGGTGGTTGCGGTAGGCTATCGTACCGAAAGAAAGGCTGACTTAACAGGAGCTGTATCTGTCGTAGATGTAAAAGATATGATGTCTGCTTCGGAAAATAATCCGATGAAAGCCTTACAAGGACGTATACCCGGTATGCAGGTTACAGCCGATGGTAATCCGAGTGGGTCGGCGACAATAAAGATCAGAGGTGTTGGTACGTGGAATAATACCGATCCTCTTTATATAATAGACGGTGTTGCTTCTACTTCAGGAATGCACGAACTCAATTCAAATGACATTGAAAGTATACAGGTTCTTAGAGATGCTTCTTCTGCAAGTATTTACGGATCGAGGGCGGCCAATGGTGTCATCATTGTGACAACTAAAAAAGGAAAGAAAGGTGCCCTTAAAGTGAATTTTGATGCTTATGTTACTGCATCTATGTATAATAATAAAATAGATGTATTGAGCTCTAAAGAGTATGCTCAGGTATTAGGACAGGCATACATTAATAGCGGCGAAAATCCGAATTCTAATAATCTCGGTATAGTATATGACTTAGGAACCGCATCGGATGGCCGCTCAACTATTAAAAATGTTTATTTCCCCGAATATTTAGATAAAGCCAAAACAATGAAACCTGCTAATACCGACTGGTTTGACGAAATTACCAGAACCGGAGTTATGCAGTCTTATAATTTATCGATAAGTAATGGCAATGAAAAAGGTTCGTCTTATTTCTCTTTGGGGTACTTAGATAATAATGGTTTGGTTAAATATACAGACTTCTCCAGAATTTCGGCGAGAATGAATACAGACTATAAATTACTTGACGGACTTATTACCATAGGAGAAAATTTTACTTTAAACAGAACTACCGAAGTTACACAACCTTATCAGATTGTTGAAGCTGCTTTGATTGCTGTTCCGTTTATACCCGTAAAGACAGACGACGGATCAAATTGGGGTGGACCTATTACCGGATTACCAGACAGGCAAAACCCTGCTCGCTTGGTTTATGATAACAGAGATAATTCATACCGATATTGGAGAGCTTTAGGTAATGCTTATATAAATGTAAATCCGTTGAAAGGATTAAATGTTCGTTCTAGTTTTGGTCTTGATTATGGTAATTACTATAAACGAACTTTAACTTATTCTTATCAGGACGGATATGTGACCAATACAACTAATAAGTCAACAATGGAACAGGCTCATTGGACAAAATGGTCTTGGACAAATACTGCGACATACGATTTTCAGATAGGAAAGAATAGAGTTGAAACTTTGTTCGGACATGAAATGTTCAGGCAGGAAGACATTAATATGTCAGCTTCCCGTGAAGATTATATAACTCAGAATCCTGATTATATGTGGCCTGATGCCGGAACCGGAACCAGTGAAGGGACAGGTAAGTCTGACGGATATTCGTTAATGTCATTTTTCGGAAAAGTAAACTATGCCTACGATGATAAATATCTGGCTTCGGTTACCTTACGCCGTGATGGTTCTTCTCGATTCGGAAAGAATAACAGATGGGGTACATTTCCGGCATTTAATCTAGGATGGAGGTTGTCTCAGGAAAAATTCATGGAGAATTACAAAGATATATTCACTGATCTCAAATTCCGTTTCGGATGGGGACAGAATGGTAATCAGGAAATGAATACAATGGCTATATATCGCTATTACGTAACAGATTATGGTAAAAGTGATCCAACATGGAATGCAGTTTGGGGTACAGCATATGATTTTTCAGGTACGGGATCGGGGTTACTGGCTTCGGGCATAAAAAGAGTACAGATCGAAAATCCTGATTTGAAGTGGGAAACTACAACCCAGACAAACTGGGGATTTGATTTTGCTTTGCTTGATAATAGGTTGTACGGTACTTTAGAATATTATATCAAAAACACGAAAGATATATTATACAGTCCGGGATATTCGGCTATCAAAGGAGAAGGAGCCGCTAAATGGTATAATGGGGCCAGCACCGAAAATAAAGGGGTAGAGTTTTCTCTGGGTTATAGAGGTAAAACATCTTTCGGTTTGGAATATGATATAGCAGGGAATATTTCGACAAATAAAAATAAAGTGACCAAAGTACCCGATGCAGTATTAAATGATTTCGGAGGAAACGGAACTTATGATAATATAATAGGTCGTCCGTATGGTTCGTATTATGGTTATGTTGCTGATGGCATTTTCAAAACACAGGAAGAGTTGAATCAGCATGCAAAGCAAGACGGAAAAAACATAGGACGTATCCGTTATCGTGATGTTAATAATGACGGAGTTATAAATGAAAAGGATCAGACATGGTTGGGTGACCCATATCCTGATTTCTCATATGGATTGAATATTAATCTGGCTTATAAGAACTTTGATTTGGTGATGTATTTTCAAGGAATACATAATGTTGATGTAGTGAATCAGTTGAAGTATGTGACCGATTTCTGGAGCGTTTCGGATACCCGATCAAATAAAGGACGGCGTTTGTTGAATGCTTATGATCCCGTAACAAACCCCGACTCTAATATTCCGATGATAACAAATTCTGATTCAAACAACGAAGCCCGTTTTTCAACTTATTACCTCGAAAATGGCTCTTTCTTGAAATTGAGGAATGTTCAGCTCGGTTATAATATACCGTCGCATATTTTGAGTAAAATAAAATTGAGCAGTTTGAGAACCTATGTAAGTGCTCAAAATCTATTTACTATAAAAAGTAAAAGCTTTAATGGTGTTGATCCTGAAAACCCTTCATGGGGGTATCCTATACCTATGACTTTTACTTTTGGGTTAAACCTTTCTTTCTAACCATATAAGACTCTGAAAATGAAAAAAATATATAGATATCTATTAGTTGGTACAGCATTTATGCTTACTTATACATCGTGTAATTTTCTCGATCATGATCCGCAGGGTACTCTCGATGGAGACTTAGCCGAAAATCAGGTTGAGGCATTAGTTACATCTGCCTATTCTGCTTTAGGTAATGATCATTACGATAAACCTTTCAGTTTATGGCCATATGGAAATGTACGTTCTGATGATGCTTATAAAGGAGGAAATGATATCAATGATATTGCTACATTTCATTATTATGAAACATCACAAAATATTCAGACTACGTTTTCTGAGCCTAATGATTTGTGGTATTATTGTTATGTCGCTATCTCCAGAACTAATCAGGCTCTTGCTGCATTGGAGAACACAACAGCAGAGAAATTTCCGAATAAAGATATTCGGATGGGAGAAATGTATTTTATCAGAGGTCATTTTTATTTTATGTTGAAAGAGTTGTTCGGACATATTCCGTTTGTGGATGAAACTGTACTTCTCGATAACTATGACAATATTGATAATAAACTATCGAACGATGATCAGTGGGCATGGATATGCAACGATTTTGAAAAAGCATACTCTTTGCTGCCTGAGACGAAGAAAGAAGTAGGAAGAGCCGATAAATATGCTGCTGCTGCATATCTGGCTAAAGCCCGTTTGTACAAAGCATACCGTCAGGATGAAAAGAACAGTGTGACTGAGATCAATGCCGATGATTTAAAAGAGGTCGTAAAATATGCTGATATTGTGCTTAACTCGGGTATTTACGGATTAGAATATGATATTGCTTACAATTTCTTACCGGGAAGTTATGAAAACGGAAAAGAATCTGTTTTTGCTATACAGTATTCAAAAGATGATGGAACAATGTTTGGCCGTCTCAATTGGGGTGATGTATTGTCAGTACCGATGGGGCTTGGATGCTGTGATTTTCATAAACCAAGTCAGAATTTGGTTAATGCCTTTAAAACGGATGCTTCGAGCGGACTTCCTCAATTCGATACATATAATGATAAAGATTATGATGTAAGTACAAGCGCCGCAGATCCCCGATTATTCCATACTGTTGCTATTCCGGGATTGCCATATAAGTATAATCAGGAGCTGATTTATGAAGAAGGATGGAACCGCAATCCTACAGTATATGGATATTATGCATCTCTAAAAGAAAATGTAGATCCTACGTGTGATTGTTTTGTGAATGTTTCTCCATTTTATGGAAATACAAAGAATCGGATTGTATTGCGTTATGCTGATGTTATTTTAATGAAAGCCGAGGCTCTTATTGAACTGAATAGGGCAGGGGAAGCACTTCCTTTGATCAACCAGATCAGAGAACGAGCTAAAAGAAGTACAACCTTTACTAATTATGCTCCTAATATGAAAATCTCTGTTTATGAGCCTGGTAAGAATTGTACATGGACAACAGATTTTGCCCGTCAGGCTTTACGTTGGGAGCGTCGTTTAGAGTTTGCTATGGAGGGTAGCCGTTTTTTTGATCTTGTACGTTGGGGAATTGTTTCTGATGTCATCAATAATTATTATTCGACAGAAGCAAGTAAGCGTTCTTATTATTCTTCCGCACGGTTTACCAAGAATAAAAATGAGTATCTGCCCATACCTAACCAACAAATTGTATTTGTTAATGGAATATACAAACAAAATTATGGTTGGTAATACATCCTTTTACATAACAAAATATAATACAATGAAAAAGTATATATCTTATATATTAATGATGTGCATATCAATTTCTCTTTTTGCAATTTTCACATCTTGTGACGACGACAAAAGAGATGAGTTAGACTTATCGGGCAGTGTAAATATCACTTCATTCAAAGCTAATGGTGTAGAGGGTGTAATTGATGAAAGTTCGAAGCCCTCGACAATACAGATATATTTACCTTGGTCATACGATCTTACAAATCTGAAAATAGACGCCTTGGTTTCAGAGGGAGCTGTTGTGTCTCCGGGTATTACAGATAATACCGATTTGTCTGCATCAAAAACATATCGAGTGATCAACGGTAATCTCTACAACGATTATTCAGTTAGTGCGTCATATAGTAAAATACTGACATTCACCATTGATACTTATTCTGGAACAATAGATAATGATGCTAAGACGATAGTTGTAAAATATCCTGTAGGAGAAGATTTTACAGCATTGAAACCTAAATATACAGCGACACCCGGAGCAACTGTTTCTCCGAGTTCAGGTAGTGCTGAGGATTTTACAAATCCCGTAAAATATACTATATCTTATATGGGTGAATCTGTAGTATATACTGTTATGGTAGTACCTACCAATTTTAGTCCTGTCGGCTTTTTGGGAACAGCGGCATCTTCGTCCGATATCGAAAATGAAGACGAAAAAGCAGCTTATGACTGGTTCGTGAAGAATGTTCCTAATGCTGAGTATATTTCTTTTTCAGATATTAAAAGTGGAACTGCATCATTATCCAAATACAGTGTGTTGTGGTGGCATTTGGATGGAACAACCAGGGATTTACCTGCGATAACAACATCATCGGATGTATTGACTCCGTTGAAAAGCTATTTAGAAAATGGAGGTTCATTTTTCCTTTCTTCTTGGGCTGTCAAATATGCTGCATCGATAGGTGCTACTAAAGACGGCAAAGAAGCAAATAATTTGTGGGGAGAGACTAATGGAGCCGAAGCTGTTACATTGAGTGAAGATTGGGGTATTTGTTTTACCGGTCACGAATCGCATGCCGTATTTACAGGTTTATCTAAACCTGCCGGTGTGAATAATAAAGTATATCTGTTAAGTTCCGGATTGAAGGTAAGAGCTCATAATGCGTTATGGAATTTTGCCGAAGATTGGGTTGATTATAAATCGAAATCAGCTTGGGAAGCAGGTAACGGTGGTGTCGGATTGGCTAGTTTTCAGTGGGATGATGCGAACAGCAGCAGGGCTGTTATGTTTGAATATCCGAAGACCAATAGTAAAGGTGGTGTCATTTGTTTCGGAGGAGAGGCTTATGATTGGGCTGTAGTTGGTACGAATAAATACCAAAATAATCTTGAAAAAATAACCTCAAATATTATAGATTATTTACAACAATAAATCTAAGAATAACAGCGATTCCGGATTCCGGAATATTGGATTCGGGATCGCTTAATTTTATAATAACATGAAAATCAAGAATTCCCTATTATATATATCATTCAGTATCTTATCATTGAGTGCATGTAGTGATGACCATAATTATGTAAGTAATGACCCGGATGCAGCTCCATCGGGAACATTGAGTTATTATGATGTGAATGACCTGTCACAGAGTTATTCGATGTTCTACAAGCCCTCTCATGGGTGGGTAGGAGACCCTATGCCTTTTTACGAAAATGGAACATTCCATGTTTTTTATCTTCAGGATACACGTCCTGCTCCTGCGACATTCCATCCTTGGTATAAGTCTACTACAACAGATTTTGTATCTTATACAGACGATGGTGAAATGATACCTTGCGGAGCCGATAATTCGCAAGAAGATGCTTTAGGAACAGGATCTGTATTCAAAAATGGTAATATTTACTATGCTTTTTATACCGCACATAATGGAGATTTAGATCCAAAAGAATTTATCTATCTGGCTACTTCTTCAGATCTTAAAGCTTGGACAAAACAACCTTCTTTTTCATTCAGAGCCCCTGATGGGTATGATCGTAATGAATTTAGAGATCCTTTCATTCTGAAAGAAGGTAATGAGTTCAAAATGTTAGTTAGTACGAGAGCTGATGTTGGAGGTGCATGGAAGGGAGTGATAGCTCAATTCAAGTCGAATGATTTATTGAATTGGGAGATCGACACTGCAACCCCTTTCTTTTATATAGATGATAATGAATTTATGGTCGAATGTGCAGATGTGTTTACTGAAAACGGTTATCAGTATATTATATATTCGGGAATAGATTCACGCTTGGTACACTATAAATACAGAAAACAAGGAGCCCTGACTTGGACTACTCCTGCTAACAATGCTTTAGATGGAATTACATTTTATGCAGCAAAAACGGCAAGCGATGGTACATCCCGTTATCTTTTTGGTTGGGCACCTACCCGTATAGGAAACAATGATTCGTCGGATTTTAGCTGGGGAGGTTCTTTAGTTGTACATCAGCTGAATCAAAATTCGAATGGAACATTGTCTGTGATAATGAATAATTTGATTGATCAAAAGCTTGTAAATGGTGTAGAACTGAAAATAACAGGAAGCTATTCTTCTCAGGCAGTGTCCGATTCTTATACATTAAAGGGAACAGAAACGGCTCAGGACTATATTACATTCGATAGATTAACAGGTATAAACAAAATTAAAACAACGATAAAACCTTCGACGGCAACGAAATTTGGCTTTGAATTCGGAGCATCGGGTAATAGACGCGAAGTCTTTGCCTTGCAATTTGATACAGAAGCTAAGAAAATTGAATTAAATAAGGTATTAAGACTTGATGGTACGAGTGAAACCATTACATCTGTAGATTTACCAATTAGCAGTAATGGCGAATATAATGTGACTTTACTGATAGAAAACTCAGTATGTGTGTTATATGTAAATGATCAGATTGCTTTTACAAACCGTATTTATGCGATGAACCAGAATGCTTGGGGAATTATATCTAATAACGGTGATGTAAGGTTCTCTAATGTAAAGATTTATAAATAAGAAATATAATATATGAAGATAAATAAATTAAACACCGGAATTATCGTATCTGCTATGTTGTTGATGAGTTGCTCATCTCAAGATATTATGATAGATGATTTTGAATCGGGTACATTTGATAAATGGAAAGTCGAAGGAGAAGCTTTTGGTAGTACTCCGGCAAAAGGAAGTTATCCCGGCCAACAGGATATAAAAGATTTCCAGGGAAATTATCTGGCAAATAGTTTCAATGGAGGAGATGATTCGAGAGGAACATTATTGTCGAAGGATTTTACAATAGAGCGTAATTATATCAACTTCTTATTAGGAGGCGGTATGCACTCTGATACATACATCGAATTGATAGTAGACGGAAAGAGTACATATATAACCCGCTCGATTGTAGAGAGCGAAAGCTTATTGCAAATGACATGGGATGTGACAAAATATAAGGGTAAAACTGCAGCCATAAAAATAGTAGATAATCAGCGTGGTGGCTGGGGACATATATTGGTTGATAATATAGAAATGAGTAATACTTCTAAAAGTAATATTATGCCTGATTATACTCTGTCTTTTGATGCTTCGATGAATTATTTATTAGTACCTGTTGAAGATCAGGGACCTGAATCATCTGTACAGTTGAGCGTTGACGGGCAGAAAGTTGGCGTTCCGATGAATATACGCGTTTCTCAAACTAAAGTTGATCATTGGGTACCGATTAATATTGAGGCATATAAAGGAAAACCTGTGTCTCTGACTTTCGGGCATGTGAAGAAAACGGATATTGGCTCTACGCAGATCAAACAATCTGACACCTTTGATTATGACTATAATGAAAAATATCGTCCGGCTTACCATTTTTCGCCCCAATATGGATGGATGAACGATCCCAACGGGATGGTTTATTATAATGGAGAATATCACTTGTTCTTTCAAAGTAATCCTTATGGTTCCAGATGGGCAAATATGCATTGGGGACATGCTATAAGTTCGAATCTTGTGAAATGGGAATATAAACCTACTGCACTAGCTCCCGATTCTATTGGTTCTATTTTTTCGGGTAGTGCCGTTGTAGATAAAAACAATACAGCCGGATTCGGTAAAGATGCTATTGTTGCAATATATACCTCTGCAGGAGCTTTACAAACTCAATCGTTGGCATATAGTCTCGATAAGGGACGTACATTTACCAAATACGAACATAATCCGGTATTATCAGATCCAAAGATTGCCGATTTCAGAGATCCTAAAGTATTCTGGCATCAAAAGACTAATCAATGGATAATGTCTTTGGCTACTTCTCAGACCATCACTTTTTATGGATCTAAGAATTTAAAAGAGTGGAACAAGTTGAGCGAATTTGGCCAGGGTATAGGTAATCATGACGGAGTCTGGGAATGTCCTGACCTGTTTCCTTTGAAATATAATGGGCAGGTTGAATGGGTTTTATTGGTGAGTATCAATCCCGGAGGTCCTAATGGCGGTAGCGCCACTCAATATTTTATAGGAGATTTTGATGGAAAGTCTTTTAATCCGGACATGACTATTCCATATCCCGTTTGGCTTGATTATGGACGTGACAATTATGCTGGAGTAACATGGAATAATGTTCCTGATGCTGATGGAAGAAGATTATTTATTGGATGGATGAATAATTGGGATTATGCGAACTTTGTTCCGACACTCAACTTCAGAAGTGCAATGACATTGCCTCGAGAGTTGAAATTAGCAAACAACGGCAAACATGTGGTTCTGGCTAACTATCCGGTACATGAATTGGAATCATTGAGGAGTGAAACAGTTCTGTTGGAGAATATCAGTACAGACAAAGAGTTTGTGATAGAAAAACTCCTGAATGTAAACAATGGAGCTTATGAGTTGGAAATGGAAGTAGATGCTTCGGAATCAGAAGAATTTGTATTGGAACTACAGAATAAATCGAAAGAACATCTTGATTTCATTTTCGATTTGAAGAATGAAACTCTCAATGTAGACCGTTCAAAAAGCGGGATAGTAGATATCAACGAAAAATTTGCATCGGTGGTAAGTAAAGCTCCTTTAACAAAGAAGGATAAATATAAAATCCGTTTGTTTATTGATAGTGCTTCATCCGAACTTTTTATAGATGAGGGAGCTGTAACACAAACCAATATAATGTTTCCCGGCGAACCTTATAATTCTTTATTGATAAAAAATAAAGGTAAGATCTTGAAAATTAATAATATAAAAATTCATAAATTGAAATAACTGAAAATATGAATACGATAAGCAGTAAAGGATTTTACGGTAAGGTATTACCTATAATGCTGGCATTCTTCTGTATGGGCTTTGTTGATATGGTAGGAACAGCAACTAATTATGTTCAGAAAGATTTGTCGTTGGATGATGCTACAGCAAATATATTTCCATCCATGGTATTTTTCTGGTTTCTCATATTTTCAGTTCCTACAGGAATGCTGATGGGGCGTATCGGTCGGCGCAAGACTGTTGTACTCAGTCTTATTATTACTGCTATATCGATGATTGTTCCTTTGGTATGGTATGATAAGACTTCCATGATTATAACATTTTCTCTTTTAGGTATTGGAAATACCTTGATGCAGGTATCCATAAATCCGCTTTTATCTAATATTGTCCAAGGCGAAAAACTGGCAAGTTCTTTAACATTCGGTCAGTTTGTAAAGGCTATAGCATCATTTAGTGCCCCACTTATAGCAACACGGGCTGCACTGATGTTCGACGATTGGAAAATGATCTATCCTTTGTTTTTGGGTATTTCCGTTGTTTCTACTATTTGGTTGTGGGCGACTCATATAGATGAAGAAAAAGAAAGTGTAAAAGGAGCCGGATTTGTGCAGTGCTTCAAACTCTTGGGTAATGGTTTCATCTTTCTTTGTTTCTTGGGGATAATGTGTCATGTGGGAATTGATGTGGGTACTAATGTTACTGCACCCCGTATATTGATGGAGCGTTTAAATTTAACTGAACTGAACGATGCTAATTATGCTACCAGTGTTTATTTCGCTTTCCGCACAGCCGGATGTTTTATCGGAGCCTTTGTATTAGCCCGTTTCTCAGCAAAGAAATTTTTTGCGGTGAGTGTTGTTTTAATGGCACTAGGTATGGCTGGACTGTACTTTATGCAAAGTGAGTTTGTTTTGTGCTTATGTATCGGACTTATCGGTTTTGGAAACTCCAATGTTTTCTCAGTTATATTGTCTCAGGCTATGTTATACATGCCCGGTAAAAAGAACGAAATATCAGGTCTTATGATTATGGGATTATTTGGTGGAACTGTTTTTCCATTCTTTATGGGACAAGCTACTAAAGTTCTCGACAGTTCTCAGATCGGAGCATTGATAGTGATGAGTATCGGGGTTGTTTACTTACTTGCTATGACAATGAGGATAAAAGACAAAGTGGAGCCACTGAATAAGTAAAGAAATCTTTCAGATATTATTGTTTTAATTTTATCTATATGAAGGATGTATTCTAATTTATGAAATTGAAAATAGGTAACAGATGTAAAAGTGTAATTGCTGTGTAACCTTTGTTACCTTTTTTCAAAATCTCTCTTTATAGGATAACCGAGAAAGAAGGGTAACAATCGAAAACATTCAATTTCCATGTAACTTTTGTCACCTTTTTAATAATCAGGATTAATTTACACGAAAATATTATATAAATGAATAATGCAGTTGTTGGGTTAGGTGAAATACTCTGGGATGTATTTCCTGACAGAAAAGTATTGGGAGGAGCTCCCGCTAATTTTGCCTACCATGTGTCGCAGTTCGGGTACAACGGTTATGCCGTAAGTGCTGTTGGTGATGATCTTTTAGGTAAAGAAATAATGTCGGCTTTGGTTGAAAAGAATTTAAATTATTCGATTGAGACAACGGCTTATCCTACCGGCACCGTTAATGTGAAACTGAATCAACGAGGTGTACCCGAATATGAAATATGTGAAGGTGTGGCTTGGGATAATATTCCATTTACATCTAAAATGGAGATACTGGCAAAAAATACTAAGGTAGTTTCGTTCGGATCGCTGGCTCAGAGAAGCGATGTCTCGAGACAATCAATCCGTTCGTTTCTATTGGCAATGCCGGATGATTCGCTGAAGATATTCGACATTAATCTACGTCAGCATTTCTATTCTAAAGATCTTATTCACGAATCTTTAGAACTATGCAATATGCTGAAGATAAATGATGAAGAAGTGGTAATTGTATCCAATTTATTCAATCTCGAAAAAGAAACCGAACAAGAGGTCTGCCTCTGGTTACTGGAAACATATCAATTGGATATACTCATTCTAACAAAGGGAACCGAAGGCAGTTATGTTTTCACACCGAAAGAAACGTCATTTCAGCCAACACCAAAAGTACATGTTGCTGATACGGTAGGTGCCGGTGATTCTTTTACCGGTGCTTTTGTTGCTTCTTATATACAAGGAGAACGTATATCGGATGCCCATCAGCTTGCTGTTGAAGTATCTGCTTATGTTTGTTCTCAGCACGGTGCTATGCCAAAATTGCCGGATGCTTATCTTGAATTGTTTAAGAATAAATAGTTTGTTTAATATACAAAAGCATCATATTTGCAGAAGTATGGTGCTTTTTGTGTATTTTTGAATATAAGCTCTTCTCTGATGAAGTATTGTCTATTGTTAACCGTTCTCTTATTAATGCTGTCTGCTTGTAATAATACAAAAAAAGAAGGCATTATAATTGGTGTATCTCAATGCAGCGACGATCTTTGGAGGAAAACAATGAATGAAGAGATGCTCAGAGAAGCATCATTTTATCAGGATCTGGACATTAAACTTGATATAAAAACCGTAAAAGACAACACCGAACAGCAGATAAAAGATATTGAAGAACTGATCCAAAGCGGAGTAGATTTATTGGTTATATCTCCTAATGAGTCAAAAGCAATAACACCTATCGTTGAGAAAGCATATGAAAAGGGGATACCTGTAATATTGGTTGACAGGAAGATTGAGACCAACAAATATACTGCATATGTAGGAGCGGATAATTATGAGATAGGAAGAGAAGCTGCGTTGTATTCTGCCGGAGTTCTTAATGGGAAGGGCAATATAGTGGAGATACGTGGATGGGCAGGTTCTACTTCTGATGAGGAGCGTCATAACGGTTTTCAGGATGGATTGAAGACATATCCCGGTATAAAGGTTGTGGCTGAAAGAAGGGGGAATTTTTTAATGCCGGAGGCACGTAAACAAATGTCTGAAATATTAAAGAAAGATCATAAAATAGACCTTGTTTTCGCATTAAATGATCCTATGGCATTGGGTGTATATGAAGCTTCTATTCAATACAGCGGTAAGTCTCCGTATATTGTAGGAATAGATGCATTGCCGGGAGAGAATGGCGGAATTCAGAATATACAGAAGGGATTACTTGATGCTTCTTTTATATATCCTACAGGAGGCGATAAAGTGATAGCTTTGGCTGTGAAGATATTGAAGCATGAAGAGTATAAAAGGGAGAATACATTAAGAACGGCGGTTGTTGACAAGAATAATGTCAGAACGATTTTGTTACAAACTGATCAGATAGCCGAACAACAGGCAAAACTCGAAGCTACTCACGGCTTATTGAATAAAAGCTTAATGAGATACTCCAACCAGCAGAATATTTTTTATGCTACTATAATTATATTGATTCTGATTACAACCCTTCTGGTTTTTCTGATATTGGCATATCGGTCTAAGAGTCGTATAAATGCTTTGTTGAAAAAACAAAATGAAGAAATAAAGTTGCAGGCCGAGACATTGGCGGAGCAAAAAGAACAACTGATCTCTCTATCGAAACAATTGGAGGAGGCTACTCATGCAAAATTGGTATTCTTTACTAATATTTCGCATGAGTTTCGTACTCCGTTATCTTTAATACTGGGGCCATTAGATACTTTAATGACTTCCGGATCATTAACAAAGGAGCAATCTGACTTATTGAACCTGATTCGGAGAAACAGTAACCGCCTGCAAAATCTAATTTCTCAGATAATAGAATTTCGTAAATTTGAGAATGGAAAAATGCAGCTCATTTTAAAGACTGCAGATATTATTGCTTTTTTTAGGGAATTGAATGTCGTTTTTGAAGATTATGCGAAACGATCGGAAGTGAACTTTTCTTTTGAAGCCGATAAAGATAGCCTGATAATACCATTTGATCAGGAGAAGATAGAGAAAATATATTATAATTTATTATCTAATGCTTTTAAGCATACTTTTCGTAATGGATCAGTAAAGGTTACTTTGTCTCTGGATGAAAAAAGATCATTATTCATATTGTCTGTACTCAATACAGGAACAAGTATTCCGGTCGAAAAAATTCAGAATATATTTGACCGTTTCTATAAAATAAACCTGAATGATACCGGTACAGGTATAGGATTGGCTTTGACCAGTTCATTGGTTGAGGTGCATAAAGGTAAAATATTTGTAGAAAGTACAGATCAGAAAGGAACTGTTTTTATTGTTCAGATTCCTATTATAAAGGAGAATATAGCTGATGAAATTCTTGATTTTAATTTTGAATTCACTAAAAGTAATTTATCTATAAAGGAGGCGGAGGGAATCGGAGATATTTCCATTCTGGAAACTCCGTATGACGATGAAAAACCGATTGTACTTGTTATTGAAGATAATGAGGATATGCAGCAATATTTGAAACTTGTTTTGGAAAATGATTACAATCTGGTGTGTGCTTATGATGGAAATATCGGTATCGAAAAAGCTGTTAAGTATATTCCTGATGCTATTATCAGTGATGTGATGATGCCCGAAAAAGATGGCTTTGAAGTATGCCGGATTTTAAAAGAAAATGTAGTGACATCTCATATTCCTATTGTGTTGCTAACTGCATGTACATTGGATGAACAGAAAGCTATAGGTTTCGAAAATGGAGCAGATGCATATGTACCTAAGCCTTTTAATGCCGAATTACTGAAAATAAGGCTCAGAAAATTAATTGAAAGCAGAAAGAAATTAAAAGAAGCATTCGGACAGAGTTTGATTAACGATTCGTCTAAAGTATCTTTAGCTGATATAGAGCAGAAATTATTATCCGATTTTCAGTCTTATGTTGAAAACCACATGAGTGAGCAGGATCTTAATGTCGATAGTATTGCATCTCATTTAGGGCTTTCACGCATTCAGCTTTATCGAAAATTGAAATCAGTGACCAGTTATTCTCCCAATGATTTGGTGAATGTTATAAAACTAAGATATGCTGTACAATTGTTAACGGTAAGCCGAAAATCAATATCAGAAGCTGCCTATGAAACAGGTTTCTCGTCCCCGTCTTATTTTTCTAAAATATTTAAAAAATATTATAACGAAAATCCGACTGATTTTTTGAAAAGAACATTGGGCAATTAATGTGTTATTATTTAAAATACCGCATTTATGGTATTGGGCAGATTTTAAAAAATAAGTTAATTTGTATTCATCAATCACTATGATTAATAAGACGGCAAAATGAAACTACTTTCTAAACAATTTTTATCTTCTCTTTATGAGAATGTCTGTTTTGAGATATTCCAGAGGTTTAACACTCCTTACATCACAACCTTTTCGAATCTGCGAATGCGAATGTGTTACTAACATGATGTAACAAAATTATCCGATTTCTATAGTTCTTAAAAAATAGTCAGTTTTTATATGGTAGCTCTTTGAGTGTGCTATGTAAAAGTAAAAAGTTTGTACTTTATAAAAAAGGCGAACACTTCCTCCTCCGACGGCAATTGGTATTGGAAGTGCTCTTGATAAAATCATTTATCCATGGTAAAGATAATTAATTTCTCGAAAGGAAACTATTCTTCTTTTTATTCTATTCAAAAAAGTCTCCTTATTCTTGTTTTTCTTGCTGTATATTCTACGGTTGTTCATGCACAGGTTGTTATTTCTGGTCATATTCTCGATGAGAAAACGAAAGAACCCATAACTGGGGCGACAGTACAGGAGAGGTCTACTTCGAATGGCATAAGTACAGGTATTAACGGAGAGTTTAAACTTCCAGTATCTAAAAGACTTCCGGTTCTGCTAAATGTTAGTTTTCTCGGCTATAAGTCTAAGGAGGTACTAATCGAATCAGCATCTGAGAATAATATATATTTGTCGGAAGATGCTAGTGCATTGAGTGAAGTCGTCATTGTCGGATATGGAACACAGCGGCGAAAAGAGCTTACGGGAGCTGTTAGTTCTGTTTCTAAAACGACATTAGACCAACCTGTGACTTCTATAAATGAGCTTTTGGGGGGAAGTGTGGCCGGATTGAATGTTTCTCAAAATTCAGGTCAGCCGGGTGGAGGTTCTGCTGTTCGTATAAGAGGAGGTAATTCTATCTATGCCAGCAATGAGCCACTGTATGTGATTGACGGATTTATCTTTTTCAGTGAAAAAAACGCTACACAGGCAGGAGTCGGAAACATTGACGGGAGCATCAATCCTTTGGCATCTATCAATCCTGCAGATATAGAATCTATTGAAGTCTTAAAAGATGTTTCGGCAAAAGCAATTTATGGATCACGGGGAGCGAATGGTGTTATTTTGGTTACAACCAAAAAAGGTAAGCGGGGAGGTAATACTGTTCGTTATCAATATACCATCGGAGTCGATAAATCGGCGAAGAAACTTGACCTTCTCACTGCAAAACAATGGCTTGCTGTTCAAAAAGAATATTTTAATGACAAGCCCAGCTTGTATTATAGTCAGGATGAATTAGCCCAATTCGATAAAGGTACCGATTGGCAGGATGCGGTTTTACAGACCGGAACATCACAAACTCATGAGCTTTCGGTAAGTGGGGGTGATGATAAAACCCGTTATTTAGTATCAGCGAATTATACAGATCAGAAGGGGATTATTTTAAATTCGGGATTTGAACGGTTTAGCGGACGCTTGAATCTGGATCGGGAGTTGACCCAAAAATTGAAGATAGGAGTTACTGCTACTTTTAATAGAAGTTCTCAAGATGCTCTTACCACTTTTGAAGGGACTAATTACAATGATTCTCCTTACTCCCATGGTATTGCCAATTCTTTGACTTATGCATTGTATATGCCCCCCGTTATATCCATTTACAATACAGACGGAGGATATAACTATACAAACCCTTTCGAATATAGTTATTTGAGTTATTACGGACAGGCGGCTAATCCTGTTTCAGACCTGAAGAACAGTATCGGGCAAACAAAGAGTTCATCTATATTGGGTAACTTTTATGCTCAATATTCTATAATTGAAGGTTTGACTGCAAAAATAAATGTAGGCGGAAATGTTGATTATATAACACAGAATTATTTTGCACCGCCTTATACAGCATTAGGTCTCAATCAGGATATTCGAGGTATGGGAGCGATAGGAAACAGACGGACTGATATAATCCAAACCGAATACTTACTGACATATGCAAAACAGATTAATTCAGTTCATTCCATAGATATTCTGGGAGGATACACAACTCAAAACACCAAAACTGACTTTAATGTAAGTAAGGCTAAAAACCTAGAATCATTTGATAATCTGGCCTCAGGAAAGGAGTTGCCTTCTATTTCCCGAAAGCAGGATGCTTCTTTTAAATCATTTTTAGGGCGTGTGAATTATTCTCTGCTGGATCGGTACAACTTTACAGCAACCTACCGGGCTGATAAATCTTCGCGGTTTGCAAAAGGCCACGAATGGGGATACTTTCCATCGGTTGGGGTGTCTTGGAATATAAATGAAGAGTCTTTTGTGAAACCTCTTGACCCTGTGTTAAGTACTTTAAAATTACGGTTGACTTATGGTAAGGCCGGAAATCAAGAGATTGATTTTGATGAATATGAGCAATATTTCAGTGTAGGCAGATATAATGGAGGTGCGGCTTATGATATGACGAATCTTGGAAATTCAGATTTGAAATGGGAAACAACTACTGAATACAATGTCGGAATTGATGCCGGACTCCTGAATGACAGGTTAACTCTAACTGCGGATGTTTATTATAAGAAAACCAGCGATTTATTATTGAAAGTGCCAACCCCCTTAGGTTCAGGCACCAGTGAAAAACAGATTGTGAATCTGGGAAATGTAACTAATAAAGGTATTGAACTGACTCTTGATGCAAAGCTTATTGATAGTAAATTATTTACATGGTCTGCTTCTGCAAATATTGCACATAATAAAAACCGCATAACGAGTTTAGGCGAGTACAATGAATTGACCGAAGGCAGCGATCAGGAGCAGATATTACGTGTAGGCGAATCGGTAGGTTCTTTTTACGGATATCGTTTTCTGGGTGTTGTACAAACGGGAGAAGATGTGTCGTCTTTACCTAAAGTCGGAGGAAAAACACCTCAACCGGGAGATGCAAAACTAGCTGATGTAAGCGGTACGGATGGAACTCCCGATGGAAAAGTAACTCCAGAATCCGATAGGGTGATTTTAGGTAGTATTCAGCCGGACTTTACATATGGAATTTCATCTTCGTTTACTTATCGCAATCTGGATTTTTATATTCTGTTTCAAGGATCTCAAGGTAATGAAGTATATAACTTGTTGAGACGGTATCTTGAACGTCCGAATGATTCTTATAATATGTCGGCTGCGTTATTGGATAGCTGGACGGAAACCAATCCGTCGAACAGTATTCCTCATCTCAATAGTACTCGTCCAACCGAACTGGATAGCCGTTATGTGGAAGATGCTTCATTCCTTAAACTAAGGAATATTACCCTAGGATATACATTACCTTTAAAAATTAACAATTCTTCTACTAAGATTCGTTTTTTTGCATCGGCTCGAAATCTCTTTACAATAACGAACTATAAGGGGTACGATCCCGAAATTGCCGGAGGGGTCGACTTGGGTATATACCCTTCTTCCCGAAGTTTTATGGCAGGTGCTAGTATAACCTTCTGAAAAAGAGGTGTTCATCTAAGTTGATTATTTACACAATATTATTATAAACCTAAATTGATCTGGAAAATGAAAAAGAAACTATTTTTCCCGGTAGTGCTTCTTGCACTCTTTTCTGCCGCACAATACTCGTGCAGTGACAGTAACAATAATTCCGAGGGTGGAGAAGAGCCAACTTCTTCGATCAAAACACGGGCTGAGGCCGAAGCTTTAGCTAATGCAGTGTATGGTCCGTTGCAAACCCTTTCGTCTTCTTATACATTTCTATTAGAATCGGCTACCGAAACGACTATTTCTTTCGAAGAAGTAGATGATTCTAAAGATGGCCCGCAGGTTAGCGTATTCGAAACAACTCCCAGTAACTGGTATCCGATCAAGGTTTTTAACCGTCTTTATAAAAGTATAGGTGCGGCAAATCTTACCATAGAACAGGTTGGAACGGCGGCTGCAAATTCAAATCTTTCTGAGGCTGATAAAGCCCTTTTTGTTGCAAGGGCTAAGTTTGTACGTGGCTATGATTATTTTCAATTAGTACAGCTTTTTGGAGAAGTTCCCTTGGTTTTAAGTTCCGAGAGTACCGAACGGACACGAGCCTCTATTGATAATGTATATACCCAGATTGTTAAAGACCTGACCGAATCTTATGATGGTTTACCCGAATATGATAGCAATAAATCGAATCCATCTCAAGGTGCTGTCAATACTATTCTGGCAAAAGTATATTTGACTTGGGGGCAAAAACCAATCACATCTGATGAAATATCTGCGATTTCGGGTACAACTGATCCTGCGAAACCTGCGATTGATTCAGAGAAGCTCCAAAAAGCTGTCGATTATGCAAACAAAGTGATAGATAGTGGTAAATATCGTTTATTGGATGATTTTAATTCGATATGGGGAGTTGCTAATGAAAATAATGATGAAGTTATATTTTCTATCCATCATGATGGAGACGGTATAGATGCTCAGGGAAATCATCAGACACACTGTGGTTTTACATGGCCTAAGAGTGCAAGGACTGATCCTCATATCAGTTATGCAGATATTACGTTGGAGAATCGTATTCCGGGAGACTACGATACTCGTAAGTTGTTTTCTTATGCTAAACGTATAGAATATACCGATGGGGTAGTGGATACTTTGACATGGCCAGTAAGTATTGTCCGTCCGGGGAAATGGATACATAGAACCAGTGATGGAACATTCAAAGCTCTTGATGAACAACCTAATAATATAGACCATATCGATTTTCGTTATGCCGAGGTATTACTGATTAAGGCTGAAGCTTTGTTCTTTCAGGGTAAAACAGCAGACGCTTTGTCAGCTGTAAATAAAGTAAGGGAAAGAGCTTATGGCGGACATTATGAGCATGGAGGAAAACTTTCGACACTGACTAAAGAGAATTTATACAACGAATGGGATTATGAGTTTGCTTTCGAACAAAAACATTGGCTTAATCTCGTACGTTGGAGAACTTTGTTGTCTCAAGTGAAAAATACTGTTCCTAATTATGAGTATTATAAGGCTGAATATGAATCGGCAACAACTATAAAGGCTGCATTTCCGGATATTGCAAATAAGATTAACGCTGCATTTTATGCCCGTGTTCATAAACATTTGCATGCTAAAATAGATAATCTGAACGGTAAGTTTTATCGTTTCCCTATACCTCTTAGCGAAGATTATACAAGTTTGGGAGTTACTCCTCAGAATCCGGGGTATTGATTATATAACAAATCAAATTCAAAAGCAGGTCTCTATATTTAGTATGACCTGTTTTTATGTTTTACGGAGATTCTAGAGACGCTTTTTGTATAAGTATTTACTACCTATAATTTGACCCAACACCGCGATTCCTATAAAAATGGGGATAGTTATTCGGGGCGTATTCAAGTATATTCGTAAAGGTATTATCACCGGAATGGAAGCATGAATCATGATCCACCACATGGCTGTCATTTTTTTGAATCTTGCCCGGTATATACCTAAGATTATATTCAGAATTAAAGTGACGATTGCTACAATAAGTATATTCACATCTATCGTTGTTAAATAATGGAGTGTATTTTATATTCAGAAGGAGTCTTCATGGTTATATCTTTGAATTGCTGATTAAAGAAAGATAGATTGCCATATCCACACTCATAAGCAATTTGGGATATCGTTAGGCTCGAATTGATAAGTAGCTTACATGCATGTTTTATACGGATTTCGGCCAGACATCTGAAGATACTCTTATCTGTTCCCTTTTTAAATGAACGGCACAATGCTGATGGATCCTGATTGACGTATTCTGCAATTTGTTTAAGAGTAACTTTTTCTTTGAAATGGAGATATAAGTATTTAAAAACTTTATCTACAGGTTTATCTCCACTATCCAATGGATTATCCTGATAATACATTGTTTCCGATACTAATTTATAGTCAGATGATTTACTTAGTTTGTTCAGTATATTGTATAATTGAACAACACGTTCTGTTCCAAGCATCTCATCCAGAGCCATAACCATAGTATATATATCCAGCCATAAACCTTTGTCAAAAAAACGAATTCCGTATTGACTCTTTTTTAAAAGGGCGTCGATCTCTGTAAAATCAGGGAGTTTTTCCATTTGACAGGGAAACATATCTATCGTAAATTGTACGGCTTCCCCTGAACTTGTACTTTGCTTTTTCCCATTTGCAATATCATTACATAAATGCAAGTGAGGTATATCGCTTCCTATCAGAGTAATATCTCCTTTTTGGTAATCCATGATCCCGTCACCTATAAATTGTTTACCTTTTCCTCCGGTGAAAATCATGATCTCAAATTCTTCGTGTTTATGCCAAGGCAGAAGAAACTGAGAATACTCTATGTGGCTGAATGAAGAAACTGAGCCATGTATTATTTTTCGTTCGAGTACGCTCATATAAACGATGTTAAAAAGAGTTTATGCAAATATAGCACATTATATTGCAAATATAGCATTGTGATAAGTCTTAAGAGTATTTTATATTTGTAAAACAATAAGTTAAGATATTAATCTTTAAAAGTTTTAGGTATGGAATATAGGAATTTAGGTAACTCAGGTTTGAAAGTATCGGCATTGTGTTTCGGTACTGCAACTTTTGGAGGAACAAACGGCTTTGAAGGTTGGGGCAGTACTCAGGTAAAAGAAGCCAACGGATTAATAAATCTATGTTTAGATGCAGGTGTTAATCTATTTGATACAGCAGATATATATTCTCAAGGTGATTCAGAATTGGTATTGGGTAAGGCTGTTGAAGGTATTCGAAATCAACTGCTGATTTCGACAAAAGCTACTTTTCCTATGGGAAAAGATGTTAATGGATACGGCTCGTCTCGTTATCATTTGATAGAAGCTTGTGAAGCCAGCTTGAAAAGACTGAACACCGATCATATAGATATTTATCATATGCATGGTTTTGATGGTAATACGCCCGTTGAAGAAACTCTTAGAGCATTGGATGATCTAGTAACAAGCGGAAAAGTTAGATACATAGCCTGTTCTAATTTTTCGGGATGGCATTTAATGAAATCATTATCAGTATCGGAACGTTACGGATGGAGTAAATATGTTGCTCATCAGGTATATTATTCGTTACTTAACCGTGATTATGAATGGGAACTTATGCCTTTGGGAATCGATCAGCATATTGGAGCTTTGGTTTGGAGCCCTTTGGCTTCAGGACGTTTAAGTGGAAAATTTCGCCGTAATACACCTATACCTAAAGACAGCCGTATTGCTGCCGGAACCAGTACAGTTCCTGCTGTAGCTGCAGAGGAAGAAAGATTATACAGAATTGTAGATGAACTGGAGATTATAGCCGGCGAAACAGATAAATCTGTAGCTCAGGTTGCGTTGAATTGGTTATTGCAGCGTCCGACTATAACAAGTATAATCGTGGGAGCCAGAAATGAAGAGCAATTGAAACAGAATTTACAGGCTGTCGGTTGGAATTTGACTCAGGACCAGGTAAAGAGACTTGATGACGCCAGTGTAAGTGTTAAGGCTTATCCGTATTGGCATCAGGATGAGCGTCCCGAGTTGAATTCTCAATTACATTTTTAATTAATATGTGAGAAATGAAAAAATGTATGGTTAGGCAATTCTTGAATTTCATAGTTGTATTACTTTTCATCTTAAATGTTTCATGCAATAAAACGGCTTCAGATAAAACGATATCTGTAGCGGTACAAGCTGATTCATTAGCTAAAGTAGAGATTGTCGCAGAAATTAATGCACCTGATCCCGATATGTCTGGCATTGTGGTAACTGATGACGGAAGAATATTTCTTACTTTTCCTCGTCATGCTGATAATCATAAGGAATTTTCTTTGGCGGAGTATAAAGACGGTAAATTAATACCTTTTCCAAATAAAGAAATGACTTACCCCTCCGATAAACCTTTAGATCAGTGGCTTGTATCTCCTCATGGAATGACATTGGATGATAAAGGAAATATCTGGGTTATTGATGATGGAAAAAGAGCCGGTGTAACCGGAATTCCCGAAGGTGCAGCAAAAGTTGTAGGTTTTGATCCTAAGAACGGGCATGTTATCAAAACGATAGTTATTAATGCGCCGGCTTTACGTCAGGATAGTCATCTGAATGATTTAAGAGTTGATCTGGCTGAGGGGAAAGAAGGTATTGTTTATGTTACTAATTCGTCATTCGGGCATATTGGTTCGTTGGTTGTTATCGATATTTCAACCGGAAAATCCCGTGAGGTTTTGGCTGATCATATATCCACACAGCCTCAGAAGGGATATATGGCATTTCTTGAAGGGGAGGCTCGTGTCTATGATCCCGAAAATGTATCATTACCTTCGGGTGGTGCTGATGGAATAGCTCTGTCTGGAGGACGGGTATTTTGGACATCAATTACGGGACGAGGATTATATAGCATTCAATCAGGGATATTATCGGACTTCTCGAAATCGGAGTCGGACATAGAAAATGCCGTTAAGTATGAAGGAGAAAGACCTGCTTGTGATGGACTGGCTGAGGACAAAGACGGTAATATTTATTTCGGAGCTTATGAGCAAATGGCTTTGGTAAAAAGAAATTCGAAAGGTCATTATACAACTTTGGCAAGAGACCAACGGTTTGGCTGGCCTGATGGATTGTTTTATGCGAAGAATGGTTATCTGTATGTTACGTTAGGTCAATGGAATAGGTTACCCGGATTTAATGGCGGAAAAGATTTGCGTGAGCGGCCATATCTGGTTGCAAGAATAAAGGTCGTATAATCCGATTAATAAATTTGACAAGACAGAGGCTGCCTTATTTTAAGGTAGCCTCTGTTGTTTTGTTTCATAAATTATCGACTTAATTTGCAATAAATATTAATTTGTACTTTCTTTAAGTCTCTGATTAAAGTTTCTGACCTATTTATTGAAACGAACCAGACTTGTAATCAATTAAAAAGTATATCATTATATACCTTCTTTTACTTAAAATACTATGAAAAGATTGTTTCTGATACTCTTTTCCTTATTTACACTTGCTAATTTAGAAATCTCTGCTCAAATAAATTCTGTATTGAAAGAATTGGATGAGTATATTGATAAGAAGGATTACTATATAGAATTAAAGGAAAAGAAAATTAGTGTATTAAAACAGGGGTTATTAACCAAAACTGGTAACTTGGAAAAGCTAAGTTATTACAACTCATTGTTCAATGAATATAAATCATACAAATATGATTCGGCATACGTTTATGCCCATAAATGTCTGGAGATAGCTACTGCAATGAATAATCCGTCACGAATAATAGAAGCTAATGAACATATCGCTTTCTGTTATTTGTCATCCGGTTTATTTAAGGAAGCATTCGATATTATGTCATCTGTAAATCTTGATAAGGGTTCTGAATCGGCTCATAAAGATTATTATACTCTTTTATCGAGATTATATTACGATATGGCAGATTACAATAATGCAGAACCATTCAGATCGGAATATGTGCAAAAGGGAAATATGTATAGCGATTCAACTATAAAATACCTCTCGAATGATTCTCTCGCTTTATGGTCGGTATTGGCTTTAAAAAAAATGAAACAAAACCAAATGGATGAAGCTATCAGCATATTCAAGACATTATCTGCATCTACTATCGATGATCATACTTATGCGATAGCTGCATCGAGTTTAGCTTTCATATACGAAGGACAGGGTAATCAGGATGAGGCGATCCACTATATGGCATTGGCCTCAATAGGAGATATTAAAGCAGCAACTAAAGAGACGGTTGCATTACGCAATTTAGCGACCTTGCTGTATAAGAAAGGAGATATACACCGTGCATATAAATACATCCGCCTGGCAATGGAGGATGCTAATTTTTATAATGCCCGTCATCGCAAAATCGGAATTAGTTCTATTCTTCCGATTATAGAAAAAGACAGGTTCGAACAAGTCGAAAAACAAAGAAATATCCTGATCGGGTCGGTTGTTATTATATCTATGCTATTTCTTCTTCTGCTTTCTGCCACATTGGTTATTTATAAACAGATGAAGAAGCTGAAAGAAGCTCGTCATACTATTCAGGAGCAGAATAAGAGTTTATTATCGACTAATGCTCAGCTGCTCGAAGCTATTGAGATAAAAGACGAATATATAGTACAGTCCCTCTATGGTAATTCGGAGTATATAGACAGGCTCGAAAAATTGTATAAATTGGTTAACCGAAAGATTATCGCACGGCAGTATGATGATTTGAAAGATTCTCTGAAAGAATCTGATCTGCGTAAAGAGAGGGAGAATATGTATTCGTCGTTCGATAATACTTTTTTGAAATTATTTCCTCATTTCGTCGATGAATATAATATGCTGTTCAATCCTCAGGATAGAATAGAAATAGATGTAAACAAGGGGCTTACTCCCGAGATTCGGATATTTGCTCTTATACGCTTAGGGATACATGAAAATGAACGCATTGCAAAATTCCTGAACTACTCGGTACATACGATCAATACTTATAAAACAAAAGTCAAGAATAAATCGACAGTTCCCAATGAGTTATTCGAGCAGCGTATAATGGAGATTAAAACAATCCGGTCTAATTAAGATTGCAGACCCATTTGCCTCGCTTTAGTTTCGGTGATTCTCAATTATTACTTTGGAAGTATAGCAACCTTGGCTTATTATAACTTTAAAAACTTTCATTTACTTACTTATCTATAATAAGTAAAGAAGAAAATATACCCTGAAAATGAATATATAGTTCATTCTCAGGGTATATTTTTATTATATTTTCTGTATTTATGGTGTTTTTTAATTGTCTGTTTTATAGTGTTTTATTGGTTTGTGTTTACAGTATTCTGTTATATATTTCAGATAGAGTTATTATTTGATTTTTTTCGAATTTACATTTGCAATGTTAGCTATCTAAAAAAGTATTTTATTAAAATCCTCAAAAAACCATGAAAACAATCAAGTATTTCTATGTCTTTATTGGGGCGATTGTATTACTGCCTTTATGTGTTGCCTGTAACGATACGGACGATGGTTCGTATGTTGCACCGATTACAACGTATGAGAAAATTAAAGGTAATTGGACAATTGTTTCTGTAAAGCAGATCGATGAGATTGCAAAAGCCAATTCTCAGTCGCCTAGTGAAATGAATCTGACTAATCAAATTGATTTTTCGACATTTTCGATCACCTTAAATGTTGATGATAAAAATGAGCCGACTTCTTATAAAGTGGGAGGAACATCTCCTCAGTTTTTTCCGGCGGAAGGGTATTGGAAATTAGAGTATCCTTTTCAGAACACAGACGGATCTGCCAGTATCCTGAATTTGTATTCGGATGCAGCAAAAACAGTCAAAGCAGGCCAATTGAGCATTACAGCCGTACCAGGTACAACTCAGGTATTGGAGCTTAAATTTTCAAGAAAAGCCAAAGGAGTCACATTTGTCTCTTATGTATATCAATTATCACCAGCTAATCAGTAACCTCTAAAATCGTGATATGAATACCATTAAATATTTTTCGGGCATTTTGTTTGCCCTTGTATTAATGATGTTGCCTCAGGTTAGTTTTGCGACCGAGGATGCCGGAGTTCCGGCAAAGATATGGACATACCCTGTTGTATATGCACTTGATCAAGAAGTTACCTGGTATTTTGATATGACCGGAACTAATTTTAGTGAAGGACAGGATTTGTATCTGTGGGCATGGTCTCCATCAGAACCTGATGCCGGAAATTTCGATAATTCGTCAGAGTTTGCCAAATTGGAATATGTAGGAGATATGGTTTGGAAGAAAACATTGACCCCTACCAAATATTTCAATACTACCGTTGCCAATATTGAATCATCCGCCGGTTTTTGGATGCGTCTAAAAGGAAAAGGTAATGAGAAACAAAGTGATGTGATACAGGCTCCATGGTCTGTAGGAGATATAAAAACATTTAAAGAGTCGGGTAATGCAGTACAGATATATCCTGAAAAATTTTATATCGATCAGCCTTTATCTCTGCTGGTTAATGCAAATCAGGTGTGGACAGGAGCTGTACAAGGAGGCTTAGCAGGAGAAGAAATCCATCTGCACAGTGGTTTGAATAATTTTGCTGAAGGTGCTATAGTCGAGTATCAGGCTTGGATTCCGGAAGTTTCGGCTAAAACAAAGTTGACACCTATCGGTGATAATATTTATAAAATAGACTTTATTCCACGTGAGTATTTCGGAGTAGATGAGGATTTTGTTATGGAAAATATTGAGTTCTTGTTTCCGGCCAAAGATTGGGCTAAAGTAGGTACTGCCGAAGGCGGAAAGAACTTTGTAGTTCTGGCTCCCGGAGTTGTGGCTCCGCCTGATCCTGTCTTTTACTTCTTTCCGCAGAAATTTACTCAATATGATATTCTCACTTTGGTTCGTAAAAATAACGAGAAAAAAAGTCAGGGGCTTATATATACTATTGTAGCAGGTGGAAAAACTATTACAGGAGAGTTTACCGGGAAAGCGGAAGAAATGCGTGCCTATGTAAATCTATTGCAAGGACTGGCAGGAGCAACCAATCTGGATAAGATTAATCTGGAAGTAAAAGATAAAAATGGAAGTGAAATCCTGAAAACAGATATACCTCTGGTTCCTCTATCTGATTTAGAATAACCTTATAAAATAAATATTATGAATTCGAAAAGTGTTAAATATAAGATGTTTACACGCTTGTTTCTGCTTCTTTTCTTTATATCGGGAGTTGGTTTTCAAGCTGTATCTCAAAATATTTCGGTATCGGGATTAGTAACCGATAAAACCGAAGAACCATTACTCGGGGTAAGTATTAAAGTCGAAGGGGCAGCAACAGGTACAGTAACTGATCTGGATGGAAAATTCACGTTGAATTGTCCCTCCGGAAGTATGCTGGACATCTCATATATAGGCTTTGTAAGCCAAAAAGTGAAGGCTCAGAATAATCTCAAAATAGTTTTGATCGAAGATGCTGTTGCTCTTGACGAAGCTGTTGTTGTCGGCATCGGCTATGGCACTATGAGAAAGTCTGATTTGACCGGTGCAATAGCCTCTGTCAGCCAGAAAGATTTTAAACAAGGAGTAGTGACTTCTGCCGAGCAATTGCTGCAAGGTAAGATCGCAGGTCTTTCGGTCTCTCAAAGTTCGGGTGATCCTTCGGTAGGAGCATCTGTGCGTTTACGGGGAGGAACGTCTCTTTCGGCGGGTAATGCTCCTTTGGTTGTGATTGACGGTATTCCTGGAGTAGATATGAATACGGTACAGCCATCGGAAATAGTTTCTATTGATGTATTGAAAGATGCATCGGCATCGGCTATTTACGGGTCGAGAGGTGCAAATGGTGTTATTATCGTGACAACCAGCCGTTCGGCTGCCGACAGAGAAAAAAGCAGTGTAGAGTATAACGGATATGTGGCAGTTGGTTCGGTAGCAAAAAATATGGATTTGCTGTCGGCAAATCAATGGAGAGCTTATGTTCGTGAAAATAATGTTCTGAATGCAACAGATTATGGAGCGAATACCGATTGGCAGAAAGAATTACAACGGACAGCTATAACACATTCACATAATATATTCTTTACCAATGTGAATCCGAATGGCGGATATAGTGCCTCAGTATCTTATCTGAACAGCGAAGGGGTAATCAAAAACAGCGATATGGAACGCTTATCGGGAAGTATAGCTGCACATCAGTATGCTTTGGATAAGCGGGTTAAACTCGAAGCCGGTGTAACAGGAAGTTTCGATAACTGGAATCCGATAGATACACGTATATTCGAGCGTACGGCAAATTTGAATCCAACTGTTCCGGTAAAAGATCAGAATGGAAAATACACATCTATAGGCGGAACTAATACCGAAAATCCGGTTGAGCTTAATAATAATAGGTTTGCCGATGATTCGCGCCATCGTTTTTTGGGATATGGAAAACTTGAAATTAGTATTATTGACGGCTTAAAAGCTGCGGGAAACGTATCATATGAATATAATTCGTACCAAAGACGTTTTTATCTGCCTACTTATGCCGTAATGGAAGGACAAGCCGAAAAGGGCAGGGGAGAACGTTCACTAGCCGATTACAAAACAATGCAGATAGAAACTTATTTGAATTATGATAAGGAAATAAATAAAATACACAAACTGAACCTGATGGGTGGTTACTCATATATGAAGAACGTTTATGAAGGTTTTGGTGCTACCCGCAGAGGTTTTGATACAGATGAATTTTTATACAATAATCTTGCTGCCGGAGCAGATTACCGAGCCGGAGATGTGTATTCTTATAAGGGTGAATCGGCATTAGTATCGTTCTTTGGACGTGCCAATTATAATTTCTTGGGCAGGTACATGGTTACAGCCACATTACGTAACGATGGATCGTCTCGATTCGGAAAGAATCACAAGTGGGGATTGTTTCCTTCGACTTCTCTTGCATGGCGTGTTTCCGATGAATCCTTTATGGCGAATACATCATCGTGGCTGGATAATCTGAAACTTCGTTTAGGATATGGTGTTACAGGTAATCAGGATGGAATAGGCGAGTATAAATCTCTCTCGCTGCTGGGCGCAAACGGGGCATCATATTATGATGCATCAACCGGCACATGGAAAAAGTCTTATGCTCCTATTCAAAATGTAAATTCTGATCTGAAGTGGGAGTCGACCGCCCAATATAACATTGGTGTAGATTTCGGAATTTTCAACAGAATTAATGGTACTCTGGAACTGTACTACAAGAAGACTAAGGACTTACTTTGGACTTATCCTGTGCCACAGCCGCCAAATTTGGTGGGAACGATGCTGGCAAATGTGGGAACATTATCGAATAAAGGGGTGGAGTTATCTCTTAACGGTAATATTATCCGTCAAAAAGACCTAACCTGGGATGCCAATGTAACTGTATCGTACAATAAACAGAATATTGATAAGCTTTCTAATGAAACATTTCAGGAGTCGGGACTTAAATCAGGTTCACTTCATGGTCTGAGAGGTTTATCGGGTGTTTATACCCAGATGATAAAAGAAGGTTTTCCTGCAGGAGCATTCTTTGGTCCTAAATGCTTAGGATTGGATGAAAACGGAAAGTATATACTGAACACTGATAAAGATGGAAATCCTATAAATGAATACCTCGGCAGTGCCCAGCCAAAAGTTAACCTTGGTTTTGCTATGAATGCAACCTATAAAGATTTTGATCTTAGTGTTTCTACATATGGAATGTTCGGACAGAAAGTATTAAATGCAACGTACATGAGTATGTATGATCCTACCCGTTTACCTGCACAGAATGTTCCAGATGATTTTCTGACAAGCGGAATCAAGTCCGATCCTGTATTTTCGGATTACTGGGTGGAGAGCGGTTCTTTCTTCCGTTTGCAGTCGGCTACATTGGGATATACGATCAGATATTTTAAAAAGCTGGGTCTAAGTAAAGTGAGAGTGTACGTTACAGGCGAAAACCTGTTTACGATTACCGGATACAGCGGTGTCGATCCCGAAGTTAATTACAGTGGACTTGAATCGCCGGGTATCGATAGGTACAATACTTATCCACGTCCGCGTACAGTTTCTTTCGGACTGAATGTCGCTTTTTAAGGTCGCAGACCTATTACACACACAATATCACATAAGTGAAAGAAAAATAATATGTTATGAAAACAAAAATATTATCGGCGGCCTTATTGTCTGTACTTCTGACGATGCCTGCCTGCACCGACCTCGATGAAAAATTATACGATAAGGTTACTACTGATGATTATGGCAAAACTGCTGCCGAGATACAGACTATTGTAGGTGGGGCATATGCCACCTTGCGAGGATTTAACGATACGGACAAAGGGGGTACAATCTGTTATCCTACATGCGAGTATGTATTCTTTCTGAGCGAATGTGCTTCTGATGATGCGACTATTCCTACAAGGGGAACAGACTGGTATGATGGCGGACGCTATGAGCAGATACAGCGTCATACGTGGGATGCAAAGAATGTAATGATACTTAGTGCCTGGAAGTATAGTTTTCAGGGTATAGCTAATATCAATTCTATAATTTATCAGGTCGATCAATCTAAATTGACAGAGGAAGATAAGGATAAGGTGAAAGCTGAGTTAAGAGGACTTCGGGCATATTATTATTACCAGCTTCTGGATCAGTTTGGCAGTGTGCCTATTGTTACGAGTTTTGAACAATCGGAATTGCCAGCCAAATCGACAAGAGCCGAAGTGTTCAAATTTGTAGAAGACGAGTTGACAGGTATAATGGATAAGCTGCCTTCGGGTGTTCGCTACGGAGGTTTTACTCAGAATGTAGCAAATAGCCTTTTGGCCAGATTATATCTTAATGCTGAAGTATATACCGGAACTCCCCGTTGGCAGGATTGTATGAATGCAGCTGAGAAGGTGAGCGGTTATGTGTTGGAACCTGACTATTTTACAAGTTTCAAGACGGAGAATCAAGTATCGAGGGAGATAATTTTTGCTATTCCATACGATCATAAAGAAGGGACTGTAGGAAATTATCTGGCTTCAATGACATTTCATTACAATCAGAAATACGCATTTTCGGCAACAGGTACTTATCCGTGGTGCGGCAACGGTATTTCCGCACAACCGGGATTGTATTCGTCATTTGATGAAAATGATGTACGCCGTAAATCTTTATTAATTGGTGAGCAAATCAATATGGCTACAGGATCGGTGGTAATGATGGATAATGGTAATCCGTTGATTTATACCGAAGAAATTTCGAAATTTTCCAATGCCTTGCAGAATGAGGGAGCTCGTTTATATAAATATGAAGTACAGGCCAATGATCAATGGGAACGTGACAATGACTGGGTACTGATCAGATATGCTGAGATATTGATGATGAAAGCGGAAGCTTCTTTTCGTATGGGCTTTACGGGTAATGCCCTCACTTTTATAAATGAAGTAAGAAACAGAGCCGGTTTGGAAAGTTTGACATCCGTAACCGAAGAGGCATTGGACAATGAATGGAGACACGAGTTTGTTTTCGAAGGATTGAGACGGACTACCAATATTCGTTTCGGTACATTCTTCAAATCGTGGTGGGAGAAAGGTGTGGATGCCGGAGCCGATAAAAAGCGGACAGGAGTATTTCCTATCCCTCAGGATGTGCTGGATTTGAATCCTAAGTTGGAGCAAAACCCAGATTATAAGTAAGGTCTTTTATCTATACAGAAAGGTTAATGTACCAATAATAAAGGTGAAAAATGAGCATAAAACGTGTAACCATTGTAACCTTTTGGGGTTTCTGCAGGGGCGACTTTCAATTCGCCCCTACAAGACCGGCTATCTGGCTTAAAGGTAAAAGTATTAACCTAAAAGTGTACCTGAAATATGTAACTTTTGTAACTTTTTTTGGATAAATCCGATTGAAAATATTTATCAAAATAAGAATAGGTCTGAGACCTTAAGATGAAATTTGTATGAAAAAAATTATCTTTTTACTATTATCCGGAATACCTCTTTTCTTAAGCGGATGTGATGGAAGAGACGATCTGCCCATAATAAAAAATGATAAGGTAGAGGAGTTCAGTCCGGTTCCTGTTTCGAAGACCAATCCGATGAAATTGTATGTTCATTATATGCCTTGGTTCGAATCGAAAGAGACAAATAACGGAACTTGGGGACAGCATTGGACGATGGCTAATAAAAATCCCGATGAGGTTTCATCTGATGGAAAACGGCAGATCGCTTCATTTTATTATCCGTTGATAGGACCTTATGCATCGAGCGATCAGGATGTGATTGAATATCATTTGCTGTTGATGAAGTATTCAGGCATTGACGGTATACTTATCGATTGGTACGGCACACGTGATTTATGGGACTATGCTTCCAACCGAAAGAATACCGAAGCGGTAGTAAAAGCATTGGACAAAGTGGGGCTTGATTTTGCAATAGTATATGAAGACCAGACTCTGCGTGAAAATTTGCAGGATGCCGAAAAAGTAACTCAGGCAAAAGCCGATATGAAGTATCTCGAAACAAATTTTTTTTCGAAAGAGAACTATATCAAGGTAGGGCAGAAACCGTTACTGATGATCTTTGGACCACAGGAAATTAAGAAACCCCAAGATTGGACTTCCATATTTGCGGATTTAAAGACGAACCCCGAGTTTATAACCCTGTATGGTCATTCCGCAGGTGCTGTTAATGACGATACTCATAAAAACTCATCCGGTGAATATATCTGGGTTGATGCAACTTCTATGGAAACCAAATACGCCGATAAGGGTAAGTACGACTTATTTATTGGAGGTGCATATCCCGGATTTGATGCCTTTTACAAAGATGGAGGATGGGGTGAAAATCCATTGGGTAAAATAGGATATGCCAATGGCGATACATTCCGTAACCTTCTAAATATGGCAAAAGATAATAAAGTAGATTATCTACAGCTTATCACATGGAATGACTTTGGTGAGGGAACTATGATAGAACCTACTGTAGAGTTTAAATATACATTTCTGAATTCGTTGCAATCTTTTGCCGGATTGAAGTATAATACAGAAATCCTTGAAAATATATATAAATTATATACTCTCAGAAAGGCATATCCGAATGATGCGAAGATTCAGAATAAGCTGACTCAGGCTTTTTATTATTTAGTGTCTTTGCAGGAAGATAAAGCCCGATCATTGTTGAACGAAATAGAAATCAAATAAATAATAGATTATGAAATACTTATTGATGTATATTCTTCCTGTTTTTCTTTGCCTTGCTTCATGTGCAGAAAGTAAAGATTTGACGGTAAACTCGCCCGATGGGAGTATTCACCTTCAGGTAGGTGAAGAAAACGGAAGAATATACTATACTGTAAACAAACAAAAACAACAAGTTCTTGATAAATCTTTCTTGGGTTTTGAACTGCAATCGGGAATATTGGATCAGAATCTCAAGATAAAAGATATAAAGCACAGTAAATTTCACGAAACATGGGATCAGATATGGGGTGAAGAAATCACTGTGGATAATACTTATAATCAATTGTCGGTGGATGTTGAAGAATCGGATGGATTGAAAAGACAATTTTCTATTGTATTCCGTATTTTCAATGACGGAATAGGATTCAGATATGTTTTTCCCGAACAGGAAAATCTCAAGGATTTTGTTATAATGGATGAACTGACGGAGTTTGCTTTGAAAGAAGAAGCCACTGCATGGTCTATCCCGACAAATCATACTCAATATTTCGAAAATCTGTATAAACCGTCGGCTTTGTCTGAAATAGATACGGTATGTACTCCGTTGACAATGAAAACGAAAAGCGGTTTGTATCTTGCTATACACGAAGCTAATCTGACGGATTACGCAGGTTTGAATCTTACTTCGGTAAATCATACAACACGGCTTAAAGCAGATCTTACGCCTTGGTCAACAGGAGAGAAGGCGTTTATGAAAACTCCCTGTGTGACCCCCTGGCGGACAATGATTATTGCCGATAAACCGGGAGACCTGATTTTGTCGAGATTGATGCTGAATCTGAATGAACCTTGTAAGATAGAAGATGTGTCGTGGATAAAGCCCGGCAGATATATCGGTATCTGGTGGGGAATGCACATGGAAAAATATACATGGGGGCAGGGAGCTAAGCATGGAGCAACTACTCAGAATACAATGCGCTATATTGATTTTGCAGCCGAGCATCATTTTTCCGGAGTATTGGTTGAGGGGTGGAATTACGGTTGGGATGGAGATTGGGTGAAAAACGGCTATAACTTTTCATTTACAAAGCCTTTTCCTGATTTTGATATTAAGAAGATAACCGAATATGCAAAGCAAAAGGGGGTAAATTTGATCGGCCATCACGAAACAGGCGGTTGGACAAAAAACTATGAGAGCCAGCTAGATAGTGCATTCGCTTTGTATCAAAAGTATGGGGTAAATACTGTAAAGACGGGATATGTAAATCCTCTATTGGATGGAAAAGAACGTCATAGTAGTCAATACGGAGTCCGCCATTACCGTAAAGTAATAGAAACGGCAGCTAAGTATCATATAATGATAGACAATCATGAGCCGGCCATGCCTACGGGAATACAGCGTACATGGCCTAATCTGATGACTCAGGAAGGACTGAGAGGACAGGAATATGATGCTTGGTCAAGGGATGGAGGAAATCCTCCGGAACATACTACTATTATACCATTTACCAGAGGATTAGCGGGTCCGATGGATTTTACACCGGGAACATTTAATTTCGAGAATCCGGTTTATCCTGAAACTCATGTCCAAACAACGCTTGCGAAACAATTGGCTTTGTTTGTGGTAATATACAGTCCGCTTCAGATGGCATCGGATATGATTGAAAACTATGAGAATAATCCCGCTTTCGGTTTCATTACTTCTTGCCCTGTCAATTGGTCTAAAACAGAGGTTCCTGATGCGGAGATAGGGGAGTATGTGACTATTGCCAGAAAAGACAGAGACAGCGAAAATTGGTTTGTTGGCAGTATTACGAATGCTCAAGGCCGAAATCTTAACCTGTCTTTAAATTTTCTTGATAAAGGTGTTAAATATAAGGCTGTTATATTCAGAGATGGAGATAACGCCGATTATAAAAAGAATCCCTATGAGGTTGAGATTGAAGAGAAGCAAGTTACTTCAGAAACTATTCTTGATTTGAGATTAGCATCGGGCGGAGGAACAGCTATGCGCATTGAAAAGTTATAAATTTAGATTACCTGCGGTTATATGCCGCAGGTAATCTTGTTTCTTTTCTTTTAGATTATATTTTTTGTTATAATAGGCTGTTAATATTATGATTACAAAGCCAATAAATAGGTCCGAGACCTTATTTACCTTTCTGTTGGCGTTCAAATTCTTTAGGAGTCATTCCATATTGAGAACTGAACAATTTTGTAAAATAAGACGGGGAATTGATTCCTACAAGGTAGCATACTTCATTGATACGGTGTTCGCCATCCTGAATTATCTGTGCTGCTTTTTGCATTCGTACAAGACGTATGAAGTCAACAGGACTCGAATCTGTGACTGCTTTTAGCTTGCGGTGAAGGCTCGAGCGACTGAGTTTCATCAGATCGGCAAGTTTTTCGACATTGAGGTCTGTATCCGTTATGTTTTTATCTATAATATCGATTATACTATTTAAGAATATTTCATCACCCTTGCTCATTCCCGAATGTATCATAGTCAGGAATGGTTTTTTGAGAAATATTTCCATGTCCCGTTTTTTGTTGTTGACGAGTGAGATAATCAAAGTTTCCAGATATGAAAATGAAAATGGTTTTTCGACGTATGCATCAGCACCGAGTTCGAGACCTTTGATTTTACTGCTCAAGTCGTTTTTGGCTGTTAGTAATATGACGATAATATGATTGTATTCGCTGCTCTTTTTGATGTATTTGCAGAGTTCAAAGCCATCCATTTCGGGCATCATTATATCGCTGATTATAATATTGATACTTTTCTTTTTAAGTATAAACTGAGCCTCTTTTCCGTTATCAGCAATTTCTACATTGTAGTTATTCCGGAGTTTATTATACATAAAAAGCTGCATTTCTTTATGATCTTCGACTAATAGTATAGTTTCGGCTGAACTGCTTTTGCGGATTTCATCTTCGGTATGGTCCTCTTCATTTACAATGTGAGATTCAGCAGGAGTATCAATTTCTTCTATTAAGTTTAAGGGAATGTTTAAAGTGAATTTATTCAGATCGTTATCATACTCGTATGTAAGTGTTCCATCGTGCATTTTCACTAAGGACATTGCTAAAGATAAGCCTATGCCTGAGCCGAATGTATTTATACCCGGATTATTGACCTGAAAAAACGGGTCAAATATTTTATCCTTGAACTCCTCGGGAATAGGAGTTCCGTCATTTAAGATTGTGAGTTGTACATTAGCTTCATTTTGATACAAGTTAATTGCGATTATTTGGGACGAATATTTAATCGCATTTGATAAAAGGTTGCTGATTATTTTAGATATAGCATCCTTGTCTATCCTTGCTATTATAGGGTTGTTGTTATCTTTATTGATGGTCAGCTTCTTCTGTTTCAGATTTATTTCTTTTTCGAATTGAATTATAATATTGTCAAGCAGTTGGTTTATATTGATATTCTGAAAATAGGTGTAAAACTTATTGTCGTCAATTTTTCGGAAGTCTAATATTTGGTTGATCAGTTCCAGAAGCTGTTTAGTATTCCGTTCTATAATAGACAAATTGTATCTGACGTCTTCATCTTTTAGATTTAATTCGATAAGAGACTCCAGAGGTCCGTTTATCAGAGTAATGGGAGTACGTATTTCGTGAGCTATATTCGTGAAAAAATTGACTTTAGCTTTATATAGTTCTTTGTCTTTTTCTGCTTCGGACAAAATTCGGGCTTCAGTTGCATCTTTTTCTATACGTTTGCTGTACCATCTCCACCATGTATAGAATATTAGAAATGTGGATAATATGTAAAGGATTCTTGCGATATTGCTAAGCCACCAAGGCGGAGATATTACTATTTCAATGGATGCTCCAGTTTCATTCCATACTCCGTCATTGTTACTTCCTTTTACTTTAAAGGTATAAGTTCCCGGACTGAGGTTAGCATAAGATGCACTGTGGCTGTCTTTTGTATAGATCCATTCTTTGTCAACATTCTCCATTTTGTAAGCGTACATATTTGATTGGGGAGATGTATAACTTAGGGATACGAAGTCGAAGCTGATATTAGACTGGTTGTATTTTAGCTCTAATTTTTGTGCATGTATTATACTTGTACCTGTCGACTCGGAGCTTGAAGGTATGTGATTAACTTCCTTGTTAAATATCGAAAATCTGGTTATATATACTGGTGGAACAAAATTATTGTCTTTGAATTCTTCAGGACGAAAAGCTACTAATCCTTCCATACTGCCGAGGTATAATTTTCCTGAGCGGCTTACAATGCCCGAGTTATAGTTAAATTCTTCGGATAATAGTCCATCGCTTTGAGTATATACTCTGATGTTATGGGTTATAGAATTAAATTTGACCAATCCTTTATTAGTTCCGAACCATAAGTTGTAGTTCTTATCTTCCAGTATTTTGTATGCAATATCATCTGGTAATCCTTCTTTTATAGAATAGGATGTGAATTGTTTTTGTTTCTTGTTAAATTTACAAATTCCACCTCTGTCTGTTGAAAACCAGATTTGTCCTGAGTGGTCTTCTGTAATACTACTTACGGCATTAGAACTGATGCTGTTTGTTTCGCCGTTATTTGTATAATGATGGATCTCGTTTGTCAGAGGATTGTACTGGAAAACTCCCGAACCTAAGCAGGCGACCCATATGAAGCCTTCCGAATCTTCTATTATATTATAGGTGTAGCATAATCCGAATATATCCATGCGCTTGAATTGCATGCTGCCTTTTTCGGCAACAAATACACCCCAAGCGTTACCCAGCCAAACCTTTCCATATCGGTCTTCACAAAGAGCGTATATGCTTTCTTCGTTTATACCGAGCATCTCGGCCGAATAATGCTTTATAGCTCCTGTTTTTTTGTTGATAACATCAAGGCCATCTTTGAAATATCCAACCCATAAGTCGTTATCTTTCATCAGCATGGCTAATGTCTTTTTTCGGCTGCTGTGGGTAATCTGTTTAAACTCTTGTTTTTCTGTATCAAAAGCTATTACCCCGGCATCTTCTGTTCCCAGCCATATCCGGCCGTCGGCATCTTCAGCTATTTCTCGTATGCGCTTAGAGATACTGTTCAGGCTGCTACTGCTGTTTGGAAGATATTTCTCGAAATTATTATGGCTGTTTGGTAGATAGTTTACTCCCCCAAAATTGGTTCCCACCCATATTCCTCCTTCTTTGTCTTTATATATTTTTTCTATAATATTGTCAGACAACGAATACTGATTGATCAGATCTTCTTGAGTTTGCTTTATCTTGTTTGTTTTCAAGTTGATTTCGGTAATTCCGTTTTGAGTACCTATCCACAGTACGTCATCAAAAAGTATGATATCTCGGATAATTTTATAATCTACTTGAGGTATATGCATATTGCTAGCATGGTTTTTTCTGGTATCTAATTTCATCAGGCATCCCTCGTGTACACCAATGATCAGATCTTCATTGATATGGCACATTGTATAAATATTTTTGTTCAGCAGAGATTCTCCTCCCTGATTACTTCCATTGTATTGAGTGAAAGAGTCTTTATTCTCATTATATAGGAATACACCCTGTCCGTTGGTACCAATCCAAACACGTCCGTTTTTTTCGATTGATATACATTGTGGATTGGTTTTGCTGGGAGCTAGTTTATTTACTACACTGTATAATTTCAGTATCTTTGAGTCAAGATTAAACTTAAATACTCCTTGATTAGGTACAACTATCCAAATATTATTATTATCGTCTTTTTGTATATCTGCTATCCATTGTGCTATATATTGATTATCTGAGGTTTTACTGTCAAAAGAATGAAAACTTTCGCTGATAGGATCGAATATGAAAACTCCATTATCGGTGCCCACCCATAATTTATGATCTGAATTCTCGAAAAGAGCACTTATATTATTATTGCGCTTATGAGTGGATGAGTCAAAACAATCAAAAATCTTGATAGATGTACCATCGTACCTATTCAGTTTATTTCGTGTGCCGAACCACATAAAACCATAACTATCCTGAATAATGGACTTGACATTATTATGAGATAGCCCGTCTTTGCCATTTATATGTACAAAGTAATTGCCAAACGGACTGGCTGTTGTGATGATTAGAAAAAAGGATAGACAAAAACAATAAAAATGTTTCATGGCTGAATTTGATAATCGGTATACAGGCAAATTTAAATATTATAATTTGTACAAATGTCCCGCAAAATATCAAAAATGTAGCATCTTCTTTTGGTGTGGATGCTGATAGAACATCTTTGTTATATTTTGATAAGTTCTTGATAGAACATTTCTGAATCACAAGATACATTTGCTTTTGCCTTATGGTCATTAAAACGACCCAATCTAATATAAATAAAAAATAGGAGGAAAAGCCATGTGAATTTTATTTAAACTAATAACCATGAAAAAGTATCGGAATACCACATTCTTCAGAGTTCCGATTTGTATGAAACATGTTTTCTTAATCTAAAAAAAGCTTTAAAATTTATGTATCAAAGCAAAAACATTAACTACAAACAAAGGATAGTTTCTTTGTTGATTCTATTCTTTATGGCGGGAGGAATATTGCTTGCCCAAAACAGCTCTATAAAAGGAGTGGTCATAGATAAGCAGAATAATGAAACCTTGCCTGGAGTATCTGTTACAGTGAAAGGTACAACCAACGGCACATTATCCGATTTAGACGGTAAATTTGCGATCACTGCAGGCAAAGGAACTACTCTGGTTATAACTTATCTGGGATATGAAACTCAGGAAGTTGCTGTGAGTAATACTTCATCGACAATAAAAATCCAGTTGCTGCCTCAGTCTTTCGATATAGGTGAGGTTACGGTTGTGGGTACCCGAATGAAAAAAAGTGACCTGACAGGCGCTATCGGTGGTATTTCGCAGGAGCAGCTAAAAGAGATTCCGACAACAGATCTGACTACCGCAATGCAGGGTAAAGTTCCCGGGTTAAATATTTCGCGGACAAGTGCTGCGCCGGGGAGTGATATCTCGATGAAAGTACGTGGAACTAATTCAATCAGCTATGGAACTAATCCGGTATTTGTAATAGATGGTATTGTTGCCGAAGAGGGGCTTCGTCTGATTGATCCGAATGAAATAGCCTCGATTGAGGTTTTAAAAGATGCATCTTCTACAGCTCTATACGGATCAAAAGCATCAAATGGTGTAATCGTCATCACTACAAAAAAAGGACGTAAGGGAGAAGGCAAAGTAAATTATAGCGGATTTGTGACATTCAGCAGTTATCAGAACCGCTTGAAAACTCTCGGATCTAAAGATATGATGAATCTTCGTATAGATGCTTATGCAAACGGATATATGGATACTCATCCCGATGCTGATAGGAATGCTTATATTAAAGACTATGTATTAGGTACAAATAAGGTATTTTCGGCCGAAGAACTGGAAAACGGAATGGCAGACCGTACATCTAACTGGATAGACGAAATAACCCGTACCGGAATTGAGCAGAACCATTCGGTGAATTTTTCGGGGGGATCTGACAAATCGACTTACTTCGTGGGGTTTTCTTATTCAAACAATCAAGGCGTTCTTGATAAATCATCCTATGAAAGATTTAACGGAAGAATCAACTTCGAAACACAGGTTAAACCTTGGTTGAAGATAGGTACTAATACCAGTATCTCTCGCGGGATAAAGAATCGTCTCGATGATAATGCTTATGAAACAGCGTTGCTGGGTAATAAAATGCAAAATATAGATACTGATCGTTTGTATATGTATTTTCAGGGGGTTGCCCAGATGGGTAGATACAATCCTATACTGACGAAAGATATTGACAGTAAAGAGATACATGATCGGGTGCTTACAAATAACTTTATCGAAATCAATCCGATAAAAGACCTTTATGTGCGTACTTCTTTATCAGCTGATATTTATAATAAACAAGACAGTAAGTATATACCTAGTTATGTAGGGCAGTCGGTAAGAGATAATAAAGATGGAGAAGGATGGCAATGGCGTGGACAAACTAAGTATTACCAATGGGACAATTCGGTGAGTTACGAAAAAACATTTAATAAAAAACACCGTTTGTTTGGTTTTGTGAGTACCAGTATTTCTAAAACCCTAAGCAATAATATTAGTATGTCGGGATATAAATTCGCTTCGGATGATTTGGGCTCTAATAATATGGGAATGGCCGGCGATAAAGAGAAGAACAGCATGAGTTCTGACTATAAAACCAATACACTGATTTCTTATATTGCACGTGCCAATTATTCGTATGAATACAAATATCAGTTGACTGCAACAGTACGTCGCGACGGTAGTTCTAAATTTGCCGATGGACAACGTTGGGGAACATTCCCTTCTGTTTCTGCCGCATGGACGATCTCAGAGGAGGAGTTTCTGAAAAATGCAAATTTGGGCTGGCTGGATATCCTAAAGCTTAGAATCGGATACGGCGTGTTAGGTAACCAGAATATACCCGAATACGGATACACAACCATTTACAGTCCGGGGTTTGTGAATAACGATATCAAATTGGATCCCGAAGACGGACGATATGGTAATAAAGGCATCACTTGGGAGAAACAAAAACAATGGAACTTCGGGTTAGATGCTACACTGTGGAACGACCGTATTACGCTCGGACTTGATTACTTCTCGATGGTAAACAGCGACTTGCTGATGAAAATGAGCTATTGGCCGTCATTCGGATATAGTTACCAGATAGCTAACGTTGCAGAATTGCAAAATAAAGGAATAGAATTTAGTGTTTCTGCTCAAATGGTTAAATCTAAAGATTGGAATTGGTCGGTGAGCGGTAATATTGCACATGACAAAAACAAAATCAAAAAACTGTTTGGCGGTGTAGATGTCTTATGGAATGGCGGTAATGTCAAATCCCGAGATGGTAATCTCTTTGTTGGTCAGTCTCTTAATACATTATGGGGATATAAAGTCAACCGTTTAGCTCAGGAATCGGATATGTCAATGGTCAATGGCTGGACAAGTATTGTTGATGGTAAAGTAATTCGTCCCGGGGATTTATTACCGGAAGATATCAACAAGGATGGAAAAATAACGGCAGAAGACGATATGACCATTCTGGGGAAAACAGACCCTAAATTTTATGGAGGGTTCTCTACGAACCTTAATTATAGAGACTTCTACTTCGATGCTGTATTTACTTATTCTTATGGTATTAAGAAATTTGACTGGATTTATGAGTATCTAATGAGTGATGCAACAATCTCTCCTGCTCATGAAGACATGTTGAAACGCTGGACACCCGAAAATACCAATACTTCAATACCTCGTGCTTATCATGGTGATGGACAAAACCGCTTCTCTTATGGTGAAACAAGTTATGGTTTGATGAATGCTTCATTCTTGCGTTGTGCAACTATGTCTTTGACATATAAAGTCCCAAAATATTTGATTGGTAAATACTTTGACAATATAAGTGTTACAGCTTCCGGTAATAATTTATTTACAATCACACCTTACAAAGGATATGATCCCGAATCGGGACAGGGCTATCCATTATCCCGCAGTTTTACCTTCGGGCTGAATGTTGGTTTTTAATGACGAAGCACAACCAGAGTAAAATAAAAAAGATTTCAATATGAAAATAAATAAAATAGTCTTTTCCTTATTAATAGGGACAGCATTACTAACATCATCTTGTTCCGATTTTCTGGATCAGGATCCTGAATCGAAATTACCTAATACAACTGTTTTTTCGAATCCTAAATTAACCAATGCACACTTGTTAGGTATTTACGGTATATGGCGTGACGGACACAAAGGACGTGCCGATTTATTCTATGGTACCGATGAAGGTATTGTCGGAGGCATCCAACGTGAGAACTCCGAAAGGCGTGGACTTGATGAATATTCCGATGGTATGAACAGTACTAACGGGCAGATCAGAGGTATCTGGACAAATCGTTATCAGATAATCTCCCGTTCGGCAGAAGCGATTTCCATTCTCAAGAAGAACGTAAGTCTGGGAGATCCTGATCTTATACGTTATTTAGGCGAATATTGTTTTTTGCGCGCTCAGAGCTTATGGGAACTTACCATGCTTTTCGGTGCCGTTCCGGTATATGATGACGATAAACCCGAGTACGGTGGATTTCGTCAGCCGGTTGATGTTGTTTATGCAAATATTGTAGAAGATCTGCTTCTTGCGGAACAATATCTGCCCGACCCAAAAGACGTTACCGATTTGGGGCGGGTTAGTAAATCATTGGCTCAGGCATATCTGGGTAAAGTTTATCTGTATGCTCCCGAAACTTCAGGTTACAGAGATTATCTAAAAGCAGCCGAATACTTTAAAAAAGTGTATGAGAATCCTTATTTCGGAGGAACCGGTTCATCTAATTTCAAAACAATATTTGATGCCTATTCCGAGAATACAGCTGATTACCGCAAAGAAATGGTATATGCATTTCAATACAATGTAGGATGGCCTAACAATTGTGGAACAGAGTGGGAAGTTGGTTCACGAGCTGTAGCTAATATGACACCTGATATTGGAGAGGCAATGGCTCCGTGGAGTGGTTTTGACGCATGGCTTCCTTCCGAATATGCTTATAAAATGCAAAAAGACGGAGGTGTTTGGGAAGAAGGAGACGTACGAAGAGACGAAAGTGTTCGTATCGATTTCAGATGGAAAAATTACGAACCTAATTTACTTGGTTATGGATGGGGAGATGAACTCGAACCTCATATCAAAAAATACGAAGATCCTCGTACTGTGGATAAAGGGCAGAATACATGGCACTCGGGAAAGAGTATTCCTTTTATCCGCTTCAGTGATGTTGTGCTTAATTATGCAGAGTGTCTTTATATGACAGGTAAGCAAGGCGAAGCTATCAATATGATAAATAATGTAGTGCGTACACGGGCTTTCGGCGGAGCTTTGCCGGCTGACAAAAAATGGTCGGCTGGTATGGGTAAGGAAGATTTTATTAAGAACCTGATGGATGAACGTATCCGTGAACTTTGTTTTGAAGGATGGCGTAAGTACGACTTACTCAGAACTGGTTTATTGATAGAATATGCTGAAAAGAGAAATAGATGGCTCATTGGAGGTACATGGGTTAATAGTTTCGGCGATAAGAAGGATGCCGGAGCTCCCAATAAAAAGATACAGCCTTATAAATTATTGTGGCCTATTCCGTTAGATGAATTGAGACAAAATCCGGATCTGACATTAGAAGATCAAAACCCTGGGTATAATAGCTAATTAAATAAATTGTGACTCAGCCTGATATCGGATATTGTTCGATATCAGGCTACTAATATTTCTAAGAAAGATATGTCAAGATTATTTATAACCTCTAAGATAATGTCATTGTGCGTAATTGGATTGTGTCTGGTATCTCAGAATATGGTTGCTGCCGATGCCAAAGAAATCAATTCCGGGAAATGGAAAATAGCCTATAACGAGAAAACGAGGGCTTTGGATTATTCATACAATGGGCAAATTATATTATCGAATGTCTCTGTGAGAGCAAAAATTGTAAATGATACAATTAAGAGTTCCGATTATGTTGCTGTCGTATTGAAAAAAGAAGCTGTTTCTGATCAGTTCGGTAATGGAGAAAAATATACTTTTACTTATTCGGGAGAGGGTAACAAGCCCTCGATAGATCAGGCATTTTATTTTTATCCCGGTTATCAGTATTTGCTGACCGAAGCATCTATTCTAGCGCAGACTGAAACATCGAGCAATTATATTGCACCTGTCTATACTACCGCAGATAATGAATTCCTCCCATCGGATGCCGCTAACAGAATATTGAGAGTGCCTTTCGATAATGATGGATTCGTACGGTATTTGTCATCTCCTTTCAATGTTTCCGATGTATCGTTTGAGGTTACATCTATTTTCAATGGAGGTAACCGCAAAGCATTGGTAATAGGATCTGTAGAACATGACACATGGAAAACCGGTATTGCTTATACTGTGAAAAATCATAATAATCTCTCTAAACTTGAATGTTACGGAGGAGTGGTGCACGAATTAACTAGGGATATTCCGACAAACGGAACTCCTTCTGCCATACATGGGAGCATAAAAGGTAAAAGTATGAAATCGCCTAAAATAATGTTAGGATTATTTGACGATTGGCGTGAAGGTTTAGAAGAATACGGTGCAGCCAATGCTTTGATAGCTCCTCCCAGAAAATGGAAGGCTGGTACACCGTTCGGTTGGAATAGTTGGGCTGCAATGGCCGAAAAGGTAAATTACGAAGGGGCGGTTGATGTCGCCGATTTTATAAAGAAAGATCTTCAGCCGAATAATTTTCAGAATAACAATACCGTATTTATAGGTTTGGATTCGTTCTGGGATAATTTTTCGGATGACCAGTTGAGGAAGTTTGTTGAAAATTGTACGAAGAACGGACAGCAAGCTGGTATCTATTGGTGTCCGTTTTCTGATTGGTGGGGCGATGGAGAGCGCAATGTTGAGGGTACAGCGGGAGAATGGAAATACAAAGACCTGTATCTGTATCGTAACGGTCAACCCCGAAAAATAGCATCGCTGGCTTTAGATCCGACTCACCCCGGAACTAAAAAGCTGCAGGAACATTATATCAACCGATTCAAAGCTCTGGGCTTTAAATATATTAAACTCGACTTTATCAATAATGCGACTCTGGAAGCTGATTCGTTTTATAATCCCAAGGTAACGACCGGAGTACAGGCTTATAACGAAGGAATGTCATATTTGATGAGTCTTTGCGGCGAAGACATGTTCACAGCGTTGTCCATTGCACCGATGTTTCCGTCTCAATACGGCAATTCGAGGCGTATAAGCTGTGATACATGGGGTGCTATGCATGAAAATGATTGGGGATCAACCGGATATATGCTCAATAGCTTGTCGTTTGGGTGGTGGCTCGACAGAGTGTATACATTTAATGATGCCGATCACATATTACTTTATAAACCTTCGGAGGCGAATGATTATAAAGAGGGGGCTAACCGGGCACGTGTAACATCAGCAGTCATTACCGGAATATACATGCTGGGGGATAATTTCAGTATGAAAGGTTCTTTTCAGGGAGAATATGAAGCACGTGTAAAAGCTAAGCAATTTGTGACTAATAAAGACATAAATGATATAGCCCGTATCGGAAAATCGTTTGCTCCGGTCGAAGGATATAAAGCGGTTTCGGCTGACCGTTCGGAAAATTTTTTCGTATATGAGACTGATATCTATTTGTATTTTGTTGCATTTAATTTTGATGCAGATAAAGAACTGAAAGGTACTGTTCCTTTATCTCGACTGACTGCTCAGGTTGATAAATATACCGCACTGAAAGAGTTGTGGAGTGGTAAAACGTCGTCTGTAAGTAATAAATCGATAACCTATTCTGTTGCACCGAAAGATGTTCAGGTATTCCGTGCAGAGAAAAGTGAAATTGCAGGAATCGGAGATGATGTCATTTGCAAGCAGGGTGATCTGTTGTCGTTTGTTGATGTTGATTCCAACCTGATTATAGAAAGTACGGAAATGTTGAAATCTTTAAATATTTATTCGCTCCATGGATCTTTGATTCTTAACCGGACTTTGACCAGCACAGACAATTATTCTGTAAGTGTAAAGGATTTTCCGAAAGGGGCTTACATCCTAAATGTTTTTACTGATAGCGGTAAAAACATTCAGTCGAAGTTTGTGAGATAGGCTCAAAGAGAGTAGATTCTATTAATAAACCGACAGAATTTTGTAAAAAGATTCCGTTAGTAAACTTATTGTTTTATGAAATATATATTATTTAGTTTTATTTGTTTGCTGTTTGTTTGTCCGGAAGTATCTGCACAATCAAAACAGATTATTCAGGTCGAGACCGATAATCACAGTATGATATTCAGTGCAGTACCCAACGAGAAAGTCGTGTTTTTATATTGGGGAGATAAACTGGCAGATGTGAAACCTTTTATGAGTAAAGGATTTAAAGGTCAACCTGATACGAGTGATGAGTTGGTTACCCAGCTATATCCTTCTTATGGAGGACGATTTTATCTGAATCCGGCACTTAAATTAACTCACGAAGATGGAGTATTGACGACTGAATTGATATATGTTTCGTCCGAATCCAAAAATATAGACAGCAACCGTACCGAAACGGTTATTCACTTGAAAGACAAATTATATCCCGTTTTTGTTGATGTGCGCTTCATTGCATACAAAAAGGAAAATATTATAGCACAATCGGTTGTAATTTCTCATAATGAAAATAAAGCTATAAAGGTCGAAAATCTGGCTTCGTCATATATCCCTATTCATCGCGAATCTTATTATCTTACCCATTTTCATGGAACATGGGCAGCCGAAATGCAGGTTGAAGAAGAAAAACTGACTCATGGTACTAAAGTAATTGAAACTAAAAAAGGTGTACGTGCCACACAGTCAGAAAGTCCTTCTTTCCTATTGTCGTCAAATGCTCCGGGCTCTGAGAATACTGGCGAAGTATTCGCCGGATCTTTGGCTTGGTCTGGCAATTATAGACTTTCGTTCGAAGTGGATGAAACCGGAACTTTGAATATCATAAGCGGCATGAATCCGTTTGCTGCCACTTATAATCTGGAAGCAGGCAGAAAATTGGAATCTCCTCAAATGATACTTACTTACAGTTCATCCGGTAAAGGGCCGATTTCTCGTAATTATCACGATTGGACTCGTAAATATGCAATGATACACGGTGATCAGCTTCATCCGATTATACTCAACAGCTGGGAAGGGGCGTACTTTGATTTCAATGAGAAAACAATCACTACCATGATTGATAATGCGGCCAAATTTGGTGTTGAAATGTTTGTACTTGATGATGGCTGGTTCGGAAACAAATATCCGCGTAACGGAGACAATGCCGGACTTGGAGACTGGCAGACCAACGTGAAAAAATTACCTAAAGGTATACGATATCTGGCTGATTATGCAGTTAATAAAGGATTGAAATTCGGAATCTGGATCGAACCCGAAATGGTAAATCCTAAAAGCGAACTTGCCGAAAAACATCCCGAATGGATAGTTCAAAGCGGTAAACGGGATATACTCCCGATGCGCAACCAATGGCTGTTGGATTTAAGTAATCCTCAGGTTCAGGATTTCGTATTAAAAACATTTGAAGATGTGGTTGCTTTGTCTCCTAATATCAGCTATATAAAATGGGATGCAAACAGGCATGCCGATAATGTAGGCTCCACTTATTTATCGGCTGACGATCAGACTCATTTCTGGTACGAGTATGTCAAAGGTCTGTATAATGTATATGAACGTATAAGGGCGAAGTATCCAGATATCCAAATTCAGTTATGCTCTTCGGGCGGCGGTCGTGTCGACTTCGGTGCATTGAGATATCACGATGAATTCTGGGCGAGTGATAATACGAATGCTTTAGACCGGATTTTTATTCAATACGGAACAAATTTGTTTTTTCCGGCTATAGCTACCGGGTCCCATGTATCTACAAGTCCGAATCATCAGACGGGCATGATAACACCGCTTAAATTCCGATTTGATGTTGCCATGTCGGGACGTTTGGGGATGGAGCTTCAACCATCTGATATCACAGGAGATGAATATGCATTTGCAAAAGCGGCTATCAATGATTATAAATTGATACGCCCTATAGTTCAGTTCGGCGATTTGTATCGCTTGGCCTCTCCTTACGGCGATAGCGGATGGGCGTCTCATATGTATGTTTCGAAGGATAAAAAGCAATCAGTGTTATTTGCTTATAGCCTTAAATACCATGGACGTACTACTTATTTCGAAACTAAACTCAGTGGTTTGGATGCTGCTAAGATGTATAAAATAACAGAATTGAATAAAGAAAATAATCATTCGTCTTTTGGTAATGATGGTCAGGTGTTCAGTGGTGATTTTCTGATAAAATCGGGTATCACTCTCAATATAGGCGAACCTTTTAAAAGTTCGGTCTTATTAATTACGGAACAATAAGGTCTCGGACCTATTTGCTTACTATCTAATTGAAACGTAAATAATTACTTATCAATAATGATTTACTGAAATATGATACTGAAAAGAGTGAGAAATATCTTGTGTTTGGCTGTTGTCTTATTTCAGACAATTGCAATGAATAGTCAAAGTTCTGCCGGGAAGTTGACCTCGTATGTCAATCCGTTTATAGGTACAGGCGCTGTTGACAAGAGTCTTTCGGGGAATAATTTTCCAGGGGCTGTAGTACCTTTCGGGATGATTCAGCTGAGTCCCGATACCCGCCATGCTCCTGATTGGGCGCAGGCTTCGGGCTATGATTATAACGATAAAGTAATAGTCGGATTCAGCCATACTCATCTGAGTGGAACGGGTGTTGCTGAATTTTTTGATGTGCTGCTGATGCCTACAACCCAGAATTTGGGTACAGGCGATAAAAATTATCTATCGACAGATAACCTGTATGAATCGGAATTTTCTCATAAGCAAGAATCGGCTTCCCCCGGATATTATCAGGTCGATTTATTGAAAGACAATATCAAAGCGGAACTGACAGCTGCCGAAAGAGCAGGATTTCATCGTTATGCTTTTCCTCTGGGAGCTCAAGCTAATGTGATCATAGATCTGGATCATTCATTAAATAAAGGCAGTTGGTCTACTCGTATAATCAATTCCCAGATCAGGCAGATCGATGAGTATACACTGTCGGGTTATCGTCTGATTACAGGATGGGCGAAATTGCGGAAGGTATATTTTTATATTCGTTTTTCCAAGCCTATAAAAGGGAATGTGATACTTGACGGTAACAGATTATATACCGATAACAAAGTTGTGAATGGCAGCGGACTGCGTTCGGTATTTAACTTCGGTCAGCAGGATTCGGTTCCGCTTTTGGCGAAGGTCGGCTTATCGGGCGTGAGTATCGAAAATGCCCGTCAGAATCTGGATGCTGAAATTAAAGACTGGGATTTTGATTACGTTGTACAACAGGCAGGAGAAAAATGGGAGAAAGAACTGCAAAAAATACAGGTTGAAGCGACAGAGCTTCAAAAAGAGATTTTTTACACAGCCTTATATCATACACACATTCAACCCAATATCGTGTCAGACGTAAATGGTAATTATACGGCGATAGACTATACCAAGGCTCATGTTTCTGACGGTCAGAGAGCTCAGTATTCAACCTTTTCATTGTGGGATACTTATCGGGCAGCTCATCCTTTGTATACTATTTTACAGCCCGAGGGTACAGCTGATTTTGTGAACAGTATGCTCAGTCAGTACAAAGTATACGGCTATTTGCCTATATGGCAGCTATGGGGGCAGGAAAACTATTGCATGATCGGTAATCATGCCATTCCGGTGATTGTTGATGCAGTCTTAAAAGGAGTACCGGGTATAAATGCCGAAGCTGCATATAAGGCTGTCAAAGAATCGTCTTTGATCTCACATCCCAATTCGCCATTCGATGTATGGGAAAAATACGGATATATGCCCGAAAATATACAAACTCAGTCGGTATCTATATCTCTTGAAATTGCCTATGATGACTGGTGTGTGGCTCAGCTGGCTAAAAGGCTAGGAAAGAATGATGATTATAAGCATTTTATGAAACGTGCTCTATTTTACAAGAATTTGTATAATCAAGAGACTTCGTTCTTCCAATCGAAAGACGATAAAGGTAATTGGCTGACTCCGTTCGATCCCTTCAAATACGGTTCTAATGGTGGTTATCCGTTTACCGAAGGCAACGCTTGGCAATATTTCTGGTATGTTCCGCATGATATGAGTACATTGGTTGAAATGGTTGGCGGAGATAAAGCCTTTGTGAAAAAACTGGACGATTTCTTTACTCTTGGACATGATGAAAATAGCGGCGAATTGAATGATAATGCATCCGGATTTATCGGGCAGTATGCACACGGCAACGAACCCAGCCATCATGTATCCTATTTATATAACTATGCGGGAGAACCTGCTAAAACCCAATTTTATGTAAATAAGATACTCACCGAATTGTATGATACTACATCGGCCGGATATGCAGGTAATGACGATTGTGGCGAGATGTCTGCTTGGTATGTATTCAGTGCATTAGGCTTTTATCCCGTTAATCCGGCGAATGGTGTTTATGTTATCGGATCGCCTTTGGTTACGAAAGCTGTTATTGATGTAGGGAGAGATAAGACCTTTATTATATATGCTCCACGTAAATCGGAAGATCAGATATATATTCAGTCTGTAAAGTTAAACGGAAAACCTTATCAGAATACGTTTATCCGTCATTCGGACATTGTAAACGGTGGTACTCTCGACTTTGTTATGGGTAATAAGCCTTCGAAATGGGGAGCAGAGCCGAAAAATAGACCTGTTGATTTTTGATAATAAAATAAAAACAGATAAATGTAAAGTTCTCATTTATAAATAAAATACATATGAAAAAAACTTATTTATTATTTACTCTGTTAGCTATTCTGTTTTTGTCTTCCTGCGGGCAGTCATCCTCAGTAAAAACAGATAAATGGTTAGTGAAATATAACGAGGAAGACAAATCTATAAGAATAGAGAAAAATTCGAAACATCTTGTTGAAGGTTTATATGCTTCGTTCAAATTAGGAGATAAACTCATTACCTCAAAAGATTATGCAAAAAGTGCATATAAAACAAATGCAGTCAGTGATGGTTTCGGGCAGGGATCGGTATTCGAGATAACTTATACATCGGATAGCTTGCCGAGACTAGTGCAAACTTTTTATGTGTATAATGATAAAGATTATATCCTTACTGATATTCAATTAGAGGATGCTGTTAAAGATGTTTCGTCTAATTATATGGCTCCGGTGAATATCGACCGTGTAGGACATTTGCTGCCTGAAGGAGATAACAGAGCATTATTCGTACCTTTCGATAATGACGCTTGGGTGAGATTTCAGGCTTATGCTTTTACATTCGATAAACTGAGAAGTTACGAAGTAACAACTATTTATAATAATCAGACCCGTAACGGATTGGTTTTAGGATCCGTAGAACACGATAATTGGAAAACAGCAGTGGATATGACTAAAGGCGATTTGAATAATATAGGTTCGCTAGTTTGTTACGGAGGGGTTGCCGATTCCTTGACCCGTGATACCAATGTACATGGATCTTTAACCGGAAAAAAAATAAAATCGCCCAAAGTAATGATCGGCTTTTTCGACGATTGGCGTACCGGAATGGACGAATACGCAAAGGTAAATGCAATAATTGCTCCTTGTAAAGAATGGAACAAGGCGGTTCCTTTCGGTTGGAACAGTTGGGGAGCATTGCAGTTCAATATGCGTCCGAATCATGTAATGGAAGTATCGGATTACTTCAAGGATAAATTGCAGAACAATCATTTTGTCAGCCCTGATAATCTGGTTTATATAGGGTTGGATTCGGGCTGGAATATTTTTTCGGAAGACGAGTTAAAAGACTTTGTGCAAAAATGTAAGGCTAACGGACAGATTGCGGGTATTTACTGGACTCCATTTACGGATTGGGGTAAAAATCCCGAAAAGGATGTGGAAGATGCTCCCGGATATAAATTCAAGGATATTTATATATATGCACAAGGAAAACCTCAGGAGTTTGACGGAGCATACGCCATTGATCCTACTCATCCGGCAATAGCACAACGGATGAAAGTGACATCGGATCTATTCCGCCGTTGTGGCTTTGAATATGTGAAGATGGACTTCATGGGGCACGGTGCAATGGAAGGAGACAAATGGTACAGACCCGAAATCAGAACAGGAATTCAGGCATACAATTATGGTATGGTGCTATTGAATAAATATTTTGGAGATATGTTTCTTAATCTATCTATTTCACCTGTTTTTCCGGCTCAATATGCCCAATCTCGTCGTATTGCCTGCGATGCGTGGAATAAAATAAAAGATACTGAATATACCATGAATGCCGTATCATACGGTTGGTGGATCGATAATGTGTATCAGTTCAATGATGCAGATCACGTGGTATTGCGTGATGCAACCGAAGGAGAAAACAGAGCCCGTATTACATCCGCTGTTATTACCGGATTGTTTATTGCTGGAGACGATTTCAGTAAAACCGGAGATAAAGGAGTTAAAGCGAGAGCCGAAAAATACCTAACTAATGCAGCTGTCAATGCTGTGGCTGTAGGTAAGTCGTTCCGTCCGGTGGAAGGTGTTGGCGAGAAATCTGAAAATCAGTTTGTATATACAGATAAAAAAGGAATAACTTATCTGGCTGTTTTCAATTATACTGATAATGACAATAATTCTGCAATTCCTTATGAAAGGATAGGACTTGATGTAAATCAGGTGTTGAAAGTGACAGAGCTCTGGAGTGGTTTACAACTGGACAAAAAGGCTCAATTGGCTATTCCCTCCAAAGATGTGAAACTATTGAAAATAGAGAAATAAGGAAGGGATTGAATATGAGAAGTTTTAAGATGAAAAGAAAAGCTTTGCTGGTTTTGTTGATCAGTGCTTTTTTGAGCATACAGGTGGCTGATTCGCAAGAAAACAGCCACTTACATAAACTTTGGTATGAGCAGCCTGCTAAAGAATGGATGGAATCCATGCCATTGGGTAATGGTCGGATCGGAGCAAATGTTTTTGGTGATGTATATAATGAAACTGTTGCTCTGAATGAGATTACAATGTGGTCAGGCGATTATGATGCCAGACAGCAACGTACACTCGAAAAAGGAAAACTTGCAGAAATAAGAAAAGCCTTTTTTGATGGGAATCTGGCGGAAGGAAATCGGTTAGGTACGGAATATCTGGCCGGAACACCCCATTCATTCGGGTCGCATGTTCCATTGGGAGATCTGAAAATGAAGTTTATATATGCCGATAATCATATCTCTGATTATAAACGGGTTTTAGATCTACGTACAGCTATTAATCAGGTTTCGTTCCAAGCCGGTGATGTCCGTTATATACGTGAGTATCTTTGCAGTAATCCCGATGATGCTTTGATTATCCATCTTTCGGCAGATAAATCGAAAAGTGTCAATGTTAATTTATCGTTTGCTTTATTGCGTGAAGCAGATATTACGGCTCGGGATAACGGTATTGAAATAGAGGGGCAGGTTTCTTTTCCGAAACAAGGTCCCGGAGGCGTGAACTTCAAAGGCAAAATAGCTGTAAAGGCAAAAGAAGGGACAGTTACTGCCAAAGGTGGTATGGTATCTATAAAAGAAGCATCTGAGGTTACTATTGTTTTTGATGTGAGAACGGATTATAGTAATCCGAATTATCAACCCGACTGTTTACAAACTGTACAAAAAGCTTTGGCTAAAGATTATAATGTATTGAAGCAGGCGCATGTTGCCGACCATTCCCATTTATATGATCGTGTCGATTTATTTTTAGGAACAAGCTCTAATGATAATTTACCTACCGATAAAAAATGGAAATTGGTAAAAGACGGAGGCTGTGATGTTGGGCTAGATGCTTTGTTTTTCAATTATGCCCGTTATTTGTTGATTGCTTCTTCGCGCGAAGATTCGCCATTGCCTGCAAATCTTCAAGGTATATGGAACGATAATCTGGCTTGCAATATGGGATGGACTAATGATTATCATCTGGATATCAATACTCAGCAGAATTATTGGCTGGCGAATGTCGGTAATCTGCATGAATTGAATAAGCCTTTGTTCAATTATATAGGACATTTGGCTCAATATGGAAGTAAAACGGCTTCCGAAGTATATAGTACTCGGGGGTGGACTGCTCATACTGTCGCTAATGTATGGGGATATACAGCCTCGGGATCCGGTGTTAACTGGGGATTGTTTCCTACTGCCGGTTCGTGGATTGCTTCTCACTTGTGGACGGAGTATTTATATACTCTCGACCGTGATTTTCTGCGTAATACAGCTTATCCTTTGCTGAAAAGTAATGCTGAGTTTCTAATAGACTATATGGTGAAAGACCCGAAAAGCGGTTTTCTGATGACAGGACCGAGTACATCACCCGAAAATTCATTCAGATATAAGGGAGACGAACTTTCATTGTCGATGATGCCTACCAGTGACCGTTTATTGGTTTGGGAGACTCTTACGTCTTGTATAGAGGCATCCAAAATTCTGAATATAGATGCTTCATTCAGAAAAGATATGGAGAAGGCGATAAAATTACTTCCTCCATATAAAATTGGTAAAAACGGCGGATTACAGGAATGGTTTGAGGATTTTGACGAAGCTCAGCCTAATCACAGACATACAACTCATTTACTGGGCTTGTACCCTTTTCATCAGATTACCCCAGTACAGACACCTGAGTTAGCCGAAGCTACCCGTCGTACTATGGAATTGAGGTTAGCTGCTAAAGGATGGGAAGATGTGGAATGGAGCCGGGCGAATATGATCTGTAACTATGCCCGTTTGTTTGATGCTGAGAATGCTTATAATAGTGTTGTATTACTTCAACGGAATTTTACACGTGAAAACCTGCTGACAATTTCACCGGTAGGTATAGCCGGAGCTCCTTATGATATTTTTATTTTTGACGGAAATGAGGCTGGTGGTGCAGGTATTGCCGAAATGCTCGTTCAAAGTCATGAAGGGTATATTGAGTTTTTACCTGCATTGCCAAAAGCATGGAAAGACGGATCTTTTAAAGGTCTATCGGTAAGAGGTGGCGCAAATGTTGATCTGCAATGGAAAGAAGGTAATGTTGAAAAAGCCAAGATTACCGCTGTAGCCGATAATAGTTTTGTTGTGAAATCTGCTCATGATGCACTTGTCCCCTTATTTGTAATTAATGGCGAGCAGATCATGCTCAAACAAAAAGGTGATGGGTTTTTCCGTTTTTCTTTAAAGAAAGGTGATGTGATGGAACTTATTTATAGAAAATAATGTTTCGGACTTTTTTAGTGCCCAGGATTGCTCTGTAATCGGCATTTTTATCTATAAGTGAAGTCGTAGGCAAGAAATAAAGGTAACAGGTGAAAATATGTGATTTTGATGTGACTTTTGTAACCTTTTTTGATGTATAATCTTGATAAATATGTCTGCTGTCTTATTATTGATTATAATTAATAGATTTAGTCACTTTTTATGTAAGTTTGCTATTGTAAAAATAAATATTCAAACAGGTCTGAAACCTTAATTGAGATTCCTTAAATTTAGAATCATGACACAGATTAATCGATGTTTTTTGATAGTGATAATGTCTTGTATAGCATTATCGGTTTCTGCGAAAATTTCTCTTCCAGCTTATTTTTCCGATAATATGATTATCCAGCAAAAGAGCAGCCTGGTTTTTCCGGGAAAAGCTGAGGCTAATAAGAATGTAGTGGTGGAAACCGGCTGGGATGGAAAGAAGTATACAACCAAATCAGATCCGAATGGAATATGGTCTGTTGCGGTGAGTACACCCGAAGCGGGAGGACCTTACACCATTTCCATATCGGATGGGGAAGTATTTAAACTGACTAATGTATTGGTTGGCGAAGTATGGCTCTGCTCTGGACAGTCTAATATGGAAATGCCTCTGGCAGGGTGGGGCAAGGTTTTAAATTACGAACAGGAAATTGCTAATGCCGATTATCCGTCGATTCGTCTTTTACAAGTAAAGAAAACGACTTCAGTAGTTCCTCTTGATGAAGTTCAGGTAAATATGGAGGGATGGCAGGAGTGTACACCTCAATCAGTAAAGGAATTTTCTTCGGTAGCCTATTTCTATGCCCGTAAATTATGGGATGAACTTAAAGTCCCAGTTGGTGTGATTGATTGCACATGGGGTGGAACCCCCGCCGAAGCATGGACAAGTTTCAATACCTTACAGCATGTTTCGGGATATCAGGAGTCTGTTTCTATGCTTAAGGAGTCTGGTTTTGACAGGCAAACACTTCTGAGTAATTATCAGCAGAAAATAGATAAACACAACCATGATCTGATTGGTAAGGATAAAGGTTATGTAGATGGTCGTCCTATCTGGGTATCTCAATTACAACAAGGCAGTGACTGGAAAGAAATGGTATTGCCGGGAAACTGGGAAGCAAAAGGTTTGAAAGACTTCGATGGTATTGTTTGGTTTCAGAAAGAAATAGATATACCGGCTTCATGGGAGGGAAAGCCAATAGCGTTAAGCCTTGGTATGATCGATGATGAGGATATCACATACTACAACGGGGTTGAAATTGCAAAGGGTGCAGGCTATCAGACTCCCCGAAATTATACTATTCCTGCAGCTTTGGTGAAAAAAGGTAAAGGGGTGATAACAGTCCGTGTAGCTGACTATGCAGGAGAAGGAGGTATAACCGGAAACTTATCTGCCAAGTCGGGAAATGAAATAATTGCTTTATCCGGATCGTGGAATTATCAGGTGGGAATGTCTCTGAAAGACTTGCCTCCTATGCCGCTTTCGCCCGAAAGTTCAGGTTATCCAACCGTATTGTATAACGGTATGGTAAATCCATTGATTAAGTTCCCTATAAAAGGAGCTATTTGGTATCAGGGTGAATCGAATGCCGAAAGGGCAGACAGATATGCACGGTTGTTCCAGTCTATGATTACTGACTGGCGCGAAAAGTGGGGTTATGAGTTTCCTTTTTACTTTGTTCAGCTTGCTAATTTTATGGCTCATCAGGAGGTTCAGCCTGATTCTAAATGGGCTGCGTTGCGAGAAGCTCAGTCTGAAGCTCTTCATCTGAAAAATACAGGTATGGCTGTGGCTATTGATATAGGCGAGGCAGGAGATATTCATCCTAAGAATAAGCAGGAGGTTGGAAGACGCCTTGCTTTATTGTCTTTGTCGGATACATATAAGAAAAGTGTAGAGTCAAGAGCTGCTTATATGACTGATTATTATGTGTCGGACGGAGCTTTGGTTCTGTTGTTTAACGAAACTTTGCCTGTATCGTCGGCAGTAAAAGGTTTTATTGTGGCAGGAGCTGATAATGTATATTATCCGGCTGTGGCTACTATCGATGGAAATAAGATAATTCTTAAATCAGCATCGGTTAAAACTCCTTTGGCTGCTCGTTATGGTTGGGCAGATAATCCTGAGTGTACATTGAAAAGTAAATCGGGATTGCCTGTTGCACCGTTCCGAACAGATAAATAGGATTACCTTATTGAGTACTGATCTAAAAAGCAAGAGGTGTCTTTCGTATAGAAAAGATACCTCTTTTTTTGTTATTAAGTAAATGAACGTGTTTAATGATGTAATTTCAAATTATGATAAGCTTAGGTTGTTACTTTTACCAAAGTAATAAATAGGTCTATGACCTTATTTATTCAATTTTTGTTTAATCCATCTATTCGCCGGTATTTCGAAATATTTGAAGGAAATAGCCGAAATGATAATGGTAATAATGATAGCAAGTATGAATACCGAAAGTTTAGGGGCGGATATACCCAACAGAAAGTAGGCCCTTTTTACATACCATAATACAATTCCGTGGAACATGTAAAACGCAAAACTGATTTCTCCAAGCCAAACGAATTGTTTATTCGCAAGAATTTTGGATATATATCCCGACTGAAAGTAAAAGACGGAGATAACCAATCCAATAGGTATCCAGTACCACAATGAGTGGCGATATACTTGAGGTATAAAATATGCAGCGGTATAAAATAGCAGAAATACGATGATAGCAGATACTTCGGCGAAGGTTGCACTGTATCGTTTTTTCAGGTAATCAGGGTTGATGGTTCTACAGAGATTATACAAGAAGATACCAAGAATAAAATCAAGTAACCTGACCGGAGGGAAGGCGTAGAAAAACCATTCTTCGTCTTTCATTCCTCCGAATATAGGACACAGAGCAATCAGCAGAATCGAAGCACTTATAAATGCTATATATAGTTTACGTGGCGATCCGGTCAGCCATTTAAGTATAAAAGGAAACAGCAGATAGAAAAACATTTCATCCGAGAGGCTCCATGCCGCGGCATTAAAGCGGATTTCGTCTGTCGGGTAGAAACTTTGGGTTAAAGATATATTTGATAGAAGATTGGTTATGTAGGGAACATTTAGGGGATGGTCTTTCCTCATATATACCCAGATAAGCAATGTGAGTATATGCAATGGATAAATACGAGCCAGCCGATAGGTATAGAACGTTCTCTTTGATATATCATTCTTGACAAATCTTTCCTGATAAGTATATGCCAGAATGAAACCACTTAATACGAAAAAGAAACTGACTCCTGCATATCCTTCATAAAAAAAATGGTATAGAAAAGGGTTCTGGCTTTTTTCGAAAAGAATAGAATGGCTCATAAAAACCATAAAGGCAAATATAAATCGAAGTGAAGTCAGAGGCTTTATCATACTGAATATCCGTTGCTGAGTGACAAATGTAATGTAATTTCTTATCAACGTATGTCTTATTTCATACTAAGTTTAAATCTCGGGAAGTATTCTGTTTTGGTTGTATTTTCTAGAAAAATAGAATATCCTTTTTTGATTTGAGCTTTAATTGTTTTAACTTTGACTGTCCAGCTAAATAAGTTTATTGTATCTTTTATTCAAAATTGGAAATGACAAACCTGACTACACTCGAAAAAGCTCTCCAAATAGCGGTTAATGCACATCTTGGACAAAAAGATAAGGCTGGAAAGCCTTATATATTTCATCCGTTGAGAGTTATGAATCAGGTGGCTACAACCGATGAAAAAATAGTGGCTATATTGCATGATGTTTTGGAGGATACGGATTTGACTTCTCAGGATTTATTGAAAGAAGGCATTCCTGCTTATTTGGTAGATGCTATTGTTTCGTTATCAAAGGATGAAAAGGAAACTTACGAAGAGTTTATAAGGCGTGTTTCGTGGAATCAGATAGCTGTGGCTGTAAAAATTGCGGACATTAAAGATAATTTAGATGTTTCGAGATTATCCGTTATAGTAGAAGAGGATATAAACAGGTTGAAGCGTTATCTGAAAGCTTTAGAATTTCTGGGGAAGGATAAAAAGTGATATTGCTTTAACTTCTCTTATCAATGAAGTTCCATCATTAGGGATATATAATTATAATACTGTCATTCAATAGTTAAAATGTTTCATTCGAAACATTTGTAATACATACATTTATGTCGAAGAAGAACAAAACATTAACGGTGCTGTTTCAAAACAATAAAAAGAGGCTCTCGACTATTTATTATAGATACATCTTTCTTATTATCATATCGCTAACCATTCTTGTTGGTGTCTTGTTCTATAAGTTGGATGCTCATATAGCATTGTTTGGGGATACGCCTTCGGCATTAGGCGAATATGTAAAGACGGTAGCTACGGTTTTGGGGGGAGCCTTGGTTCTTCTTGGTTTATGGATAAATAACAGGAGAGTTGCAGAGCAAATACGGCAAAACAATATTGCAGAAAAAGGACAAATAAATACCCGTTTCAAAGATGCAGCTACATTGTTAGGCAGTGAGAATGTAAGTTCTATTCTTTCCGGAGTATATGCCCTTCATCAGATTGCATCGGAATCCTCGGTTGGAGATGAGATCCAAAAAGGATATGTTCGGATTATACATGATATTCTGTGTGCTTATGTAAGGGAAAATACCGAAACTATAGTGAAAGAAGATGACGGTCGCGAATGGCGTGTAAATAGTAAACCTACTATAGTCATACAAACTATAATAAAGGTTTTATTCAAAAACAACGAATTTATTTATAGCGATTTGATGACTGATTTATCGAATTGTATATTTGAAGACACTGATTTTGATAATGCATATATTGCGAATGTCGATTTTTCAAAAACGAAATTCATTAGGTCAACAGCTAATAATTGTAGTTTTGTTGCCTGTTATCTCGAGAATACATTTATTGATGAAGTTAATTTTTCGGGAAGCAGTTTTGATAAGGTTGTATTTGATAACTCTCATATAAAGAATTCTTCTCTTGCAGAATCGAAATTATCTGAATGTGATTTTTGGGATGTAATTCTTTATAAGACTACTTTCGAAAAAGCCAAGATGAAAAAGATTGATTTCAAAAATGCAATTTTTGAAGAAGATGTGATTTTTAGTGATACTGCTCTTGCCGGATTTACATTGGACGAGATTGCCAAAGATTCATTGAATATGACTAAAGCCTGATCTCCTTTACTGCATTCTATGTGCGATTTTAGAGAGCAGGCTTGCTAGAGGATATCTTTTTAGACCAGAGTTACTTCTATATCCCGGTCTCTAAGCATCTCCAGAACATGTCCGGGAGCATTACTGTCTGTTATAATATGATGTATCTTGTTTATATCACAGATTTTGCAGAATCCTCTTTTTCCGAACTTTGACGAATCGGTGAGGACAATTATCTTTTGCGAAGCGTCGATCATTTGCTGATTAATAAGTGCTTCGCTCATATTACTGGTTGTGAGTCCGTAATCGATGTCAATTCCATCTACACCCAGAAATAGTTTGTTACAGGATAAACTCTTTAGTATATTTTCAGCATAGTGACCTATAACCGAAACTGAGTTCTTTCGTAGGCTTCCTCCAAGTTGTACTATTTCCATATTTGGGTTGTAACACATTGCAAGGGACACCTTTACTGAAGACGTTATAACCGTAATATCGGAGTTTAGGTCTATTTCGTTGGCAAAGGCCAGCAGCGTGGTTCCCGAGGCTATAATGATTTTGTCATTCGGCTCAAGAAGCTTGCATGCTGCTTTTGCTATCGAGACTTTTTCTTCGATATACATTTTTTCTTTTATGTCAATATGTTTATCGGTAATAATAGAGCTCAGGCTGCTGGCACTACCATGATTTCGATACAGCATCTTTTTGCTTTCGAGATATTTTAAGTCTTTACGGATCGTAACTTCCGAAACTCCGAGCTTTTCGCTGAGGTCTTGAACTTTTACATATCCGTCTTTCTTAAGTTCTTCTATAATCGATTTATGTCGCTGTGCAATGTTTCCCATGTCATTAATTATTTTCTATTACTTAAAAAGTCAGACTCTTTTTTTAGTTGTCATGTCTATATTCATGTTTGTAAGAAAATGAACGCAGATCAAAACATTACAAATATAATAATAAAACTTTATCTATTCTTTATTATCTGAAATCTGTACCTAATAAAACATATTTACATCTTTTTTTGTTTCGTAATGTTTCATATTTGGGTTTTATCCACCGTTAATAGATATTAATTAATTTCGAATTGGGTATAAAAAGTTTCGATTTTATTTTTTTTATTCAAATACATAATTAACTTTGTCGGTAAGCTAATAAATAGGGTATATGAATAGAGATAATAATATAAAGAAAATATCAGACACCACAATCTTATGGGATGTTGTGGTTGTCGGGGGAGGAGCTACAGGTTTAGGGATTGCCGTGGATGCTGCTTCGCGCGGCTATAAAGTTGTACTGTTGGAACAGTCTGATTTTACAAAGGCAACCTCCAGCAGAAGCACAAAGCTTGTGCACGGAGGGGTTCGTTATCTGGCTCAGGGCGATGTAGGCTTAGTTGTTGAGGCTCTTCGGGAACGTGGACTTATGAGGAAGAATGCACCTCATTTGTTTCATGACCAGAGGTTTATAATAGGAAACTATAAATGGTGGGAAAAGCCGTTTTATACAATAGGACTTACTGTTTATGATATTCTAGCAGGAAAAAGAGCATTAGGTCGATCGCTTGCCATGAGTAAGGCTTCGGTGTTGAAAGAAATTCCTCAAATCGTGACCCATAACCTTCGGGGTGGGGTCGTTTATCATGATGGTCAGTTTGATGATTCCCGTATGGGGATTAATCTGATGCAGACAGCTCTTGAGCAAGGTGCGGTTGTTGCTAATTATATGAAGGTGGTCGGTTTATTGAAAGATGGTTCAGAACGGATATCCGGAGTGAAGGTTGTCGATGATTTGAAAGGTGGAGAATATACTCTCCGTTCGAAAGCAGTGATTAATGCTACTGGTATATTTGTTGATCAGGTGATCAAAATGGATTTACCCGAAGATGATGATATAGTTCGTCCAAGCCAAGGTGTGCATTTGGTTGTGGATAAGTCTTTTCTGGGAGGAGATACTGCTATAATGATCCCTAAAACAAGCGATGGTAGGGTGATGTTTGGCGTTCCATGGCATGGTAAAGTAGTATTGGGAACAACTGATACTCCTTTGAAAGAGTCTGTTCTTGAGCCTAAGGCTTTAGAGGAAGAGATAAATTTTATCTTAAAAACTGCAGGAGAGTATTTGGTTAAGAAACCTACCCGTGCTGATGTTTTATCTGTTTTTGCAGGGTTGCGGCCATTGGCTGCACCGAAGAAAAATGCAGACGGGCAGAAAACCAAAGAGATATCACGCAGTCATAAAATAGTAATATCGAAGAATGGCCTGGTAACTATTACCGGAGGAAAATGGACTACCTATCGAGATATGGCTGAAGATGTTCTGGATAAGACTATTGTTGAGTGCGGTTTAACACATAAGGCATGCGTTACAAAGAGTCTGCATATACACGGTTATAAGGAAAACGTTGATCGATCTGACTTTAGTTATGTATATGGCAGTGATTACGAGAAAATACAAAAAATACAAAAAGATCGTCCTGATTTGGCCGAAAAGCTTCATTCGCGGTTTGATTATACCGGAGCAGAGGTTGTTTGGGCGGTAAGAGAAGAGATGGCATTGACAGTCGAAGATGTATTGGCTCGCCGTTTGAGAGCTCTGTTTATTGATGCCCGTGCTGCGATAGATATTGCTCCGAGCGTTGCTGAAATTATGGCTGAAGAATTGAATGAAGGTATTGACTGGCAAAAAAAACAGGTAGCGGAGTTTATAGAACTTGCTCAACATTATTTGTTGGTTCCTTATAAGGGTACATAACTATCTTATCTGGTAATCTGTGTGCGTTGCTTCGTATTTAGAATTGAAAGCAGTTTTATCGTAAAATAAAAAGGTCTGAGACCTATAACCTAATTTATACACATCATGGAAAAGTACATTTTAGCATTTGATGCAGGGACAACAAGCTCCCGTGCGATTGTTTTTAATCATCAGGGAGAGGTGTGTTCTGTTGCACAAAAAGAATTTCCTCAGATATTTCCTCAAAGCGGATGGGTTGAGCATGACCCTCATGAAATATGGGCTTCACAGGCTGCGGTGGCAGCAGAGGCGATAACCAAAATCGGAATAAACGGTACTAATATTGCCGGAATAGGTATAACTAATCAGCGTGAGACAACTATTGTTTGGGATCGCGAAACCGGAGAGCCTGTGTATAATGCTATTGTATGGCAAGATCGGCGGACTTCCGAATATTGTGATAAGCTGAAGAATGAAGGGTTGTTGCCTGTCATTAAAGGCAAGACCGGATTGATTGTTGATGCTTACTTTAGTGCAACGAAGGTTAAATGGATTCTGGATAATGTTGAAGGTGCCCGAAAAAGAGCAGAAGAAGGTAAACTAGCTTTTGGTACAGTTGATACATGGATTGTTTGGCAGCTGACCCGTGGAGAAACTCATATTACAGATGTGTCTAATGCGTCTCGTACTATGCTTTATAATATACATACATTGGAATGGGATGAAGAGTTATTGAATCTTTTCAATATTCCGGCAAGTATGCTGCCAAAAGTATGTGCTTCCAGCGAGATATACGGTTATACTAAAACTACAATTTTTGCATCCAAAGTTCCTATTGCAGGTATTGCTGGTGATCAACAGGCAGCATTGTTCGGGCAGATGTGTATCGAGCCGGGAATGGTTAAAAATACGTATGGTACAGGCTGTTTTATCTTGATGAATATGGGTGAAAAGCCGGTGGCTTCGAAAAATAATCTGGTGACTACTATTGCCTGGCAGATAAATGGAAAAACTCATTATGCGTTGGAAGGAAGTATTTTTGTCGGAGGAGCTATTGTTCAATGGTTAAGAGATGGTTTGAAGGTGATCAATTCTTCATCAGAAATAGAAGCTCTGGCGACTCAGGTTCCGGATACAGGAGATGTTTATTTTGTTCCTGCTCTCACCGGATTGGGTGCTCCTTATTGGGATCAATATGCCCGGGGAACGATTGTGGGTATATCAAGAGGTACTACTGCTGCTCATATAGCAAGAGCCGCACTCGAAGGAATAGCATATCAGACTATGGATGTTCTTAATGCCATGGTGTTAGATGCCGGGGTTGGACTAAAAGAGTTGCGTGTTGATGGCGGTGCTGCCCGGAATAATCTTTTGATGCAATTTCAGGCTGATGTCTTGGGTAAAAACGTAATTCGTCCTCAAACTACAGAGACTACAGCTTTGGGTGCTGCTTATTTGGCAGGATTGGCTGTTGGTTTTTGGGAAAATATCGAAGAAATCAGTAAGCAATGGCACGTTGAAACTACTTTTGTTCCGGATGAGAAAGTGGATATGTTACTAGCTAAAAAGAAATGGTCTGAAGCAGTATATCGTGCGCAGTCATGGATAAAATAGAGTCTTGATTGAGTGAATCTTAAATATTAACTTATAGAACTGTTAAAAAACTTTTTACTTTACTACAAACACCATCATTTTATTAAAAGCTGTCTCTTTCCTGCTCGTTTTTAGCCATACTCAAAATCTATAAAGCAGGAAAGATACAGTCGGAATAAGAACCTTTTTTAAGGTCTCAGGGCTTTTGTCGTCTCGAAAGTATAATGGCTGCAGATAGTTGTGACCCTGAAATAAGGTATTGCGTACAAATTGTTACTTAATAATATACCTTTTAAAATTAAAAACTATGGGACTGGATATTCTATTCGAATTTATAGGTACAGCTGTTTTGATCCTGTTTGGAGCAGGGGTATGTGCCAATGTGAGCCTGAAAAAAACTTTGGGTCATAACTCGGGTTGGGTTGTTATTGCTTTTGGTTGGGGATTTGCTGTTTTTGTAGGAGCTTATATATCAGGTCCATATTCAGGAGGACATCTCAATCCGGCTGTAACCATTGGTTTGGCATTGGCCGGAACATTTAAAGGGAATGTAATCGGATATATAATTGCTCAAATGTTAGGTGCTATAGTTGGGGCTGTATTAGTCTACCTGATGTATATGCCTCATTTTGATGCGGAAGAAAATCCTGACGCAAAGCTGGGGGTATTTTGTACAGGGCCTGCTATTAAAAATTTATTCAGTAATTTCTTTAGTGAATTGATCGGGACTTTTGTGTTGGTACTGGGTATTCTGTATGCTGCCGGAGCTCAGATTTCAGGTCCATTGCCTGTGGCAATACTGATTGTTGCAATAGGTATGTCTTTGGGTGGGACAACCGGATATGCTATAAATCCTGCTCGTGACTTAGGTCCTCGTATTGCTCATGCTATTCTTCCTATAAAGGGCAAACGTGATAGTAATTGGGGGTATGCCTGGCTTCCTGTTGTGGCTCCTGTTTGTGGTGCTGTTTTAGCTGCTTTGGCATATATCGCGCTTAACTCTCTTTAGTGTGCTTGATCTGAGTAAGATGTGATTGTAAATACTCTTATTATTAGATCGTTATAACCTTAAAATATTACACTAACATTTTTATTATCATGAAAAATATAAAATCAATACTGTTAGGATTTTTTTGCTTTTGCTTTTCGGGCATTTTACTGGCTCAGGAAAGCGAAGTGTACAAACCTGTCGATTTTTCTTTACAATTGAAAAATATGCACTTGTGGAGAGGTTTGCAGATAACAAGTTCGGCTGTTACTGATGTCGATCTGAGGGTCAAAGATAAAAACGGAACCTTTACCGGCGGTTTATGGGGTGGAGCTGGAACTGATGGGGAATTTAAAGAGTTTGATTATTATTTTACTTTCTCGAAGTCCGGTTTTACATTTGCTGCTTGGGATATCTATAATTTTTCGAAAGATGCTACTTATAACAATAGGCAGGTGTTTAATTACAGTGCACGTGAAACAGGACATTTTATCGATCTTTCATTGGCATACCGTTTTTCGGGTTCTTTTCCGCTGAATATCAGTTGGGCTACAGTTGTTTTTGGTCGGGATAGAGGTGCTTTGAATGAAAAAAATCTTTATTCGACTTATGTGTCAATGGATTATCCTGTATTACGCAGCGATTATATTAACTTGGATTTGGGGATTGCTGGAGCTTTTGCCTTGAGCCCCGAAAAAGGAACGGACGCTAATTTTTATGCAAAAGACGCAGGAATCGTGAATGTGAATGTAGTAGCATCGAAGAAGCTTCAACTGGGAAGTTATATCTTACCTGTGTCTGTTATGGGCATGTGGAATCCTGCAAATAATAATGCTAATATTCAGGTGGCATTGGATTTGATTACTTTCTAGGATTTGGTTATAGAGTTAATTTGTTTTTATTTTCAGTATAATTCGTAATTCCAGGCGGAGGTTGCTTAGATCAGCTTCCGCTTTTTATCTATAATTGAATATTTAATAAAAAAAACTTTCGATTTGTTTTGTAAAAACTTTCGATTTTATTTTTTAATGTTTCAAATTATTGCTTTATTTGTGTGGTGAATCATTAACTAAGAAAACTATCATGATACAGACTAATTCCATAAATCCATTTGATGTTATCATTATAGGGGCAGGGGCGACCGGTGCAGGTATTGCCCGGGACTGTTCACGCAGAGGTTTATCTGCGTTATTGATAGAAAGGTCTGATATTGCAACCGGAGCAACCGGACGAAATCATGGCTTGTTGCATAGCGGGGCTCGTTATGCGGTAACAGATAGAGAGTCTGCTGAGGAATGTATCAAAGAAAACAGGATTCTGAAACGTATAGCAAGCCATTGTATAGAGGAAACAGATGGTCTTTTTCTGAGTTTGCCTGAAGATGATATCAATTACCAATCGAAGTTTGTAGAGTCTTGTATTATTGCTGGTATTAATGCGCATATAATCGATCCGAAGGAGGCCTTACGGCTGGAACCTTCGGCCAATCCGTCGATAATAGGTGCGGTACGTGTGCCGGATGGGTCTGTTGATCCATTCAGATTGACGGCATCAAATATGATTGATGCAAAAGCTCATGGTGCAGAAGTGCTTACTTATCATGAAGTCATCGGACTTCTGAAAGAACAGGATCGGGTGGTAGGTGTTTCGGTTTTTGATCATAAAAAGAAAGAGACTAAAAACATATATGGAGCTATTGTTGTCAATGCCGGAGGCATCTGGGGACAGCATATTTCGTCATTCGCAGGGATAAATGTAAAGATGCTTCCTGCTAAAGGAGCTTTGCTTATTTTCGGACACAGGGTAAACAGTATGGTACTGAACAGGTGCCGAAAGCCTGCCGATGCGGATATTTTGGTTCCGGGTGATACAATTTCGCTTATAGGTACAACGTCTACCAATATACCTTATGATCAGATAGATAATATGATTGTTACTCCTGAAGAAGTGGATATATTGATTAGAGAGGGCGAAAAACTTGCTCCACGATTGGCTCAAACCCGCATTTTACGCGCATATGCAGGAGTAAGACCTCTGGTTGCTTCGGATAATGATCCGACCGGGCGTAATGTAAGCCGGGGAATTGTTTTGCTTGATCATGCCGAAAGAGACGGAGTGGAAGGGTATATTACCATTACAGGAGGTAAATTGATGACTTATAGGTTGATGGCTGAATGGGCTACAGATCTAATTTGTAAAAAATTGAATGTCTCGGCTGTTTGTTCTACTGCTGATGAAAATTTGCCCGGATCAAGAGAAGATATCGAAGAAATAAACCGTAAGATAATTTCCGTACCTACTACGCAACGCAAATCGGCTCTTTACCGACATGGAGATATGGCCGGAGTTTTGGCTGATAATACAGCCGCTGATAATAGCCTGATTTGTGAATGTGAAGAAGTTTCGGTAGGAGAGGTTAAATATGCGCTTGATGAATTGAATGTAAAGAGTTTGGTTGATTTACGGAGGCGTACCCGTGTGGGAATGGGGACTTGTCAGGGAGAACTTTGTGCATGCAGGGCAGCAGGTATTATGGCGAAAGAAAATAAATTCTGTGTGAAAAGAGCAAGAGAGGAGCTTGCATCGTTTCTTAATGAGCGATGGAAAGGCGTTTATCCTATTGCCTGGGGTGACACTTTGCGTGAGAGTGAATATACTACCTGGGTTTACGAGAGTGTATGCGGTTTGAATTTATCTCAAAATAAGGAGGATTGATATGAAATTTGATACTATTATAATAGGAGGAGGATTATCCGGACTTATATGCGGTATTCGCTTGTCGCAGGAAGGGCAGCGATGTGTGATCGTTTCGTCGGGACAAAGTGCCTTACATTTTTCATCGGGGTCTTTCGATTTGCTGAATGCGCTACCTGACGGTTCGGCTGTGTCCGATCCTTTGCTTGCTGTTGGGGATCTGATAAGAACGAATCCGACTCATCCTTATTCTAAATTAGGAAAAGAAAGCTTTAAAGAGTTATCTCTATATGCAGAATCGTTTCTCTCCGGCATAGGGCTTTCCCTGCAAGGCAGTGCACGTAATAATCATTACAGGATTACACCGATGGGGACATTGAAATCAACTTGGCTTACCGTATCAGACTTTGGTATAAGCGAATCTGATTCTGAGTTGCCATGGAAAAAGGTTTCTATATTTAATCCTGCCGGGTTTCTGGATTTTTATCCACAGTTTATAGCTGATGAATTTCTGAAACTGGGAACCGAAAGTAATATTGAGATTTTTGATCTTCCCGACCTTGATTATCTGAGACGGAATCCCAGTGAGTTGAGAGCAACTAATATTGCACGCATCTTGGATAAAGAGAGTAATCTTGATCTGTTTTCAAAAATATTAAATGACCGTAGTGGAAATAGTGACGCTATTATAATTCCGGCGTGTATCGGGCTTAAATCCGATTCGATTAGCCATCTGAAAAGAATGGTATCTAAACCTATATTTTTGCTGCCGACATTGCCGCCTTCGGCTATGGGGATACGGATTCAACAATATCTGCATGATTACTTCCTTCGATTGGGTGGGACATATATGCTGGGTGATAGTATAAAGAAAGCAGATACGGTGGATAACTCTATTACGAGAGTTTATTCTTATAATCATGGAGATATTCCATTTGTCGCAAAAAATGTAGTGTTGGCAACCGGAAGCTATTTTAGTCAGGGACTGATCGCGACATCCGATCAGGTGTATGAGCCTATCTTTAATCTGGATGTAAGTTATTTATCTGACCGCCAGCAATGGTATGATTCTAATATGTTCAAAGCTCAGGGATATCAGCAATTTGGCGTGAAGACTGATAATGCTTTCAATGGATTGAAAGGGGGAGAACCTATTCGAAACCTTTTCGTTTCGGGTGCTATTCTTGAAGGTTTTAATCCTGTAAAAGAGGGTACTGGTGCAGGTGTTTCTATACTAACTGCATTACATATAGCGAATAATATATTGAAGCAAAGTTAAATTTATCTATAGAGAAAGGGATGGGATCGGTTAACAGTTATCAACTGAAAAGGAAAAAGATGACTGATAAAATATATATAAAACGTGTTACTTTTGTCACCTTTTTTCGAAATAACCCAACCTTTTTCGTACGGCAGTTAAATCCCCTTTAGGGGACAGAGTGGTGAAAAAGGAAACATCGCAAAGTGTGCATAAACGGTGTCACTTTTGTAACCTTTTTAGTAAAATGTTATTAGTGAATGTATTATTGATAACTATTATCTGATTATTGATCTCTGATTTTGTTACCATTTTAGAATTTTTTGCTTAAAACTAAATAGATATGAACTTACAACAACATAATATAAGTGCCAACAACTTCGAACAATGTATAAAATGTACAATATGTACAGTGTATTGTCCGGTGTCGGCTGTAAATCCTGATTATCCGGGACCTAAACAGGCCGGCCCCGATGGTGAACGGCTCAGATTGAAAAAAGGGTATTTTTATGATGAAGCACTGAAGCTTTGTCTTAATTGTAAACGTTGTGAAGTTTCTTGTCCTTCGAATGTAAGGATCGGAGATATTATTCAATCGGCTCGAATCAAGTATAGTAAAAAGAAACCGAAGGTCAGGGATTTCATACTAGCTAATACCGATTTGGTTGGGACGCTGGCAACTCCGTTTGCTCCTATTGTAAATACAATGCTAGGATTGAATGTTACAAAGTCAGTTCTGGATATTGCATTACAGATAGATCACAGGCGCACTTTTCCTAAATATTCATTCGGAACATTCGAGGGCTGGTATAAAAAGCAGGCTGACAAGCAGAAGCAATATTCTAAACAGGTGAGTTATTTTCATGGTTGCTATGCAAATTACAATAATCCGCAACTGGGGAAAGATCTAGTGACTGTATTTAATACTTTGGGTATCGGGGTGCAGTTGCTGCGAAAAGAAAAATGCTGTGGGGTGGCTCTTATTTCCAATGGGTTTATAAATCAGGCGAAAAAACAAGCCCGAGTTAATGTGGAATCGCTGAGAGAATCTATCGTTGATAAAAAGATACCTGTTGTAGCGACATCATCTACATGTACGTTTACAATTCGGGACGAATACCCTCATTTATTGGATATAGACACAAAAGATATAAAAGATGATATAGAATTGGCAACCCGTTATATTTATCGGTTGTTAAGTAAAGGAGAATTGGATTTGAAGTTCAAGAAAGAGAAGATAAAAGTTGCTTATCATACTCCTTGTCATATGGAGAAACTCGGATGGGCATATTACTCACTCGAATTATTGAAGCTGATCCCGAATATTGAATTGAAGGTATTGGATTCTCAATGTTGCGGCATTGCAGGAACCTATGGTTTCAAAAAGGAAAATTATAAAACATCTCAGGATATTGGCCAAGGTTTGTTCGACCAGATAGAGTCAAGTGATATAGATTATGTGGTGACAGACTGCGAAACATGTAAATGGCAAATCGAAATGTCTACATCTAAGCGATGCGAACATCCTATATCTATATTAGCAATGGCTTTGGAGGTCTGAAAAGTTTCGAATTAAGTTTCGTCTATGGCTTACTGATGTTTTTAAAAGAAAGATTATCCTTTCCTCAGTTTTATTTTAGCTTGTTCATTTAAAGAGACGTTTTTTGCATTGATAGAATATTATATGGGTAAATCTTCTTTTTAAAGCATTTATTATTAGTTGTTTAATGTGTTATTCTATTGCTGGATGTAAAAAATATAACAAAATTTAATATTTAATCAATTTAGATTTGTGAAACTTTATTATTTTATGTATATTTAGTTATGTAACGAAACAAATAGCTAAAACAGTATTTCAATTAGCATTATAGTTAGGTTTTATTATATAAAAAAAATTAGAACTATGGCACAAGTTTATAACATCAATCAGAAAGATTCTTCTTTGGAAGAATGCTGTACTTTTGAGACTAACGGACAGGATATCAATACTGAGTATTCGTCAACGTATATAGGTGTACTGAGTGTATTTAGAGAAGTTTTTCAGTTGATAGACTTTCCTAAGATTATTACACAAAAGCAGAAAAACGAAAATTGAAGTATTCGGTACTGACGTAATGGGATAGTCAAAATCGGATAGAATCTAATTTTATCCTATAACTTTTATGACACTTTTTCCGTTTGCTGATTTCGTTACCTGTATCTGTGTGGATATACGCTCTTTCATTTCTTCGACATGAGATATCACTCCTATCTTTCGACCTTGGGTCTGGAGACTTTCCAATGCATCCATAGCAATACCGAGAGTCTCAATGTCAAGAGAACCGAATCCTTCATCTATAAACAGTGATTCGATTTTCATCCTATTGGAAGAAAGGGAGGATAAGCCCAAAGCCAGTGAGAGGGAGATCAGAAATGATTCTCCGCCCGATAACGAGTGTACTGTGCGTACTTCACCCAGCATATCATTGTCGATAACCTGCAAAGCCAACGTATTCGGGATTTTTTCGAGTTTATAACGTTTCGATAATTCTTCCAGATGCTTATTGGCATATCCTAGTAAAACATCCAGTGTATAACCTTGAGCTATTGCTTTGAACTTATTTCCATTAGCAGACCCCAGCAGGTCATTCAACTTAGCCCAGTTGTTGTATAGTTCTTCTTTCGTTCTGATTTCTGCTTCGAACCCTTTTAGGCGTTCTTTGTTTTGTTGATGAGACGAAAGAGTTAGATGAATTTCCATTAAGCGGTTATTTAGGCTTTGTTGTTTGGCTGATAATTCATCAGATTGTGTCTGTAGATTTTCCAGAGTCAGGCTTTCTTCGGGTTTCTCTTCTTTTTCCTGATGCTTTTGTAAGCGGATATTTCGTTCGTCTAAAGTAGTTGATTGAATAAGTTCCTGTTTTTTTAAGTCGTTGAGATAAGCTTTCTCCTGATCAATCCATGTTTTAGATTTAGACATGAGATCCTGCAGTCTTTCAGGTGTGATCGTACTGTTATGATTTAGCCATATTTGGATAATATCTTCCAATCTGCTTATCTCTTTTAAATTATTCTCGATGTCATTTTTGAGTTGAGAGATGATACCCGATACTGTTGATTTTTCGGCTTCGGCTTTTTCTCGGAGCTGCCTTTGTTGTTCGTATTTGTTAGAGTAATCTTCTTTGAGATAGGTATATCTTTTCTCTATTTCATCTATGCTCTTTCCTTTTAGTATCTGAAGTCGTTCTTCAGTATCTTTTTTGAGTACCATTGATTGATTATCTAGATTTTCCGAACGTTGTTTGATCTCGCTTAAACTTATTTCTAAAGACTTTTGTTCGGCTTCCAACTTAACGGTATTTGTTTCTATTGATATAGAACAAGTCTCGAGTTTCACCTTATTCTCATTCCAGATAGTAGTAATGTCGGAAAGCTCTTTAGCCAATATGCCTTGTTGATTTCTTATTTCCCAGTTGGGTAAGGTATTCAGGTCTTTTTTTAATTCTTCGATAGATTCTGCATAGCGTTGTTCGAATCCGGATATGTGAGTTTGAAATATGGTGATGTTCTTTTGTGTAAGATCAATACTTTCTTTGGATCGGCTTATATCTTCGGCTATTTTTTTCTTCGCAGTGTTTAGCTCGGATTCGTTTATCGAGTCTTGTTGACTTCTGAAGATTTCCGTGTGATGATGCGTATTTCCGCACACAGGACAGGGATATCCTTCTTTCAGCTTTTCCCTTAGGCTTAGAATTTCAGACGGAAGAAGATTGTTTAAGCGTTCAGCTTCTTCTTCCTGCTGTTTTAATCGGTTTGTATTGGATTGCAGTATCGTTTTGCTTGATTTCAGATCTTTTAGCGTATTGTCTTTCTGTATTCTGTTTGCTTCAGATGCTTTCAGGAGGTTTATAATGAGGTCGATACGGGGGATTATTCTATCATATTGTTTATGGTCGTCAAACCATTTTTCAATAGATACCTTAGTCTCTTTTGCTTTTTGCAATTGAACTTGCAGTTCAGCTATATTCCGGCTTGTCTTTTTAGATGCTTCCAAATGGAGTTCGAGGTTCTTCTGGTTTTCAGATACTTGTACGCTTGTCGATTTTATTTGGATATCCAATTCTTTAGCACGGTCTATATCAGGTCTGATTGCTAGGTATTTCTGATCAAGTTCTTCTACCTGAACTTTCAGGACCTTTAGGTTTTCATCCGCTATTTTGGCTTTTTCCTGAGCAGTTTTTAATTCGGTCTCTTTTAGTTTTAGATTGGCAGAAAGGCTAATTTGCTGTTTCTGCTTATTGATTAATTCGATATAGCTATCCCGTATTTCTTGCGATGAATCTAACATAGAGATATATTCGTAGCGTTTCGCTGCATCTTCTATTTTAGATTGAACTGTAGTTAAATTAGTTTTGGCGAGAATGCTTTCTTTCTTTAGCTGATCATTATCTTTTATCCAGTTCAGTTTTTTTTCTATAACGGATAATTGCTCTTTGATCGGTTCAGTTTCCTTTTGCAGGGATTCTTTTTCCTTAACAGCCGATTCAAATTCTTCATCAGTTAAAAGTTTAATATCGGCTTTCCTTTGATTGATAATATCTAATGATGTCTTGGCTTCATTGGTCTTTTGAAATATAAGGGCAGATATTTTAGAGTATATTTCTGTTCCTGTTAACTTTTCGAGAAGTTCGGCTTTTTCGTTTTGTCTGGCTTTCAGGAATGTTGCAAAATCGCCTTGTGCTAACAGCACAGCACGTGTAAACTGGTCGAATGTCAGCCCTATAACTTCGGTTATTCTGTTTAGTATATCTTTCTTAGTACCTTGTTCTTCAGTTTGAGTCGAAAGATTTTCCAGCTTTATACTTGTGTTTTGCAGGGCACCATCAGCTTTTCCTCTAGCTCTTCTTACCATCCAGCGAGAGCGGTATTTATCTCCGTTGAGAGCCACGAAGTCTACCTCGGCATAACCTTCGGCGGTTCCTTTCCGTAAGATATTGCGGCTGTCTTTCAGTGTGATATTATCCAGATTCTCGTCTTCTATTTTTAATTGCTCGGCTTTGCTTAATCGGGGAGCATCATCAAACAATGCAAGACACAAAGCATCAAGCAGAGTTGATTTTCCTGCTCCGGTAGGACCTGTTATTGCAAATATTCCTGTGGATTGAAGCGGTTCTGATGTAAAATCTACAGCAAATTCATTTTCGAGAGATGCTAGATTTTTACCTCTGATAGCTAATATTTTCATCGGTTGACCTCCTCTATTACATTTTGTAATAATGATTTCATCGAATCGGGCATTTCATTTCCGAATCGGGATAGAAAAACATCTTCGGCCATTTCCATCGGATTGATTGTCCTTAATTCTTCATAAGTGATGGCTTTACTTTCTTTGTTGTGCTTTAGTTTATAAGGAACAGCACTTGTCAGTCGGACAGATTTACCTTTAAGTGCTTCTTCGATCTGATTTCTCATCGAGGGCTCAGGTTCTGTTATAAGTACTTTAAGCTCCAGATAAGGAGAATCGGAATGAACTTCTCCATTTGGTAATTGGGATATTTCGCTTAGCACTTCATCTAAAGGTTTTGGTGTTTTGGGTAGGCTGATTAGTTTAACCGGAGGTTCGAAATCAATTCTTGATATTTGTTTTAGTTCATCCTTTTCGATCTCAATCAGATTAATTCCCTGTTTATAGTTCTTTTCGGCGAAAGACATGGGCAGAGGGCTACCCGAATATCTGACATTTTCACGCCCCGATACACGTTGAGCTTTATGGAGATGTCCCAAAGCTGTGTATACAATATCCTTGCGGTCGAAAACTTCCGGCGATATACATTCCAGGCCACCTATGATGGTACGTTCCGATCGGTCGTTTTCAGAAACCTCCGATCCGGTAGCTTGTAAATGCCCCATAACTATAATGGGAACATGAGGTTCTTTTACTTTCAGCAATTCATTATACAGGTTGTCATACATTTCTTTTACTCCCTTTGAATAGCTTTCAGCATTTGGATAATCTCCCTGCCTAAGGTAGGGTACAGCTATACACCAACCATTTATTTGGTTGTCTTTTGAAAGAGGAACAAAAAGATTCTGATAATCAATCAATCCGTCTTCATTCTTACGTATAATTCCCTTTATCCTTATATTCATATCTTCAAGTAGAGGGCCCGGAGCTTCCAATCGGGCAGCGGAATCGTGATTGCCGGCGGTAATAATTATTTGCAAGTTCGGATTTCCCAAGGATACTTCTCTTAGAAATCTAAAGTATATTTTCTGAGATTCGGCTGATGGATTCGGGCTGTCAAATACATCGCCCGATACCAGTAATGCATCAGCATTATATTCTCTTATAGTCTTTTTCAACCATTCGAAGAAAAATTTATGTTCTTCCTTGCGGTCGTAACCGAAGAAGTATTGCCCGATATGCCAATCGGCTGTATGAAGTAAACGCATATTGTAGTTCTTATTAAAGAAAAGCTTTCTTACAAAATTAACAAAATAAGAGATGGATCATCTGTTTTTTTAATGCTCAATATTACAAAAGGATATAAATAGTGATTTATCCTAAAGATATACCTCATAATTATCTATGAAAACAAGCTTGTATATAGGTTTGATTTGTTAAAAGGATGATGACACTTTATCTATGTCTGTTTTTGTGTTTTTGCTCTTAAACTGAGTGTTTGTCTCGTTTTTTAGACTTTTTTTGTCTTTTATTGGTTGTTTAATTAGCCGTTTTAACTGAAAAAGAAAAAGATGGCTGGATATTTCTCTTGTTAATTTTCTTTATTTTGTTCCTAACCTATTACTTTTGATAAGTTTTTGACAAAGGACAAACTTAATTATTAACAAACTAGGCAACATTTATGGATTTATTATATAAAAGAGAACCCTTGAAGTGTTCTGATTATAATAGCTCGGATAAACCAATAATAGAAGTAATCAAATTAAGTAAAAATGCTAAAGGTTTCGTTACGTTATGCGATAATGAAATAGTGTTTTTTTTAGATGGAATTATTAACCTTAAAATAAAAGATTTGCCCGAATATATAGCTGATAAAAATGAAATATTTCTTATTCCTACAGGAAAATACTTTTCATATACAGCTATGAGTGAGTGTTCTTTTATTGTATTCAGAATAGATGACTTGGGAAAATACTCCGATATATTTTTGTCTCCGAATATATCTTATGCGAAAACTTCTTGTTGTATAGATTTGAATGATTCCGGACCGGCAAGAATTCATTCCTTGAGAATGAATGCATTTATGCGTATGTTTCTGGATAATCTGAGAGAATGTATGAATAATGGATTGAGATGTATTCATTATTTCGAATTGAAAACAAAAGAGTTATTCTTTATTCTAAAAGCTAATTATACAAAAGAGGAAATTTGTTATTTGTTCCCTTTTATCTCAAACGAATCGGGCTTTTCGGGACAAAGCTGTTTGGGTTGATTAACTATTAATTGCAGAGGATAATTAGAATTTACGACTTAGATCGTCTGAATCCTTTTTCTGCAATGTATACGCCCGATAATATTAATATTGTGCCTATGAGAGCAATAATGGTGATATGTTCGTCAATTACAATCGCTGAAGTCAGCAATGTAATTAAAGGTACAAAATAGATGTAATTAGAAGTCTGCACAACGCCCAGTTCTTTTACAGCCATATTCCATGCTATAAAGCAAAGGAGGGATGCGACCAGCCCTAGAAAAATAATATTGAATAAAATTACAGGAGTGTCTAACAATTGAGGATTGAGTGTTGAAGACTTCAATGCGAAGAAAGGAAGCATAGTTATGATTCCATAAAAGAAAACTTTGCGAGTAATAAATAAGGTAGAGTAGCGACCATTCAACTGTCTTAAAATAATTCCGTAAAAAGCCCATGACAAGGCTGCCAGTATCGTTAACACATCTCCAAGAGGATTGATGCTGAGTATAAAGCTTCCATTAAACACAACCAGAGCTACACCCAGAAAGGCTGTTAATGAACCGAATATCAAAGATGATTTAAGTTTTTCCTTTTTGTATAGGATCCACGACAATAGCGCTGTAAAGATAGGAGAGGTACAAATAATAAGTGATACATTCGATGCCAATGTAATTCCCAAAGCCGTATTTTCGAATATAAAATACAATGCGCCGCCGCATAATCCGGATGCAGCAAATAAAAGTTCATCTTTTGTCGTGTTCGCAAATAATTTTCGGGGACAGATAAACCAGATTCCGATATATGCCAGTAGAAAGCGGTACAAGAAAATTTCGACAGGTGAAAGTCCATGATTGATAAGTATCTTGGTTGATACAAATGTAGTACCCCAAACAATAACCGTTAGTATTGCTATTAAGTGAAATTTATAACTATTTAATGCAGACATAGTGAAAAAATGAGAATGTAAAAGTAGTAAGAAATTCAAGTCGATTTTTTGAATCAGACATTTTTTATCCGATAAAAAATGTTTGTTGATAAGTTTGTATTTATTCTTTTATTTGATCATTCAATTTTTAATTTTGTAGAATAAATTCTGAGTATATTTTCAGATTTTAGTTTACTCCTTAGGTTTTCAGGACTTTATATTAAAACAAACTTATTATTCACAATTTTAGACAAATTATAATATATATGAACGGAAAGAAAAACACATTTTTACTACTCCTGTTTATTGTGGTTACAGGTTCGTTAACTGCACAAAAAAAAGAAACAAACCGATATACAAAAGTAGATAATCTGGTTGCCCAAATTTCGTCTGATCAGGGAGAGTCTGTAAAGAGTTTATCAGACTTTATTAAATCGACTTTTGATAATGAAGAAGATCGGATTCGAGCAATATTTTCATGGATTGCTTTCAACATAGCATACGATACTGATAATATGTTTAATGTTGACATTAATGAGACGGATCAGGATAAAATCTTCAAAGCTCTTAAAAATAAAAGAGGAATTTGCGAAAACTATTCGTTACTGTTCGATACCCTTTGCTGTAATGTGGGGATTCAGGCTGAGATTATACAGGGATATACCAAACAAAATGATATTGTAGATAATCTGCCTCACTCATGGAATGCGGCAAATATAAATAATAAATGGTATTTGTTTGATCCTACTTGGGGTGCCGGAGGTGTTAAGGATGGAAAATTTACCAAACAATTAAATGATAGGTATTACAAGGTGGAGTCTTCCGAAATGATCAAGACGCATATGCCGTTTGATTACCTCTGGCAATTTTTGGAATATCCTGTTAATACAGCTGAATTTTATGCAGGAGTAACCAAGGGTGATAAAAAGAGAGGGATGTTCACATTTACTGATTCGATAGCCGTTTATAATAGTCAAACAAAAAATGATCAATTGAAATCTGTGGTTTACCGAGTTGAAAAGAATGGCATCAAAAATATGATGACCATTGAATTTCTTAAAAGAATTAAAACCGAGATAGAAAACAATCGTATAAATATGGTTGCAGATCAATATAATGCGGCTATTGATAATTACAATGGAGGCATTAAGCTTTTCAATGAATTTATAAATTACCGAAATAATAAATTTTCTCCTCAAAAAGAAGATTCCGAAATTCAGCGAATGTTAGACTCTGCGATGGAAAAGCTTAATATGTCAAAAAAGCAATTGTTAGAAGTGAAAATAATGGGAAACCGTGCCGGGGTGTCGGTTGATGATGTAATTAACTCCAATGAGCAGGCTTTGACAGCTTTGAGGGAGCAGCAAGAGTGGCTGAAGTCATACTTCAAAAAGAATAAACTTGCAAGAAAGCTCATGTTCCAAAAAGTTTCATGGTTTGGAATACCTCTCAATTAAGTTGTTAAGTAGGCAAATATAAATTGAGAAGAAAAGATAATATACATTAAAAAGAGATTCAGCGTATTGATTTATCTTATCTAGTTTTTATATTTGTGAAGCTTCATTTTTTAGAAGTTTATTATACAGAGAATAAATATTTAAATCAAATCCATTATGAAAAAATTAGTTCTTTCAGTTGTAATGTGTACAGCATTATTAGCTTCATCGGCAGTTATGGCTCAAGATAAAAAGACAGCTGAGCCGGCAAAAAAGGAATGTACTTCATCAGAAAAGAAAAATTGTACTTCTGCAGATAAGAAAGATGCAAGCAAGAAAACCTCAGAGAAAAAATCTTGCTGCTCTGCTGATAAAGCCGAAAAGAAAAAATAAGATAGTCATTCTGTTTTTTTTCAGCATAGATACAAGCCGTTTACTTCATATAGTAAGCGGCTTTTTGTTTCGTAATAAAAAATATCATTATGCTAATGAAATGTCGTTTAACTGTCATTATGTTTGATTATTGGACTTCTCTTTAAGATGTTATATAATGTTTTTTCTTGATTTTCTTATTTTTTTCTCTGAAATTTCAAGGCTTTTTATTATTTTTATCTTTCGGAATTCCTTTGTTTAAAGGAGTTTAAGGACGTTTAAACATGATTAAATAAATGAGGAAAAAAATTGAATTGGGAAAAACTACTTTACATTTGCATTGTCATCATAGGGATGACAAAAAGCTAACTAAATAAACAATTTAATTTGATCATCAAATTATGAAAAAAGTAGTTCTTTCTATGGTAATGTGCGCAGCACTATTAGCATCTTCAGCAGTTATGGCTCAAAGTACAAAAACTGCTCCGGCTCCAAAAGCCAAAACTGAAGCCAAAGCTGAAGCAAAACCTGCTAAGGCAGAAAAAAAATCAAGTACTACTAAAAAAGTTGAAGAACCTAAGAAAGCTGCAAGCGAGTCATCTAAAACAAAATGATTCTATAAACAGTCCTTTAATTTAGGAGTTAGCACTAATTACCTTCGGGTAATTAGTGTTTTTTTGTCTTATAATGTTTATATATAGTTAGTTGTGAAGTCTTGAGATGTGAATAATTATGTAGCATAGAGTATCTGGTATTCTTCTTGCAGGTCTGCGTATTTTTTTGTATATTTGTTGGCTTTTTGAAGTTTAGCCACGGTGTTTTGGCTGGCTTTTTGAAAAGATTATGTTAAATGAGAAAAAATGACTGATAAAGAAAAAAATCTAGCTAGCGATTCGTATTCAGCTGATAATATTCAGGTATTAGAGGGTCTTGAAGCTGTAAGAAAAAGACCTGCCATGTATATTGGCGATATAGGTGAAAAAGGTTTACATCATCTTGTTTATGAGGTTGTGGATAACTCTATAGATGAGGCTTTAGCCGGTTTTTGCTCAGATATCAAAGTTTCTATAAATGAAGATAACTCAATAACAGTTTGGGATAACGGACGGGGTATTCCTGTAGACTTTCACGAAAAAGAACAAAAATCTGCACTTGAAGTTGTTTTGACCGTATTACATGCGGGAGGTAAATTTGATAAAGGAACTTACAAAGTATCAGGAGGGCTCCACGGAGTAGGGGTTTCTTGTGTCAATGCTTTATCTACATACCTGCGGGCAGAAGTGCGCCGACAAGGTAAATTATATATGCAGGAGTTTTCGTGTGGTAAGCCATTACACGATATAGAAGTATTAGGGGATGCCGAAGATTCGGGGACAACTATTACGTTCAAACCAGATACCAGTATCTTTATTGTATCGGAATACAAATATGATACTTTAGCGTCACGTTTGAGAGAGTTGGCTTTTCTTAATGCCGGTGTAAGATTGTCATTGACCGATCTTCGTCATAAAAAAGAAGACGGATCTTATAAATCTGAAGTCTTTTATTCAGAAAAAGGTCTGGAGGAATTTGTTAAGTACATAGATTCATCGAAAGAAGCTCTTATTGATCATGTGATACATATCACTACTGAAAAGCAGGGTATTCCTGTTGAAGTAGCGATGACATATAATACCTCTTATAACGAGAATATATTTTCTTATGTAAATAATATACATACAATAGAAGGTGGTACACACCTTACAGGTTTCCGCAGAGGATTATCCCGTACTTTGAAAAAGTATGCAGATGATATGAAGATGCTCGAAAAAGTAAAGGTAGAAATCAGTGGAGACGACTTTCGAGAAGGTCTTACAGCTGTAGTATCTATTAAAGTAGCAGAACCTCAATTTGAAGGACAGACTAAAACCAAATTAGGTAATAATGAGGTGATTGGTGCTGTGGATCAGGCTGTAGGTGAAGCTTTAGGATATTACCTTGAAGAACACCCTAAAGAAGCCAAAACAATTGTTGAAAAGGTTATTCTTGCGGCGACTGCTCGTTATGCAGCTCGTAAGGCTCGTGAAATGGTACAGCGTAAATCTCCGCTTACAGGTGGAGGATTACCCGGAAAGCTGGCAGACTGTTCGAGTAAAGATGCTATGTCATGCGAGATATTTCTTGTCGAGGGGGATTCTGCGGGTGGTACAGCTAAACAAGGTCGAGATCGTGGATTTCAGGCTATTCTGCCATTGCGGGGTAAAATTCTGAATGTAGAAAAAGCAATGCCTCACAAGGTTTTGGAAAGCGAAGAAATCAAAAATATATATACAGCTTTAGGCGTTTCGATAGGAACAGAAGATGACAGTAAAGAATTAAATATCGAAAAACTTCGTTATCACAAAGTGGTGATAATGACCGATGCCGATGTGGATGGTAGCCACATTGCGACATTGATACTTACATTCTTTTTCCGCCATATGCGTCCGTTGATAGAACGTGGATATGTATATATTGCTACACCTCCACTTTACTTGTGTAAAAAAGGTAAAATCGAAGAGTATTGCTGGGATGACAGACAACGTCAGGCATTTATCGATAAGTACGGAGAAGGAAATGAAAATGCAATCCATACGCAGCGTTACAAAGGTTTGGGAGAGATGAATGCTTCTCAATTGTGGGATACTACCATGAATCCTGAGCACCGTACATTGCGTCAGGTTACTATCGAAAATGCAGCAGAAGCTGATCATATTTTCTCTATGCTAATGGGTGAAGATGTGGCTCCCCGTCGTGAGTTTATCGAAGACAATGCTACTTATGCGAAGATTGATGCATAATTGTAGACTTATAATATAATTGAATAAGAGACATCACTAAGGTGTCTCTTATTTTTTATAAGCTGCACAAACTTTAATACTATTTTTCATAAGCCGTTTTTTTCAAATTTGTATCTTTGTTTGAACGAATATCCGGTTGATATGAAAAAATATATTTCCCCGCCTTTATTAAATAAGAATGATAAGGCTGTAATTATTTCTCCTTCGGGAAGTATAGAATCATCATTTATAGATGGGGCCAAACTAGTTCTTGAATCATGGGGCCTGAATGTTATTGTTTCCCAATATGCAAGGGAAAAGAACGGGCGTTTTTGTGGAACTGTAGAACAACGTGTCGAAGATTTGCAAGGTGCAATGGATGATCCCGATGTCAAATTGATTTTTTGTTCGAGGGGAGGGTATGGTATTGTTCATTTATTGGATAGATTGAATTTTACCGAAATAAAGAAATATCCTAAATGGTTGGTTGGCTATAGCGATATAACAGCCTTGCATTTAGCATTTATGAAAAATGGGATACTTTCGGCGCATGCACCTATGGCTCGTCATTTGGCTGAGGATGCAGAAGATACAGCTTCTCTGTATTTAAGAAGGCTGCTTTTCGAAGGTATAGATGAATATTCAATTTCTTCACATCCGTTAAATCGAATTGGTATAGCTGATGGTCGTTTATGGGGTGGAAATCTGGCTGTATTGGGAGGACTTATTGGTACTCCTTTTGCTGATGTGCCGGATAATTCCATTTTATTTGTCGAAGATATCGGAGAGGGAGCCTATAAAATAGATCGTATGATGTGGCAGTTGAAACTAGCCGGTGTTTTAGATCGACTTTCAGGACTAGTTGTCGGCCAATTTGCTGATTGTGAAGAAGATTTTCTTATGTATGCTCCTATCTATGAGTCTATAATGAATTTAGTTTCCGGATACAATTATCCGGTAGTGTTTGATTTTCCGGTAGGACATGTAAAAGAGAATTTTCCTTTAGTGTATTCCGGAAAAATCAGATTGGAAGTCAACACACATAAAGTTTTACTCAAAACACAAAACTAATGTTAGAAACCTTTTTATTAGTATTATCCATACTTGTTTTTATCAGTATTCTGGTAGGTAGGATAGGGGGGCGTTTAGGTATTCCCGCTTTGGTTCTGTTTATAGCGGTTGGTATGGCTTTCGGATCCGATGGTATAGGTATCACGTTTAATAATTTACATGTGGCAGAAGCTATCGGTACTGTTGCATTGTGTATTATTTTGTTTTCAGGCGGATTGAATACTAAATTCAGTGAAATAAAGCCGGTTATAGGTCAAAGTGTAGCACTGGCTACAGCCGGAGTTCTTCTTACAGCAGCATTTACCGGATTTTTTGCATGGTGGTTGTGTGGCGAATTGTTGCCTTCTCTTGGCTTTTCGCTGATAACAGCTTTCTTGTTGGCTTCGGTGATGTCATCTACTGATTCGGCTGCGGTATTTGCTATTCTGGGATCAAAAAATGTAAAGTTAAAAAATAACCTCCGTCCGACGCTCGAATGCGAAAGTGGCAGCAACGACCCGATGGCGTATATGCTTACCATTACTTTGATCAGCCTGATAAAGGCAGGAGGTGAACCCGATATTCTAAAGATTGCTTTATCTATTGTTATCGAGATAATTATCGGTGGAGCAGCAGGATATTTTATTGCTAAATTTGCAGTTAAGTTGTTGAATAAGATGAGATTGGATAATGATGTTTATTATCCGATAATTGTATTAACATTCTGTATATTTATATTTTCGTTTACACACTTTATAAAAGGTAATGGTTTTCTTGCGATATATATAGGTGGTTTAGTGATTGGTAATTCTAAATTTATAACTAAGCGTACTACATTCAAACTGTTTGATGCAATATCATGGCTGAGTCAAATAGTTATGTTCCTGATGCTGGGATTGTTGGTTGAACCACACGAATTGTATCCGGTAGCAGTTCCTGCCCTTGTTATAGGCCTATTTATAATATTTGTAGCCCGTCCGCTTAGTGTATTTATCAGTCTGGCTCCTTTTCGTAAGGTCTGTTTTAAGGATAAGGTATTTTTGTCGTGGGTAGGCTTGCGTGGAGCTGTGCCTATTATATTTGCTATTTATCCATTGACAGCACACGTACCTCATGCCCGTTTTATTTTTAATGTGGTTTTCTTCATTACTTTATTATCGATTCTTTTACAGGGTACATTTCTTACGCAGGTTGCTAAATGGCTCGGACTGCTTGCTCCATCAAAGAAGCGGCGAAGGCTGGATGATTTTGATGTAGACTTGGCCGAAGATATAGGCTCTATTTCGACAGAGATCGTTGTAACTGATTATGCTCTGAAAAACGGGCATGCCTTGATGAATATGCCTTTACCGGATGATGCTTTGGTTGTTTTGGTGAAACGGGGCGAAAAATACTTTATTCCGAAAGGTAAGACTGAGTTAAATGTCGGAGATAAATTACTTGTAATGATGAATAATGAAGAAACTTTGTCCGAAACATACGAAAGTATGGGGTTGGCAGGTGTAAACGCTAATAAAAAGAGATAATATAAATGAATTTCAGCCCTTTTTGTTAATTTTGTAAATACAGTTCTTAATTAATAAGTAACAGTAAGTATTTAAGGTTGCATTTTTTTATGATAACTAACTATTGCTGTTATGCTTGGATAGTCAATAAATAGGTCTAGGACTTAATAATTATATAGAAATTAAAATGAGCTTACGAAACATATCATTAATAGGATGCACTATAGGGTTGCTGGCTTGTTCGTGTGGACAAAAGACAACAACGAACAACACATCTGCTGAACAGAAATATCAACAGGTATCGCCTGTTTTTAATTCGGATAGTGCATATTCGTTTGTAGATAAGCAAGTGGCGTTTGGCCCACGTGTACCTAACTCAAAAGAGCACATTGCATGTGGAGACTATCTCGTTGCTGAGCTGAAGAGATTTGGTGCAAGTGTTACTGAACAGCGTATGGATGTTAAAGCATTTGATGGCACTGTTTTACATTCCCGAAATATTATCGGGTCTTTTAATCCTGAAAATGCCAGCCGAGTGTTACTCTTTGCGCATTGGGATACACGTCCGTTTTCGGATCAGGATCCCGATGAAAAAAATCATAAATCTCCTGTACAAGGAGCTAATGACGGTGCGAGTGGGGTAGGAGTTCTCTTGGAAGTTGCACGTTCTATACAAACCCAGTCTCCGAATATAGGCGTTGATATTATATTTTTTGATGCAGAGGATTATGGTACTCCTTCATTTGTAACTAATGCGCCGGAAGGTGAATGGTGGTGCCTAGGTTCGCAATATTGGTCTAAAAATCCACATATACAAGATTATAAAGCCCGTTTCGGCATTCTGCTGGATATGGTTGGGGCTCCCGATGCAACTTTTTACAAAGAAGCTATCTCTCGTCAGTATGCCAATGATATTGTAGAAAAAGTTTGGCGTACAGCCCGTGATCTTGGCTATGGTAAATATTTTATCGATAAAAATGGCGGAGGTATAACAGACGATCATGTACCTGTGAATGAAAACAGAAGAATCCCGAGTATAGATATTATTCATAATGACGAAAATACACAGTCTGGATTTGGATGGTATTGGCATACATCAAAAGATGACATGAACAGTATCAGTAAGGAAACATTGAAAGCAGTAGGGCAAACAGTGTTGGAAGTGGTGTATAAAGAAAAATAACAATAACTAGATATAGAGGGGAACCTCAGATAATAAATAATGGAAAAAGAATTGAGCTTTCCAAGCATCAATGATGTACAGGATGAGATTATCGAAGACTTTTCGGTTTTTGATGATTGGATGGATAAATATGCTTTACTTATAGAGTTAGGTAATTCGTTAGAACCCTTAGACGAAAAATTCAGGGTAGAGTCTAATCTTATACAAGGGTGTCAGAGTCGGGTTTGGATTCAGGCGGAATACGTTGACGGTCGTATTTATTTCAAAGCAGAAAGTGATGCTGTGATCGTGAAGGGTATTATAGCTTTACTTATTAAAGTATTGTCGAACCGTACTCCTGATGAGATTATAAATGCAGACCTTTATTTCGTAAACCGTATAGGTTTAGATGAACATTTGTCGCCGACTCGTTCGAACGGATTAGTGTCTATGATAAAACAAATACGTTTTTATGCAATGGCTTATAAGGCAAAAAATGCTTGATGATATATAAATAATTTTACAGAAAGAGATTTTGTAAAAGATGGTTTAGAGTAATTAGCAGGGATATTCGATATGAATTTTCTGCTAATTTTGTTAAAAGACTTATTAAAAAATCAGATAATATGATGAAATTAAGGTTCCCATTTTTATTTTGCTGCCTGTTTCTTTTACAAATCTTAAATGGGCAAACTGTAACATTAAAGCAGTTATACTCCACAGGAAGGGGATATGATGTAAAGAATCCTGTAATGATGGATTCGATAAATATTAAAGGTGATAAATTTGAGAATAAAAATCTTCTCGAAACATTTATATCTTTCCCTGATCAACAAGCCTATACGGAGTTGTTAAAGTCTGATTTGTCAGGTTATTTTCTTTTAAGTAAGGCTCAGGAAGGGGCAAGATTTCATCTGCTTTCATTTCAATTAAATGTGGATAAATATGCTAAGACCGTAGTGAAGATTTCTGCGCCCAGCATGTTTGAGGCATATATCAATGGAGTCAAAGAAACATCAAAAGTAACAGTCGAAGATACTTTGACATCTTCTAAAACTGTAAAACTTACATTTCCCGGACAACCCGGTACTTATAATATAATGATTAAGTACCTGAGTTTATCAACAAATAAGAGTCCTGAAGGAGTAAAAGTTACGGTTGAACCGGAAGATAAAAATGCTCAGGTTAATTATACATTCGGGGTAAATGAAAAAAGGAATGTAACGATAAAGGATATATTGGAGGGTACAAGATTAACTAATACTTCGATATCCCCTAATGGGCAATATGTTATATTGGAGTATCTAACTGTAAAAAACGATGGGAAGTCGTTTTCTGAAAAAGAGTTGCTTACCTTAAGAACGAACAGAAGGGTAGCTTTGGATAATAGCAAAAAATATGCATGGATGCCGATTTCTGATAAACTCTACTATGTAAATGGATCAGACAGTAAAAATATTTTGTATACAGTAGATCCTGAAACATTAGCAGAACAAGTTTTAGTAAGAGATATTCACGCCGGGAATTTTCGTTTTACATACGATGAGAAATCTTTATTGTATACAGAAAGTGAAGCTCCTGATCCTCAAAAAGGTGATCTGGTACTGATATCTACGCCCGAGAACAGACAGCCTGATGCGGATACCCGCTATTTTATTTCACGTTATAATTTGCAAACTGGAATAAAGGAACGTTTGACCTATGGTAAGAATTCAGCAAGAATCAATGATCTGAGCCGGGATTCCCGCTATTTATTATTTTCGACTTCTGAGTATACTCCTACTATAAGACCCTTCTTTTCCAGTTCGTTATATATGATGGATTTGCAGACTCTGGCGATAGATACAATCTGGTCGGATCAGTATTTTGTAAGTTCGGCATCATTCTCTCCTGATGGAAAAAGCCTGCTCATTGAAGGTTCGGGAGAAGCATTTGGTGGCATCGGCAAAAAAGTGAAGGATGGACAGATTCCTAACAGTTATAATGGATTGGCTTTTATAATGGATTTAGCATCGAGAAAGGTTGATCCCATAACCAAATCATTTGATCCAAGTGTCGATTATGCAGTTTGGAATCATACTGACGGACAGATTTATTTAGGTGTCACCGATAAGGATTATCAACGGGTTTACAGGTATAATCCAAAATCCAGGCAATTCGTTCAGCTGCAATTAGTCGAAGATGTTGTTCGTTCAATGGACTTTTCGGAAGGTAGTAATTTTGCAGCATATATAGGTTTAAGTGTATCAAACTCGACCAAAGCATATACTATTGATTTGAAAAGTGATAAAGCAACGCTGATATCGGATCCTTATAATGAGCGATTAGAAAAATTGAATCTGAGCAAAGTCCAGGATTGGAGTTTTACTGCATCGGACGGAACTACAATAGACGGACGTTTTTATCTTCCGCCAAATTTCGATTCTTCAAAAAAGTATCCTTTGATTGTTTATTATTATGGAGGCACTATGCCTACTCCCCGTACTTTTGATGCGCCATATCCCGGACATGTGTACGCAGCTATGGGATATGTTGTGTATGTTTTGCAGCCGAGCGGTACTACCGGATACGGTCAGGAATTTGCCGCCCGCCATGTCAATGCCTGGGGGATACGTACAGCAGATGATATAATAGAAGGTACTAAGAAATTTGCATCTGAACATTCTTTCGTGAATGATAAAAAAATAGGGTGTATTGGTGCTTCTTACGGAGGATTTATGACTATGTACCTGCAGACGCGTACCGATATTTTTGCAGCAGCCGTATCTCATGCCGGCATCAGTGCTTTATCAAGTTACTGGGGCGAGGGTTATTGGGGATATACCTATAGTTCGGGGGCCAGTGCAGGCAGCTATCCATGGAATAACAAAGATTTATATGTAAATCAGAGTCCATTGTTCAGTGCAGATAAAGTAAATACTCCCTTATTGCTGTTGCATGGAACAGAAGATACAAATGTGCCGATTGGTGAAAGTATCCAAATGTTTACAGCTTTAAAGATATTAGGTAAACCTGTTGAATTTATTCAGGTTAAGGGTGAAAATCATGGGATACGTGACTATAAAAAACGTATAGAATGGAACTATTCTATTTATGCATGGTTTGCCAAATGGCTGCAAGATGATCCTTCGTGGTGGAATAGCTTGTACCCCCAAAAAGATTGAGGCCGAAGGTTTTTTTATTTACTTATGGTAAAAAAATAGATCTTTTGTGATTTTTGTTAATATTTAGCGACTATTAGTGAGATAAAGTGTTTTTCTTATCTTATATAGTAAACAAATAGACAAGATTACTGAATTTTATTAATTAATAGGTCTGAGACCTTTAGATTATAAAACTTTACATATGAAGAAAATTTTTAGTGTTTTAGGTTTAATATTCATGTCGGGAGCAGCAGTTTTTGCTCAGCATATCGAGTATGATGAATATACCTTGGATAACGGATTGCATGTTATCTTGCAACAGGATAATTCAGCTCCGGTAGTAACAACAGCTGTCATGTATCATGTGGGAGCTAAGGATGAGAATCCCGATAGAACGGGATTTGCTCACTTCTTTGAGCACCTGCTGTTTGAAGGAACGGAAAATATTGGTCGTGGGCAATGGGATAAAATAATGGGTGCCAACGGCGGTAGCGGAAATGCTAATACGACGGACGACCGTACTTATTATTATGAGACATTCCCGTCTAACAATCTGCAATTAGCATTATGGATGGAGTCGGAGCGTATGTTTCATCCGGTTATTAACCAAATAGGAGTAGATACACAACGAGAAGTGGTAAAGGAAGAGAAACGTATGCGTATGGATAATGCTCCTTATGGACGTCTGTGGGAATCTATTAAGAGTAATCTATTCAAAAAGCATCCATATCGTTGGGCTCCCATCGGTTCTATGGAGCATCTTAATGCTGCTACATTAGATGAGTTTAAAGCATTCTTTAAAAAATTCTATTTACCAAGTAATGCGGTATTGGTTATTGCCGGAGATTTTGATAAAGAACAAACAAAAAAATGGATTAACGAGTACTTTGCTACTATACCCAGCGGACCTCGTCCTGCTAAGAATCAATATGTAGAAGATCTTATAACTACTCAGATAAATGCAGTCACCGAAGATCCTAATATTCAGTTGCCAATGTTATTGAATGCTTATCGTACACCTTCGATGAAGCAACGTGATGCAAGAGTTCTGGATATGATATCTTCTGTTTTGAGTGATGGAAAAAGTTCAAGGCTTTATAAACGATTGGTTGATAAAGATAAGCTTGCTCTTGAAGCATCTTCGTTTAATATGACTGAAGAAGATTATAGTGCATATATTATCTATGCAATCCCAATGACAGGAAAAACGGCAGAAGAGGTTCAGAAAGTAATAGATGAAGAGGTTGCAAAAATATCAACTGATCTGATTTCTGAAAGAGAATTTCAAAAGATTCAGAATCAATTCGAAAATGCTGCGGTTAATGCAAATGCAACATCAGAAGGTATAGCTCATAATCTGGCAGAGGCTTATCTGCTGTATGGAGATACTAAGTTGGTAAATACAAGTATCGATATATACAGATCTATAACAAGAGAAGAAATAAGAGATATTGCAAAAAAGTATCTACAGCCTAATCAACGGGTAGTTATAGATTATATTCCTCAAAAATAAGGTCTCAGACCTTTTTGTTGACTTTGCAAGCATAATAGCAACAGTCTGTTATCGCTTAAAATACGTCATTAAATACTTTCTGTTACTAAATAGTTCAGAGATCTAAAATTGAAAACGAATATGAAAAAAATATTATATGTAGCCCTGGCATTTGTATTAAGCGTATCGCTGCAAGCTCAGGTCGACAGGTCGGTTCAGCCAAAACCGGGTCCTGCTCCAACAGTAAACTTAGGCAAAGCACAAAGTTTTAAATTACCCAATGGATTGACTGTTCTTGTGGTTGAAAACCATAAGCTGCCAAGAGTTACATTTACTTTGGCTTTAGATAACCAGCCGAGTGTGGAAGGTGATATCAAAGGGGTAAGTAATTTAGCCAGTTCGATGCTGGGAAATGGAACTTCAACAATATCAAAAGATGATTTTAATGAACAGCTTGATTTCTTGGGGTCATCAGTTCGTTTTGGTATTGAAAATATAAGTGGAAACAGTCTTTCAAAATACTTCCAACAGACTTTATCTTTAGTTGCTAAGGGGGCTTTAGATCCTTTGTTTACACAGGAAGAGCTGGATAGCGAAAAGGCTAAATCTCTGGATGGCTTGAAGGCTGACGAAAAAAGTACAAAATCAATCGCAAACCGTGTACGGAGTGTGCTTATATATGGAAAGAGTCATCCTTACGGAGAATATCTATCCGAGCAGTCTATCAGTAAGGTTTCGCTAGTTGATGTGAAGAACTATTATAAGACAAACTTTGTACCAACTAATGCTTATCTGGTTATAGTTGGAGATGTAACATTTGCAGATGCTAAAAAATTGGTAGCCGAAAATTTCTCTTCATGGAAAAAAACTCCGGCTCCGGTTTCTAAATATACAGAGCCTGCAAATCTGACTAATACTGAAATTGATTTCGTCGATGTTCCAAATGCCGTTCAATCTGAGATTTCGGTGAATAATGTAGTTAATTTGAAAATGACTGATTCTGATTATCTTGCGGCAATGCTTGCAAATTATATTCTTGGAGGAAGCAGTGATAGCTACTTGTTTATGAACCTTCGCGAAGGACATGGATGGACATATGGCTCTTATTCTAATCTTTCGGGAGATAAATATACTTCAGATTTCAGAGCATATGCTGCTGTTCGTAATGCAGTAACAGATAGTGCTGTAGTAGAAATGTTGAAAGAAGTGAAACGCATCAGGTCGGAAGTTCCTACAGCAGATGCTTTAAAGTTGGCAAAGGCTAAATTTATCGGTTCATTTGTTATGAATGCAGAGAAACCTCAGACAATAGCTAGTTTTGCTTTAAGAGAAAGAACTCAGTATTTACCTGCCGATTTTTATGAGAATTATATTAAAAATATCGAAGCTGTGACTTTGGAACAAGTACAGGCTGCTGCCCGTAAATATCTGACAGATGATGCAGCTCGTATTGTTATTGCCGGAAAGGCCTCTGATGTATTACCCGGATTGGAAAAGATAGGGCTGCCTATCAACTACTTCGATAAATACGGTAATCCTGTCGCCAAACCCGAGGCTAAAGCTGTTTCGTCGGATGTTACGGTCAAAAGTATTCTTGATAAATATATCAGTGTGGTGGGAGGTAAATCCGCACTTGAGCAGATCAAAACCTTAATGGTAACTTCTAAAGCTAAGATTCAGGGACAGGAACTGACTTTAATAAAGAAAGAAACTGCTGATGGAAAATCATTTCAGAATGTATCAGTCATGGGGATGACTATGCTGAAAACCGTTTATAATGGAAAGTCAGGTTATGCGGAAATTCAGGGACAACGTAAAGATATGACAGACGATGATCTGGCTGAATTAAAATATGCTGCCGTATTTCCCGAATTGCTGATGGTTAATTCTTCGAGTATTCAACTTGCAGGTATTGAAAATATCAACGGTACGGATACTTATAAGCTAGTTGATGGCGATGTGTCATTCTTTTATGATGTGAAAACTGGATTAAAAGTAGCCGAAGGTGTCAAAAAAGAAGTCGCTGAAGGTCAGACCGTAGATCAGATTGGATATTATGGTGATTATAAAGAAATATCTGGAGTAAAGATTCCTTACAAATCTACGTTAAATGTAGGTATGGAAATTGAACTCAACGTGATTGATGTAAAAATTAATGAGGGTGTTTCTGATGCAGATTTTCAATAAATATTTGCGATAATAGTTGCATTTAGATACTTAAAAGAAGCCTCGAATCAGATTCTGATTCGAGGCTTTTTTATACCTTTGTCATGATATTCAAATTGATATATTTTGACCCCGATAATAGATACATCTAACCCTGAATTTAAGAGTGCTTTGGATTTGATAACCCGTACTCGGCAATCGGTTTTTCTTACAGGAAAAGCTGGTACAGGTAAGTCTACATTTCTGAAGCATCTTTGCGAAATTGTTAAAAAGAAATTTATAGTACTGGCTCCGACCGGTATTGCCGCCATTAATGCCAATGGATCAACGATACATTCATTCTTTAAATTACCTTTTCGCCCTATGTTGCCCGATGATCCGGATTTGAGTTTGGTTAATGGTCGGATATTCGAATTTTTTAAATATAAGAAGGAACATAAAAAGCTGATTCAGGAGGTAGAACTCATTATTATTGATGAAATATCGATGGTACGAGCTGATATGGTTGATTGTATAGATCGTATCCTTCGGGTATATTCTAATAATATGCGGACTCCGTTTGGGGGTAAGCAGTTGGTTTTTGTTGGGGATGTCTTCCAGCTTGAACCGGTTGTAACAAGTGATTCAAAAGATATTCTTAACCGCTTCTATCCGAATCCTTATTTCTTTTCGGCAAAAGTATTCTCAGAAACAAGACTTGTGCCTATAGAGTTTACGAAAATATACCGTCAGTCAGACAAGGCTTTTATTTCTATTCTGGATAAAATTCGGAATGGAAGTGTGGGAGCGTTAGATCTCCAGACATTAAATAGCCGATACAATCCGTCATTTAATCCGTCAGCAGATGAAATGTATATCACATTAGCAACCAAGCGGGATAATGTTGATTATATAAATGAACGGAAAATGGCAGAATTGTCTACTCCCGAATTTTTAAGTCCGGGATTGATCGATGGTGATTTTCCCGAATCGAGTTTGCCTACAGCCAAAGATTTATTGTTAAAAGAGCATGCACAGGTTATGTTTATCAGAAATGATATGCAATGGCCTCGCCGATGGGTAAATGGTTCGCTGGGGGTTGTGTCTAACATTGATGAGTATGACAATGTATATGTACTGCTTGAAGATGGACGTGAAGTACAAGTTGACTTGGAAACTTGGCGTAATTACAGGTATAAGTATAATGAAGCGGAGAAAAAAATCGAAGAAGAAATCATCGGCACATTTACCCAGCTGCCATTGAAGGCTGCTTGGGCTATTACTGTACATAAGAGTCAGGGATTGACCTTTAATCGGGTGATCGTCGATTTTAATGGTGGTGTATTTGCAGGAGGGCAGGCATATGTCGCTTTGAGCCGTTGTACTTCATTGGAAGGTATGACTTTAAAGAAGGCAATTGGCAGATCGGATGTATTTGTCAGATCTGAAATCCTAGAATTCAGCCGTCAATTTAACAATCAGCAATTGATAGAAAAAGCGTTGAAGGAATCTGATGCCGATTATCTTTATAAGCAAACCGTAGACTTGTTTGATAAAGATGACTTTGAAGCAAGTATTGAGACGTTCTTTAAAGCAATCAGAGCACGTTATGATATAGAAAAACCTTTGTCGAAGCGTTTTATTCGTAAAAAATTGAACGTAATAAAGGAACTGAAAGATCAAAATCAGCTGCTTATCAGTAAAATGCTGGAACAACGAAAAGCATTGCATAAGTATGCCGAAGAGTATTATCTGTTGGGTAATGAATGTATTGTTTCGTACAAAGATACAAGAGCAGGTTTGGCTAACTTTAAAAAGGCATTGGAACTCGATCCTACTTATGTAGATGCATGGGTAAGAATGGGTGTTACCCACTATGATTTGAAAGACTATTATGAAGCAGATGTTTGTTTTAATAAAGCGGTTTCTCTAAGTCCGATGCTATTTAAGGCTCTTTACAATAGAGGGAAGAATAGGATAGCTATGGAAGAATACGAACTCGCTATAACAGACTTGTCTCGGGCTTCGGGTATTAAAGCCGACCATGCGGCCTGTCATGAATATCTGGCTCAGGCTTATGCCAATATAGGCAGTGAAGAAATGGCGCAAAGACATTTGATGATTGCGAGAGAAATAAGAGGTGTTAAAGATGATGAGGAATAATTGATATAAAAGTGACATGAATTTACGATATAAAGAAGATCTTAATGAGATAGATTGGAAATGTGTTCCCCGTTTATTGGAGAGAGTTGGCATGTCTTTTACTGACGAAGAAAAACATCGGATTTCTTTTGAAAACAGCTATGCCTCGATCTTCGTTTTTGATGATATAAAAATGATAGGATTCGGACGGTTGATCTCTGATGGTATAAGACAGTCTGCGTTATATGATGTTGCTATAGATTCTGATTATCAGGGCTTGGGTATCGGACGCGAAATTGTTGAACGTCTAATGCTTAAGACTCCCGATTGTAATTTTATATTATATGCATCACCTGGGAAAGAGGATTTTTATAGAAAACTCAATTTTAAGAAAATGAGGACAGGGATGGCTTTATTTTCTAATCCAGAAAGAATGGTAGACAAAGGTTTTATTGAGGAATAAATTAGGCTGTGTGAGATTTTCTATTAACTTTGTAAATAGAAATGTTAAAATAAAACGACAACGTTAGTTATTAGGCGATAATAGCACAATTTTATAAGAAAATCAAACACATACATCTATGACCCGACTATTTAAATCTGGGGAGTCGTTGACATACCCTACACAGGAAGAATATCTGGATAGTATATCTGTTGATTGTGTAATATTCTCTTTTCATGAGGGAGAAATCAAAGTGCTTCTTAATAAATTGTTAAAAAGCGAGAATTGGATGCTGCCCGGAGGTTTTGTTCGAGTGGATGAGAATGTTGATGATGCAGCTTGCCGGGTTTTGAATATACGAACTGGATTGGACGATGTATTCTTAAAACAATTTCATTTGTTTGGAGAGTGTAATCGTCTTGATTTTTCTGATAATAAGAAGTTTATAGAAGATCTGAATATGGATGCAGATGTTGCAAAGTGGTATTTACGCCGTTTTGTAACAATGGGATATTATGCATTGGTAGAATACACTAAAGTTAATTTGAATGTTTATCATGACGTTGAAGAACTAGACTGGTTTTCCTTAAATAAACTCCCTAATTTATACTCTGATCACCGTCATATTATAGACGGAGCAATCTCTTCAATCAGAATTCAATTAGGTTATGTTCCTGTTGGTTTTCAGTTACTTCCCGAGAAATTCACAATGCCGGAATTACGTATGGTCTATGAAGCTATTATAGGAAAGGAACTTGACAGAAGAAATTTTCAGCGTAAAATGCTTTCGGTAGGTTTAATTACTAAATTGGAGGAAAAAAGAAAGGCGGGAGCTCATAAAGCCCCTTATCTATACAGTTTTAATAAGGACAGATATGCAGAAGCTGAGCGTTCGGGTATGTATCTGATGTCTTGGAGCAGTTCGTTTTTCTGATGGATATGTGAAATTAACAAATAATGGAATTTATATAACGGCCGGAATTATTGTTGCGGCTTTTGTTTTATAATCAGCATACCTATAATTGTTAACAGTCCGTTCAGCATGAGTATTTCGTATCCAACTTTATAGTTCAGATAGTTTTGAAGAATAACTTCTATGGCATAGCAGGCTACTGGTGATGCAATGCAGACTATGGGCATATATTTATCCTTAATATTGGTTTTGGAGAATAATCCAAAGGTAAACATACCGAGTAAGGGTCCATAGGTGTATGAGGCAACTTTATATATTGTATTTAGTATATTATCCTGCCCGATGTAGTGTATAAGTAGAATGACTAATATAAAAACTAAGCTCATACCGAAATGAACTCTTTTTCTCATAGTGGTTGCCCGATCCTTATCTAAGGAAGATATATTTAGAATATCTACACAGAAAGAAGTTGTCAAAGATGCAAGTGCCGAATCGGCGTTGGCGAAAGATGCTCCTATAATACCTACCGTGAAGAATATAAGACAGCCTATTCCCAGGTAATTGCTTACGAGGAAGGGTAATATCTCGTCAGAAATCACTGGTAGAGTAATTCCCTGATGTCCAGAAAAGATAAGTAATAATACTCCTAAAGCCAGAAATAACAGATTGATCGGGATAAACATAAATCCGTATGTAAGCATGTTTTTACGGGCATCTTTCAGGTTTTTGCAGCTTAGGTTTTTTTGCATTATATCCTGATCGAGTCCGGTCATGACAATAACTATAAATATGCCGCTGAAGAATTGCTTGAAGAAATTTTGAGAGCTATTCCAATCAAAAACAAAAATATTGGAATGAGGGCTTTTACTGATATAATTAATTGCATCCGATACATTAAAATGAAGTAAATGCGAAACTTGCCATATAATAAGTATTACAGCAATAATCACAGATAATGTCTGAAGTGTATCTGTCCATATAATTGTTTTAATGCCACTCTTGCGTGTATATAACCATATAAAAAGAATAATACCCGTTACTGTAACTTCAAAGGGGATATTCCAATAATCAAATACAAGGGTTTGGAGTATAAGAGCTATCAGATAAAGTTTCGCTGCAGATCCTATTATGCGTGATAGTATAAAAAATGCAGCACCTGTTTTGTAAGAATAAAAACCAAAACGTTGGTCGAGATAAGTATATATTGATATTAAATTCAGTTTGTAGTATAAGGGTAATAAAACATATGCCACAGCAAGATATCCGAAGAAAAATCCGAACACCATTTGCATATAAGTCATATCGAATTTGCCAACCATGCCCGGAACCGATACAAATGTTACACCGGATATGCTTGTCCCAATCATACCAATGGCAATGATATACCATGGGGATTTTTTATTCCCTGAGAAGAAAGCATCGTTGTCCGAACTCTTTTTACTTATTATATGAGAAATCAGATAAAGAGATCCGAAATATGCAGCGAATATGATTAGTATAAGAGTTCCGGACATAAGTTACTATATGACTTTAAAGACTAAGAAAATGATCTGTAAGATCTTTCATTTGATCGAATTTGTGAGCATATGAGTCTGTATTTCCAAAGCCCCAGGCTGCAAAAACAAAGGGAACAGAGGCCAAATCTGATTGTTTACGATCCGAGTCGGTATCACCGATATACATCGGAGCTTTTAGATTGTACTGGTCAATCAGAGTTTTCATATTTATGTGTTTAGGCTGAAAGTTAGATCCGTACTCAATATAATCACAAAAGTAAGGTTTCGTTTCTGTGAAAACCATAAAATCACGAATACTGCCTTTTTGGCAATTGCTAAGGATAAATAATTTGTATTTTCTGGATAATTGTTCCAATCCTTCTAATACACCGGGGTATATTTCTCCACCTAATTGAGGTAATAATTCGTCTGTTTTGATAACAATTTCTTTATACAATTTCTCGATAGTTGATTCGGGTAGTTCTGGAAACATTACTCTATAGATTTGTTTTGCTTCCATACCCATGTATCCTTGTATATCTTTTTTTTCCACTTTTCTATCAATACCATTGGCGGCAAATACCTGTGTCCAGCAATGTGCGTAAGTAGCTACAGCATCCCAAAGAGTGCCGTCCATATCAAAAATTAAACTGTCGGGTTTCATTCGTTGTAGTTGATTTAAAATAAGTAACAGAAAGTATTTAATGATGTACTTTAAAGCGATAACCTGCTTTTGTTGTTATGCTTGCAAAGTTAATAAAAAGGTCTGAGACCCTAAGTAAATATGCAGTGGTAAAATTACGAACAAAAATGGATCAGTCAATTCAATTTTTGAATGATTAAGAAGTATAGCTCGGAATAATTCAGTAATTTTGAAAAACCATTGTTTTGAATTTATTAGTTATGGCATTTCTTTCGGTATCCTCTGTTCTTTCGGAAAGCATTTGTGAGAATTATTTATTAATTCCGGTTATAAATCGATTTGGACTGAAACTAGGTTTGGGAGAAAAGACCGTAGCTGAAATATGTCTTGAACATAAGTTGAATCCTGATTTTTTTCTGGCAATTTTGAATACATATCTGAATGAGGATTACTTTCCTGAGAAACTTTTGCAGGGATTCGATGTTGATTTAGTGAGCAATTATTTAAAACAGACCGATGGATACTATATTCATGCTCAGATTCCTAATATAGAGAAGCACTTAAATGCCTTTATAGCTATGAGCGATCCGAATAATACGCAGTTACTTTTAATTCGGAAGCTCTTTTTTAAGTTCAAAGAGGAACTGTTGCATCGTATTAATAGTGGATTATTAGACGACGATACTTCGTATGCTCTACTTTTAGACTTGAAAAATATTCTGATTAAGCATATTACGGGAAGTTTCAATGAGAATTTATGTTTTGCGGTGGTTTTTGCCGTAGATACGTTGTTGAATGATTTGGGTAAGCATAATCGTATACGGGAAAAGATACTTAAACCGATGATCAGCAAATTGGCCGAAGCTGGTTTTGATGATTGGCAGACTTTATTAAGCAGTGATGCATTGCCTGAGATGGATAGTGAAAAGACTATATCTCCCCGAGAATTAGAGGTCTTAAAGTTGATTGCTTTGGGGTTGTTGAATAAAGAAGTTGCTGATAGATTAAATATAAGTTTAAATACAGTGCTTTCTCACCGTAAAAATATAACAGCTAAGCTAGGAATAAAAACAGTATCCGGTTTGATCTTCTACTGTATCAGTCACGGATATATTTCTGCAGATGAAATTGAACTCTGATTTTAACCTAAAAAATAAGCCCAATATCTGAATAGAATATTGAGCTTATTTGTATATTGAGTCTGAAATCTCTTAGGAGAATAATATTGTTTTGTTTTTATATACCAATACTTGATGGTTGATGTGGTATTCAATCGCATGAGATAGCACAATCTTTTCCAAATCCTGACCTTTTCTAACCAAATCAGTCACGCTGTCTCTATGAGTAATGCGTGTGATGTCTTGTTCAATAATAGGCCCTGCATCCAGTTCTGTTGTGACATAATGACTTGTTGCCCCGATAATTTTCACACCTCTCTGATATGCGGCATGATATGGTTTTGCCCCGATAAAAGCAGGTAGGAATGAATGATGGATGTTTATTATACGATTGGGATATTCTCTGATAAAATCGTCGGTAAGAATTTGCATATAACGTGCAAGAACAATAAAATCAATGCTATAGTCTCGTAATAATGCTTTTTGTTCGGCTTCAATCAATTCTTTATTGTCCTTATTTATTTTCAGAACATGGTATTCTATACCGAACTTTTCCGCAACCCAGCGAAGATCTTCGTGATTGCTGATGATCAGTGGAATTTCCACATTCCACTCTCCGGCAGTGTATCTGGCAAGTATATCAAATAAGCAGTGAGACATCTTTGATACAAATACTGCCATACGGGGTTTATAATCATTGAAATAAAGACGGAATGTCATATCATACTTATTGGCATACATAGTTTGGAAATATTCTCCAATCTTTTCTTTAGGTATGATAAAGTTTTCTAAATCCCATTCGACGCGCATAAAGAAAATATTCTCTTGTTTATCGACATGCTGTTCGAGGCGGATGATATTTCCTCCATTTACATTTATAAAATCTGTTATTGCAGCGACCAATCCAGGTTGGTCAGGAGAATATATCAAAATAATTGCGCGCGAATCTTCCATTTCTATCTTAAGTTGGTATAATTTACTTTAATGATTGTAAACAGGTTAATATAATATAATGTAGGTGTTTAATCTTCTACCGGAATCAGATTATCGATGATAAATACCTGACGTTCGGGAGTATTTTTACCCATATAAAAATTAAGCATATCTTTCACAAGGTCTTCTTTCTTCATTGTTACCTTATCCAGACGCATGTCTTTGCCGATAAAGTGTTTGAACTCATCAGGTGATATTTCTCCAAGACCTTTAAATCGTGTGATTTCAGGATTAGCTCCTAGTTTGGCTATTGCTGCAATACGTTCTTCTTCGGTATAACAATAGATTGTTTCCTTCTTATTTCTTACACGGAAGAGAGGTGTCTGCAATATATATACGTGATTTTTCTTAATCAGGTCAGGAAAGAACTGTAGAAAAAAAGTAAGTAATAACAAACGGATGTGCATACCATCAGTATCCGCATCAGTAGCGATAATTACTTTTTTGTAACGAAGTCCATCCAGACCGTCTTCTATATTTAAAGCGGCTTGCAGTAGATTAAATTCTTCGTTCTCATATACAATCTTTTTAGTAAGCCCAAAACTGTTCAGCGGTTTACCTCGTAAAGAGAATACCGCCTGAAGATTCGGATCACGACTTTTGGTGATCGACCCGCTTGCCGAATCTCCCTCCGTGATAAATATACATGTATTATCCAGATTGTCTCCTTTAGAATCTGTATAGTGATAGCGGCAGTCTCGTAGTTTTTTATTATGCAAATTAGCCTTTTTGGCACGCTCACGAGCTAGTTTTGTAACACCGGCTATAGCTTTACGTTCCTTTTCCGACTCCAGAATTTTTTTTAATAAGCTATCTGATGTTTCTGCATCCTTGTGTAGATAGTTGTCGAGTTCTTTTTTGATAAAGTCTCCGATGAACTTTTGAACAGATGGTCCACCCGGTCCCATATCTTTCGATCCGAGTTTGGTTTTAGTTTGGGATTCAAACACAGGTTCTTCTACTTTTACACTAATTGCCGCAACTATCCCGCTGCGTATATCGGCGTAATCAAAGTTTTTGTTGTAGTATTCTTTGATAACACGTCCTACTGTTTCTCTGAAAGCCGACTGGTGTGTACCTCCTTGGGTTGTATGTTGCCCGTTGACAAATGAGTAATATTCTTCGCCATACTGATTGCTGTGAGTAATAACAACTTCTATATCTGCATCTTTGAGATGGATTATAGGGTATAGAGGCTCGGATGTCATGTTCTCGTTCAGCAAATCTGCCAATCCGTTTTTCGAGTGAAATTTTTTTCCGTTATATACGAGAGTAAGTCCTGTATTCAGGTATGAATAATTCTTTAATAAGCTTTCTACATATTCATCACGATATAGATATTCGCCGAAAACAGTTATGTCGGGTATAAATTCGACCAAAGTACCGTTATTGTCGTCGGTAGCTGATATCGGGGTTTCATTTGTAACAATAGCTTTGCTGTATTCAACAGATACGGTCTGCTTATCTCTGAATGCCTGTATTTTGAAGTATGATGATAATGCATTTACTGCTTTTATACCGACTCCATTTAATCCTACTGATTTTTTGAATGCTTTAGAGTCGTATTTGGCTCCAGTATTCATTTTAGAGGATACATCTTTTACTTTTCCTAATGGAACACCACGACCGTGGTCACGTGTTCTGACTTCTCCGTTTTCAATAGTAATTTCGATTGTTTTACCAAAGCCCATCATAAACTCGTCAATGGAGTTGTCGAGTACCTCTTTCAGCAATACATAGATTCCGTCATCAGGTGATGAACCATCTCCTAATTTACCGATGTACATACCCGGACGGCGACGTATATGCTCTTGCCAATCAAGGGTTTTAATGTCATCATCTGAATAATTTTCCTGAGGTAAATTAACTTCCAATTCTTCTTCTTCCATGCTTTGTTGTTTCAGTAAAAGGGTTTCGAACAAAGATAATGATTTTTACAAAAAAAATCAAGCAGGATTCATAGACTAATCCTGCTTGATTGATATATTAAAGTTTTTGACTTTCTTATTGTTCTGATTGATGTAATAGCAAAATTTCTAATCTCTTAAAATCAGATTTTTTTGATATAGGCTCTTCTTGTTTTATGGTGCTCGGCATTAAAGCCATCCCATTGATTTGCAACTTTATTATTACTCTCAAGTTCAGGGTTGCTTTCTGCAAATCGGAAACCGCTAGCATGTGATGACGGGATAAAGTCATTGAATATCATTGCATTTACACCTTTTCCTTGATATTCGGGTGCAACTCCTGTCAGAAGGAGGTCTACTTCTGGATTCGATTTACTTTTCAATGCTTTCAACAAATATATCCATCCAAACGGAAATAATTTACCTCTCGATTTTTGTAGAGCCACTGATAAACTGGGTAATCCGATACCAAAACCGACAACATCGTCAGTTTCTTCTTTTACTATAATTGTGACTACGTCCCAACGCAAAAGCGGAACATACATTTTTACGTAGTGATCTATTTGGTTTTTTGTCAAAGGTACAAATCCGTAGAGTGGGGCATAGGCTACATTTAGCAGATTGAAAAGCTTATCGACATAAGGCGTTACTTGTTTTAAACTTTTGAACTTCAAGACTTTCAATCCGAATTTGTTAGCGACAATCTGTGCAATTCTTTGGTGACGTTCGGGTACTTGTTCCGGTACGGGAATACGGTATTCGTGCCAGTCTACATCTTTTTCGAATCCCAATCTTTCTATTTGTTCTCTGTAATAGGGATGGCTATATGTTGTAGCCATTGTCGAAATACGATCATAGCCCTCTATAAGTAAACCTTCCCGATCGAGATCAGTGTAGCCCATAGGTCCTTGAATGGCGTTCATTCCTTTATCTTTAGCCCATTTTTCTGCAGCTGCAAAAAGTGAGTCGACAACTTCGTTATCATTGATGAAGTCTACAAATCCAAAACGTGCATGCAGTTGCTCCCACCGTTCATTTGACCGATGGTTGATAAAGGCTCCGATACGTCCTACTATTTGATTATCTCTGTAAGCAAGAAATAATTGCTGCTCACAAAATTCGAACGCCGGATTCTTTTTTTCATCGATAGAGGCCAGTTCATCCATTATTAATGCGGGTACATAATATGGATTGCCTTTATAAAGCGAAGTGGGGAATTTTACAAATTTTTTTCTTGAAGCTTTATCGTTTACTTCAACTATTTTTATCGACATTCTTTATACTTAAACTTAATAAGTAATTGAAATTATTTAGACTTAATTGACTTTGGCAGTTTTATTTACCAACCTAACGAACAGATCTTCGACCTTGTTACTCTTCAATTTCCACTGCAAAGATAAGATTTTTTTAATTCCAGCATGATTAAGTAAAAGAAAGTATTTAATGATATACTTTGGTCTAAGTAATAAATATAGATATGGAACCTTATATCCTTCGTATGGATGCTAATGAGTGTGTGTAATTTTCTGTTTCGGTATTAAAAATGCCAGTATCATCTATTTTGTCTATTCTTACTTTGCCTGAAGCGTGTATGATTTTGTTTTCGCCCAGATAAATACCTACATGCGTAATTTTTCCCATTTTATCGAAGAATATGAGATCTCCTGTTTCTGCTTCGTTTAATGAATCAATAGCGGACCCCTGTGTATTCTGCATACTAGCATCCCGTAATAAATTGTATCCGCATAATGAAAATACAATCTGTGTAAAACCCGAACAATCAATGCCCAGAATGTTTTTTCCTCCCCAAAGGTATGGTGTATTCAGAAACATTTTAGCAGTAGGAGCAATGTTTTGTTTTTTCTGATCTGATATGTAACTGACAAATGATGAGTGTATTTGGAATTTTTTACCTGAAACTTCTATACTGTTTGTTTCAGGATTATAATCTGGTAGTTTACTGCCTGCTGACAGGTGATATACCATCTTGTCGGTAAGGCAGAATGCATCTGCCAAAGGAACACAAGTGCGGAAAACCGGAGATGTTTGAAAACTGTTATGTTCGGATTCATTTATATGAGTTAGCATTTTTGTATCCACCCATCCTTCATATCCATCGTCCGAATCTTTAATTTTAGAAAACGAACCGGATATTTCTGTTATTTCACATGTTTGTCCAAACAGTAACTGTGTAACCATCTCGGATCTTTCGTCTGCATTGGCTCGTACCGGAAGCACGGTATTAAGATAAATCGCGTAATTTTCCATTGTTTTTTCTCTAATTGATGCACCCTATAACAAGGAGGATAAACTTATATACTTATTAAGTTTGTAGAATTAACTATTTAGCAAATATAATAAAAAAGGTATTGTTTAGTAAAATCGAACAATACCAGATTTTTTGAAGTGAAAGACTTTGAGGTGAATCTCGAATAGGTATTTTACCTTAATTTTCAAATTTTCGGGTTTCTTTTAATACTCCATTTTCATATAGTTCTTCCTTTATCGGCTTTCCGCTTAATGAATAGTATTTCCAGACTCCGGTCTTTTGGCCTTTGGTATATTGTCCTTTTACTTTTGTCGCTTTTGTTTCTGTATAAACCTGAGAAAACTCTCCATCGAGTTTACCTAAAGATGAATAATTGGATGTTTCTATATAGTCGGATAAATTACTGGTGTAGTATACAATCTGTTTACCGACTTTCTTACCATTTTCATAGTTCTCATCCATTTTAAGATTGCCTTCGAGTGTATATCGTTTATATGAACCATGCTCTTTGCCATTCGAGAAGTTGCGTTCTGATTCCAAATTGCCATTAGTATAATATGTTTTTGTTTGGCATAGTTTATTATCTTGATATACCTTTATCTCTTTGGGTGTTTCTGGATCATAGTACTTAATCCATTCTCCGTCTTTTTCTCCATTTTTATACTCTCTTTTTTCTTTTAGATCACCTGAAGAAGATACCTCTCCCCATTCTCCGTTCATGTATCCATTTTGGTACGAGATATACGATCTCAGTTCATTATTCTTATAATATTCCCATTTACCAATGGCTAATCCTTCATCATTGAATTGAGCATTAATGTATTCGGTTGTTACGCCTGTTATTATTCTAACTTTTCCTTTTACTGGGGTTTTTGATTCATCTCTGTTGTGAGCATAGGTTTGCCCGTTTCCCAAGTTAACTAGGTTTATGTCACTGATTCTGATTGATTGTTGTCCTCGTATCTGTATGCTGAATGTTGAACATAAAAAGACAAATAAAAAGAGTACTTGCTTCATATCGTGTTGTTTTATTAAATATAATCCCTAAGTGTATTTTTATAAATATGGCGGATCTTTTAAAGGATCCGCCATTCAATATAAGATAAATCTTACGATTATGCTAATTTCTCAATAATCTCATTCATTGCTTTTTCCAATCCTTCGGAATTTTTACCTCCGGCTGTTGCAAAATGAGGTTGACCTCCACCTCCACCTTGTATGTGCTTAGCTGCATCACGAAGAATTTGAGATGCATTCAATCCTTGAGCCACTAAATCATCCGAGAGCATAAGTGTAAGGGTTGGTTTTCCACTGATCTCGGTTGCACCGATGAAAACGGCATGATCGGTGTATTCACCTCTGATCTGGAATGCTATATCTTTTGCTATTTCAGATGGAAATTGTCCTTTTAAAGAGAAGATCAATATACCGTTTGAGAATTGTTTGTTTTTTACAACCGAATCTTTTAACTGAATTGTTTTCTCTTTCATCAAACCTTCGACATGTTTTTTCATTTCGGCATTTTCTTCAAAGAATTTATGGAATGCCTGAATCAGGTTGGGAGCATTATTCATCAAAGATTTTAATTCAGTAATCACATCTTGTTGAGTATAGAAGTACTCTTCACAAACTGATGCTGTAATAGCTTCGATACGTCTGATACCTGCAGCAATAGAACTCTCATTCACAATACGGAATGAACCTATACGGCCTGTTGATGATATATGAGTTCCTCCACATAGTTCGACTGAGCTTCCAAAGCGGATTACACGTACTTCGTCGCCGTATTTTTCGCCAAATAGAGCCATAGCTCCCATTTCCTTAGCTTCGGCAATAGGTACTTTTCTGGCTTCTTCTAGGGTAAAATCTTCTCTTATTTTTTGAGTGACTAAACGTTCTACTGCCCGTATTTCTTCGTTTGTCATTTTCTGGAAATGAGAAAAGTCAAAACGGAGTACTGACGGCGATACAAATGAGCCTTTTTGTTCGACATGTACACCTAACACTTCTCGTAAAGCTTCGTGCAATAGGTGAGTTGCAGTATGGTTGCATTCAGTTGCTATGCGGTCTTCCTTATTTATACGGGCTGTGAAATGTGCAGTAACATCTTTTGGAAGTCTTTTTGTCAGATGGACAGATAGATTATTTTCTCTTTTTGTATCAAGTATTTCTATCTTCTCATCATCATTTATTAACCATCCGGTATCACCAACCTGACCACCCATTTCAGCATAAAAAGGAGTACGGTTTAATACGATTTGATAAAACTCATTGCTTTTTTGTTTAATCTTGCGATAACGAAGAATTTCGGCATCGGTTTCGATATAGTCATATCCTACAAATTCGGGATCTCCTTCACGAATCGTAACCCAATCCCCTGTTTCTATAGCCGCGGCGTTACGTGCACGATCTTTCTGCTTCTGCATTTCAGATTTAAAACCTTCTTCATCCACAGTCATTTCGTTTTCACGAAGTATAAGTTCTGTCAAATCCAGCGGAAAACCGTATGTATCATATAAGGTAAAAGCATCGACACCATTTAACACCATCGATTTCTTTTCTTTTGTTTCTGTTATTTGTTTTTCAAGCAGCTTGATTCCTGTTTCTAGAGTCCTAAGGAAAGATTCTTCTTCTTCTTTGATTACTTTCTCTATCAATACCCGTTGTTGAACTAGTTCGGGATAGGCTTCCCCCATAGTTTCAATCAGTGCCGGTATGAGCTTATGCATGAAGGCTTTGTGTTGATTCAGAAATGTATATCCATAGCGGACTGCACGGCGTAGAATGCGTCGGATAACGTATCCGGCTTTAGCATTGGATGGCAACTGTCCATCTGCAATAGAAAATGCTATTGTCCGGATATGGTCGGAAATAACCCGCATAGCGATATCTTTTTTGCTGTCTGTTCCGTATGTTGTATCCGATAATGTTCCTATCGCTTTGATCAGAGGTTGGAATACATCAGTGTCGTAGTTCGATTTTTTTTCTTGTATAGCCATGCAAAGCCGCTCAAAGCCCATCCCTGTATCTATAGTTCTTGCAGGAAGAGGTTCTAATGATTTATCTGCTTTGCGATTGTATTGCATAAATACCAGATTCCAGATTTCGATTACATCCGGATCTTTGTTGACAAGTGCAGCTCCGTCTATTTTAGCTCTGTCCTCATCGGAGCGTATATCTATATGTATCTCGGAACAAGGACCACAAGGTCCTGTTTCTCCCATTTCCCAGAAATTGTCTTTTTTGTTTCCATTGATTATTCTGTCTTTTGGAAGATGTTTTTCCCAATATCCGGCAGCTTCAGTATCTCTGTCAAGTCCTTCTTCGGGGCTGCCTTCGAATACTGTAACATACAGCCTGTTTTTATCTAATTTGATTACTTCTGTCAGGTATTCCCATGCCCAGTCGATAGCTTCTTTTTTGAAATAGTCGCCAAATGACCAATTGCCTAGCATTTCGAACATGGTATGATGATATGTATCATGTCCTACTTCTTCTAGGTCATTGTGCTTGCCACTTACCCGAAGACATTTTTGAGAATCCGCGACTCTGGGATATTTAATAGGTGAGTTACCTAATATAATATCTTTGAATTGGTTCATTCCGGCATTCGTGAACATCAGGGTAGGATCGTCTTTTATAACCATAGGTGCAGAAGGAACGATCTGATGTCCTTTTGATCTGAAAAATTCTTTGAATGAATTACGGATTTCTTTAGAAGTCATCATGTTTTAGTAATTGTAAATATTTAATTGTACTGTCTGATTTATAATTTACTTTGGCTTTTAATGTAACTGATTATGTATTAGTAGGGTGAATGATCTCAATTTATTCAGTCCAATTGCTACAGTTTCAGGTTCTTTTACTCATTAAAGTCATAAACAGGTCAGTGGCCTTTTTACATATTCTTAATAAATAATAGTTTGCAAAAATAAGCTAAAAACTTTACTTTTGCGCTTATATCGAAAATAAAATCGGAGAGTTTTATCATACAGAATGGCAAAAAAAGTATATTATATATATAACCCGCAATCACTCACTTATGAGCGTGTCTATCCTGGTATTGGTAAAAAGGTCTTCATTATAATCCGTAATTTGTTAGGTGGAATCATACTTGGGGCTGTTGGCTTCTGGGCTTTGATGTATTATGTGCTTGATTCACCTAAGGAAATGGAACTTAAAAAAGAGAATAAGCTTATTCGTGCTCAATATAATATATTGTCGAAGCGATTAGATAATGTATCCGACGTATTAAAAGATATTCAACAGCGGGATGATAATATGTACCGAGCTATTTTTCATGCCGATCCTATTGCTTCTGCGATTCGTAATTCTGCAGGTGGAGGTGTAGGAAAATATGATTATTTGCTTGAACTGTCTAACCCTGACATGATTTTGCAGACTTCTAAAAAAATGGATCTGATCTCTCGTCAATTATATGTCCAATCCAAGTCTTTTGATGAAATACTGAATCTGTCCAAGCAACAGAAAGATCGTTTGCAGCATATACCCAGCATTCAGCCTGTTGCTAATAAAGACTTGTCTAGGGTGGCTTCCGGATATGGTACTCGTATTGATCCTGTGTATGGTACATTACGTTTTCATGCCGGAATGGACTTTACCGCTAAAGAAGGTACTGATATATATGCAACAGGAGATGGTGTTGTCACTTGGTCTGAATGGCGTCAGGGATATGGGAACTGTATAATTATAGATCATGGTTACGGATTTGAAACATTGTACGGGCATATGAGCGCGTATGTTGCGAAGCAAGGACAGAAAGTGAAGAGAGGGGAGCTCATCGGAAAAATAGGGAGCACCGGAAAATCAACAGGTCCACACTTGCATTACGAAGTGCATGTTAAGGGTAAACCCGATAATCCGGCTAAATACTACTTTATGGATCTTACTCCTGAAGAATATGATCAGATGTTGCGTATAGCTGACAATCATGGTCAGGTTATGGACTAATATTTAATTTGTAATAATCAGTAAACAGTCAACAATAGAAATCGATGATTGATTTTGATAATGATAAAAAATTATACTATTCGATAAAAGAAGTTGCAGCTCATTTTAATGTGAATGAGTCTCTTCTTCGTTTCTGGGAGACTGAATTTAAGGAAATTAAGCCGAAGAAAACCCCCAGCGGAGTAAGGCAGTATACACGTGTTGATATTGAAGCGATAGCTCTCGTATATTCTTTGGTAAAAGATAAGGGGCTGACTCTGGAAGGAGCCCGTCAGACTTTGCGAGTAAAAAAGGATGAAGAAACCCGCCGTCTGGAGTTATTGAGACGATTGGAAAAGATCAAAGCCGAATTGAATAATCTGAAAAGCGGATTGGATAGCCTTTAAGGTCACAGACTTGTTTGTTGCTTTGTCCGTTAAAGCTTAAAGATATATCATTAAATGCTTTCATTTACTTAATACTTGAAGGTTATTCAGACTTCACCTTTTGGGTGAAACTTACGTTTGCGTATTTGTCCGGGAGTAGCCCCGAAATGTAACTTGCAAAAATCGTTGAAGTGAGCCGGAGAGGTGAACCCATGGTGGTAACTGATTTCTTTAAAAGTTTTGTTGCCGTTATTAATGTCGTGGTATACTATTTTAGCTCGTTGATTTCTCATCCATTGGCTAGCCGAAATTCCAAAAACTTTTTTGAAATGCTTTTCGAATCCCGATAAGCTATAATTGGTTAGTTCTGCTAACTCTTTGACTGTCCTTACCTGATGATAATTTTGTAAGATAAAATTAGAGAATGTCAAATCATTGCTTAATAGGGGGTAAAAAAAGTGAAGAAGTTCTTTTTTAACGTAGTACCCTCTTAATAAAAAGAATAGCTCTTTGATTTTTATTTCGTAAAAATAGAAACATCTGAGACCTGCAGTTATGTGTTTTATCAGATTTTCTATATACTCTGTTATAACCTCGTTCGAATCAAGTACTCCTATATTGTCGAAATTTTCACCATCTTCCTTTTCCAGCAGCAGTTGTTCCAGTGCAAATCTTTCGCAGAGTTCTACATTTGTTCTGATTCTGAAGATGAGTATATTTGTGTCAGCTAATGCTTTGGACGTGAATCTGAAACCCGCGGGAATTATAATCATATTGCCCGGAGTAAGTGTTTGATTGAGATGAGAGCCAAAAGAAAAATTGAGGAGTCCGCTTCGTAATATAATTATCTTATTTTCTAAGATGTCGATATTGTATCTGTCTTCAGTATTCAAATATATAGGATCGATTGCCGGGCGATCGCCCTTTTCGTAGTTATAGCAATTTAGATGCTCGTGAGGATATAACAGTTCCATTTATACTGATATTAATCTGTTTTAATTTGATTCTAAGGCCTTAGACCTATTTTTAACTTTGCAAGCATACAGCAAGAGCTGCTTATCATTTAAAATACATCAATAAATACTTGCTGTTACTTATATAATAAATTTACTTACTTGACACGGGATAGAGTCGATATATACACAGGGTGAAAGCAAACTCATTCGACTTTTCAGGCTACGTATAAATAAATTAAATAGAATATCTGTTTCTCTTAAAATAAAAGCTTACACACTCTTCCTTCTACTATATTCAATGTTCATGCAAAAGTATTTATAATTATTGAAAAACTGTTTATAAATATACGAAATATATGTTAATTTTAATCCGTATTGTTAAATTTAATATTTTGTGAAACTGTTTTTTTTAACTTAGATGAAATAAGCTAATCTTCATTCTCTTTCTTTATAATTAAGAGAATGAGATGTTTGTTTTATTGATTTAGATACTGTAAACTATTTTTTTTAATTGTTAAATTTGAATGTATATTATATTCTCCTAAAAAAGTACTGTTGCTTTTAAAATAAAAGCACTTACTTTGTATCTCAAAGCAAATATGTATGAGTGAAAATATAGATGATTTAAGATATATACGTTCTACTATGGAAAAGTCAAGCAAATTTTTGACTCTTAGTGGTATATCTGGTGTGGCAGCCGGTTGTGTGGCTCTTGTTGGTGCTATGATCGCTTATAAAATAGTGTATGATAATTTATCTGTTACAGGCAGTGCGTTGACCGATTTATTTATATTATCGGCTTTAGTGTTGATTTTATCTGTGGCTTTGGGTGTTTATTTTTCTTGGAGAAAGGCCCAAAAATCAGGAATGAAGCTGTTTAATGGGATCTCTTTTGGCCTTTTCAGGGATGGAGGAATTCCTCTTGTTATAGGAGGTGTATTTTGTATTATTCTCCTTTATAATGATTGTCCATCGCTTGTTGCTACAACAATGTTGATCTTTTATGGTATTGCCCTGATTGGTTTTGGTGCTCGTAGTTATTCTGATATACGAGTACTTGGAGCCTGTGAAATACTTTTGGGTTTTATTGCCGGTTTTATTCCTCAGTATGGATTGTTGATTTGGACTATAGGTTTTGGCTTATTGCATATTATATATGGAGCTTATATGTATTTGAAATACGATTATAAGGTTCGGAAAAAGTGATATTTGGTTATGAAAGATATAATATCAGGATTAAATAAAGTCTTTGACAGCCGTGTGCGTCTAGGTATTATGTCTGTATTGGTTGTCAATGATAGTGTGGATTTTAATACAATTAAGGATCTGCTGAATGTAACAGACGGGAATCTGGCTAGCCACCTTAAGGCTTTGGAGAAAGAAGAAGTAATCGTAGTTAAGAAGCAGTTTGTAGGGCGTAAACCCAATACTTCATATAGCGTTACAGAGAAAGGTCGACAGGTGTTTAAAGAGCATATTAACGCTTTGGAACGACTCATAAATAATAAATAAAAAAAGAAAGCATTCAAGCTTTCTTTTTTTATTTATAAGGTACTTATTCCTTTCGCGATAGAACAATCATATCTGATAAATGTTTGGTTAGAACAGCGAAAGAATTTTTTAATCGAATATAATCTTTCGCATCATATATATTTGCTTGAAATTTATATGATGCTTCTATTTGAATTGTATTGTCTGTAACTTTCGTTTTGTAAAGGATTGCCATGATCCGTCCATTGTGATCAACCGAATCCGGCAAGTGTTCTATTTTATATCCTTCGGGTATTGTAATCGTAGAAACGAATGATTCTTCCTGGAGATACACCAGATCCACAGGGAGTGACCTCTTTTCGTGCTTAAATATATTTTGAGACACCGATAAATTGCAAAAAGGGTGTATGAAGAGTTTCCCTGATACGTTTTCAAATGAAGTCTGGGTCTTAAATGTAAACTCAAAAGGCTGATCGGCTTTGTCGTAATTTTGTATATTCAGACTGTCTATATCTAAGATGTTATTTTTTTTTCTGAAATATTCTTTCAAATTTTCGTCTTTACCTCCATAGATATCTCTATATTGGTATGCATCTTCTCCTTTCAGTGTGTATGATATGTCTACATCTAAAAGTGATTTTTCTGGTTTTATGTTTATTTTAAATTTTTTACAGGTAGAGGCTATCTCTTTTTGCGAAGTTACTGTCCATTCTTCAGATTTTGGCTTTACGACCAATCCTTCGACATTTATGCATCTTGTCGGTAATTCGTCGAAATACCGTAATGGTTCAGATGCATCGATAAAATATGTATATCCATCTATAGAAACCCTTGCTATTACGTAGTTTAGATATTGTTGAAAGGGGTGAGACTTACTTATTGCTCCATTTGCTCTCGTACTTAATACAACAGGATTAGTACTTATGTTGGCGGCTTTTAACAGGCCGATTAGGTACAGATTGATGTCTGCAACATTTCCTTTTTTTAATTTAAGAAAATCCGAAAGTTTATTTGTTGAAAATTTGTCGTTAAATCCATCCCAACTATACATGTTCCTTACATATTGGGTGATTAACTTAGCTTGTTCTAAAGTTGAAGCTCCGGTCAGATTCAGGGCTGGTAATACTTTCTTCGCCTCTTTTTCACTGTCTTTGATGTACTTGCCGAAATTTGAGAATTTAAGAAATTCGTCACACATATCGGGCCATGTCGACATGTAATCTCTTTTTGCCCCATTATAGAATGAGTATGTTCGTGAAATCTGAAAAATAATACTGATTATATAATCCTTTTCGGAGCTGATAAAATCTTCGTCCCTGAAGGCTTGTAAGTTTTTCATCCCGAATGTATATTCTTTTTCTTTGTATGTAAGTCCTGCAAAAGAAACATCGCGATTAGGAGTTTTTGTTTCGAATTCGTCAAATTCTGTAGTTCCTCTGACTATGTATGTGTACTCGTAATATGGTATCGCTTTATAATTTAAACGACTATGAATAACTGGTATCTTTTCTTGAAAATACCATCTTCTCATGTTGAAAAAATAAGGAGTTTTTATTTTGTATTTGTATTCAATAATGGATCCTTCCCTAACATCGGGGAGGGCTAATTTTTTTAAAAAATAATCGCTGTTTACTTTCTCCTCGAATATTTTTTTCTTGTCGAGATAGCTTTTTACAAGTTTACCGCCTTCCATGTTATAAACAATGGCTTCTATATCCTGAATTTCTTCTGCTCCCCGATCTCCGGTATAGTAAGGAATCTCTATATTGGCATAGCTTACACCTGCTTGTTTGAATATTTTTATTTTTTTACTGACCTCCATATGCAGAAAAAAACCAACACCGTCATCCCCCCGAAAATAATTATTCCCTAAGCTGTATATAACGAGAGCTTCAGCTTCCGGATCATTTTCATATTCGGTCATGGACATCTCGTATTGAGTTATTTTTCCGTATTGTTCGGAATAATTCTCTTGTGCTGAACATAGACTTGCTATTCCCAGTATGAGGCATAGTGTGAAAAGTAATTTCATAGTATTTCTATATAATATTTTTTTGTTTCGATATTTCTTATTTTTTTGATAAAATCAAAAAAGTCAGCATATTCATTTATTGTATATCTTCCCGATCTGATAAGGACGGATTTTTGTACGTGGAGTTTGCTTCCATCCTTGTCGAATTTTAGTGTATAGTTGCCGTATGGGCTGTTGATCATGATACTGCCCGGTATTTTCGAGATGGATTCATTCAGTATTTCGTATGTATGATTCTCTGTTCTGTGTGTCGGGTAGTCAATCTGTATACCTCTTTTCCGGTTTTCGATACTTTCCAATGTCGGTATTAGGTTGTTTATAGGTGTGATAGCAATGTTCTTGCCTATTTTTTTGAATGAGTAACCTGTTTGACCCTGAGCTTTGATCTTTATGAAGAGACTGTCTCTGTCTATTTCTCCGATGTTGATGGTCGGTTGATCTATTGTTTTAGGTATAATGTTTGAAATGATATATTTTTCGTATGCACTTTTGTTCTTGTTTGAAACGATATAATTCATTTCTTCGAATTCGATGCCCCGCAGGGTTGTCATTGCATATATGATCCCTGTATTATTGGCATTTGCATCGATTTGAGCCTCAATGTTTGTATTACATAATACATCACTATCAGATAGGGTAGGGATGTTGATCAGGCGGCTATTATTTTCGGTGATAAGTAAAGCTTTTCGCCCTTGTATAGATGAATGTATATATCCTAAAGGAAGAGTTTTGCTTGTACATTCAATAAAAAGTGTATCTTCTTCGAGAGGAACCGTTAGGATAACATGGTTAAATGCTAGATGAACAAATGTCGTATCAATGTCCTTTATTGAGGTATCGGAATTTATCAGTGTGTAGAAAGACTCTATCCCTGCATATTTAAGTATCGATAACATATAATTTGTAAGTGCCTTGCAGTCTCCATAATGATTGGTTGTTACATAATCGGCAGGATATGTTTGTAATCCTCCAATGTTTAGCGAGACATTAATATATCTGTTGTAATCCTGAAGATAGTGGTATAGTGTTCTTATTTTATCTTTTTTGTCCTTTCCGTTTTTTAAGAGCTCGTCAATCTTTAGTTTTTCTGTTTCAGGCAATATATCTCTGTTTTGATTCAATCGATATATCCAGTTGCCGAAGGTGTTCCAGTTTTCAAAGCTTCCACTTGCTCCATAATTAAAGTTTAGAGGGACAATGCTTAATATCGGTTGTTTTGAATCGTTGACTGTTCCATATCTTTCCTTTTTTTGAGGAAGAAATGAAAATATCCACTTATATATTGTTGACTCCTTACTTTTAATTATGTCCGGATCAGTAATATTCTTTTGTTGATATTTTATCTTGAAGTCCGGTGGCGTTTCAACTGAGACTATAGCTTCCTTTACAGGTATTTGCCGTTGAGTATAGTCAAATGTCGCTATTTGGAGAAATCTCGGGTATATAATCTTGTATGAATACTTTATTATATAAGGATATTGATTATGTTTTAATGAAAATTCTTTAACAAAGTCATCTTCGTATAGCGAAATGTTCGAAATATAGCTGCGATCCAAAATCTCTTTGTTTCGTAGTTTACGGATGATATTTCCCTGCATATCTTCAATCCAAGCTTCTCCGATGCTGATTTTATCTCCTTTGGAATATGGAATGCTAATTGTTGCCTGATTTTCTCCATCTCTGTTATTGATCTGTAAGGAAATAGAGTCTGTCAATGTTAATTTATTGTCTTTTATTAGATAGTGTGATGACCTGTATAATATTTCACAGTCATGTGTATCTTCTGCGTTCAATGATAAAATAGATAATAGAAAACCAGCCAATAGTGTTATGTAGTGCATGTTTTATTCGTTAAGATTTATTCACAAAAGTAATGATCCTTTATGGATATCCTTGTGGAAACGAAACAAAAAAAAGCGACTTATTTAAAGTCGCTTTTTTTGAAGTTGGTAAGGAGTTATCAGAAATTCCATTTCAAAGGTTCAAAATAAGCCTGAGGGTGTAAGCATGCAGGACATTGTTTTGGTGCTGTTTTGCTTGTGATAACAAAACCGCAATTCATACACTGCCAGTCGATAGCTTCTTCACGTAAGAATACTTCTCCTGATTGAACACGGGCTAGCAATGCTTTGTAGCGGTCTTCGTGCATGTTTTCTACTTTGGCAATCATGCGATACATGGTGGCTATTTGTTTAAATCCTTCTTTTTCAGCTATCTCTGCAAATGCAGGGTAATCCTGAGCCCATTCTTCGTGCTCTCCGGCTGCGGCTTCAATCAGATTTTCTTCGGTTGTACCTATTTTTCCTGCAGGATATGAAACTGTGATTTCAACCATTCCGCCTTCCATGTATTTAAACATACGTTCAGCATGCTCTTTTTCTTGGTTGGCTGTTTCTTCGAATATAGCAGCTATCTGCATGTAACCTTCATTTTTAGCTACTTTTGCAAACATTGTATAGCGCTGTCTTGCCTGAGATTCGCCGGCAAATGATTTTAGAAGACATTTTTCTGTTTCTGTACCTTTAATACTCTTTTCCATTTGTTTTGATAGTTTTTAGTTGATATTGATATTCTTGTTGATCGATCGTGTTTTTTTAAGTGTACAGGCCTTATTATATTCCGAATAAAAAATTGAAGGCCCTATTTCTTATCTCTTTCTAGTTGATACATACAAAATTACCAATAAAAAATAGCCTCTGAAAGATTTCTTGTTTATGGGGTATCGATAAAATCTATTGATGAGAAGTAAAACTTAGTATATCAGCTTGTTGTTATATTAACATAAAGTAGAAGTATCGGCTAATTTATAATTGGTCTAATTTATAATCTCATTAAACCAGCTGTCAGTAATTGTTGAAATGTAATCTGTTCTGATAAAAATTAAGGAACTTTGAAATGCCTGGGTTGCATTTTGTGAATTTGTTTATTGTTCTGCTCTCGAAATGTAATTTAATGAGTTTTGAGGTGTGTTTTTATCACATTATTTTCTATTTTTGTATAGATTATTTGAATTAATCAGTATTTATATATAATTAAATTAAAAACAATGGTAAGTTACAAAGAATTAGGTCTTGTAAATACAAGAGACATGTTCGCAAAAGCTGTAAAAGGCGGATATGCAATCCCTGCGTTCAATGTTAATAATATGGAGCAATTGCAGGCAATTGTACAAGCTGCTGCTGAAACAAAATCTCCTGTTATTGTTCAAGCTTCAAAAGGTGCTCGTCAATATGCAAATCCTATTTTATTGCGTTACATGCTTCAAGGAGCTGTAGAATATGCAAAAAGTTTA